>JAFXLS010000035.1 GCA_017530965.1 Fibrobacter sp.
AATTCGTTGGTGCTTACAGTACCCATATTATCCTCTTGTTGATTTTGATTCTAAATTTAGCAATATAATGGAAAGCCCCGTTACCGTTTTTACGCAAATCCCTGACTTTTTGGACTATTTGGGATCCGATTTGGCGACAACTATCGCCAAAACCACCGCACTTGCCAATCTTGACCTGAATCCGAAGTTTCCGTTCCTTTGTTCTAGGCATTATGCCGACCTAATCAAGAAGGCAAGCGACCCCGCCGCCCTGTTGCGCGAAATTTTGCCGACCAAAGACGAACTCAAGAAGGTCGATGGATTTGTAGACGACCCCGTGGGCGATTTACCGGCCGGAAAATCCGACTGCGTCATCCAGAAATACGACCAGCGCGCCCTGATTGTCTCGACCGCCACCTGCGGTGCCCGTTGCCGCTTCTGTTTCCGCAAGAACTACCCCTTCCAGAACACACCCGACGTTGCACGCCAGGTGAGCCACTGGCTCGATACCCACACAGACGTTTGGGAAGTGATTCTTTCAGGCGGCGACCCGCTGACTCTCGGTCCCGGCGCCTTCCGCGAACTGATTGAAGCGATTGCGATGCACCCCTCGGTCACCACGCTCCGCATCCATACGCGCCTCCCCGTGATGCGCCCGGACCTGGTGATGCAGCATTTTGAACTGTTGCGCGAACTGCCGGCAAGGTTTAGCTGTGTGTTAGTATCGCATGTGGATCACGCCGACGAACTCGACGAAGAATCGGCAACCGTTTTTGCACAATTGCGCTTTAGCGGCTGGACGCTCTTGAACCAGAGTGTGCTGCTGCGGGGAATCAGCGATGACGCCGCCAAACTCAACGCCTTGTGCCGCAAGCTTTTTGAACAGGGTGTACTCCCCTACTACTTGCACCAGCTGGACCATGCGAACGGAGTTGCCCATTTTGAAGTGAGCGATGACGAAGCCCGCAAGCTGATTGCAGAAATCCGCACCAAGCTGCCAGGCTATCTGGTGCCGAAACTCGTCCGCGAAATCGCCGGCGAGAAAAGCAAAACTCCGGTTTAGCGAGCGGCTTACGCCGCGATGACAAATGTGAAATGTGTAGTGTGTAATGACAAATCTAACATTTCACATTACACATCCCACACTCCACATTAAAACAGCGTTTTCAGTCCGAATCCTATTATGCCGTCGAGGTAATTCTCGCCGTTGCGGAGGGCGTAGTACAGGTTCACGCTCCAATTGCCGCGGTACTGCGTAAAGGCAACGCCATAATCATGTTCGCGTTTCCAACCATGATCCGGCACAAACGCGCGGTAAAGTCCCGGCTGGTAGAAAGCCTCAATGCTCAAGTCGTAACCATCTTGCCACAGGAGTGCGAATTCGGAATATCCGTAGGCACGGCTCCGCATAAAGCGCACATCCATGCCCCTGAAGCTATCCATACCGCCTAGCGCGAAATAGTCGAAGCGGTCCAAATCGGCATCCGTCGGGAAGATTCCGCCGGCGGCTCCGCTAAAGCGCGTAATCCAATTGCCGTAAAGCGGCAAGTACCGCGAGAATTTGGCAGAGGCCTTCAGGTAATTGTCCAAGGAATCGGGGCGGTCCATATTCCAAACAATAGCGCCGTTGAATCGCGTACCCGAGCGCGGCAGCACGAATCGGTCAAGCGACACATAAGCAAGTTCAAGCGACGATGTTTTGCGGTTGCTACCAGCGCCGAGGAAAACGCCCACGGTAAAATCAAAGCCGATATCGCGTGAAATTCCCAATTCGCCATAGGCATCGCGTTCCGAAGAATCTTCGTCGAAGTACCCGCGTGCAATCAAGTTCCAATCTGTACCAAAGATCCAAGGTTCCTTGTATGAGCCTTCCAAGCGGCGGGCATCATCGGCCGTATAACCCTCCAAAAGCAAGTCGCGGGCGGTTCCGAGAATATTGTAGAGCGAAACATTCACGTTACCTTCCCAAACATCCGTCTCGCTGGAATAAGTCAACAAGGCGTAAGCCTCCGAAACGGCAGCCGCCTGCATATGGTACAACGGAATAATGCGATTGCGATTGGGGTCACGGAACATTTGTACGGGAGCCACGGGATTGTAATAACCCAATCGGGCAAGCTTCATGTCGGAGCGTTCCAAATCCAAAGGCGAAACAAGATTGCCCGCAACGATTCCGGTCTGTTTACGGAACACCTCGGGTTTACTCCCCGAAGAATCCATATTTTCAGGATTCGCCCAAACCCAGGCGGCCCCCCGTTCCATTTCAATCGTCAATACACCCGATGAATCTACGGCACCCTTCATTTGGGCCGCAAGGAATCCCCGGTTTTCGTAATAGTTTAGAATTCGTTCACGGGTAATGGGCCAACTTTCGCAAGACTTGCCCACCAGCGCCTGAACCTGCGTTTCTTCGTAAGGCTCATGTTCACTCTGCCACTGCACCGATGTAATACGGCAATCCGCCGCAAACACATGCGAACAAGCGATCAACGCGAACATCACACATTTCACATTACGCATTAGAAGTACGCCCTCGCTTCGGTGCTAAGCTTCTGGAAGATGTTCTCTTCGGCGTCGCCAAACCGCAAAATGTAACTACACCCCATCGAAATAAAATCGTTGATATCTACCGAGAGCGAAAATTCAAAACGATACGTGCGCCCATCATTGTAACCCGTCATGACCTGATACGGAATAATTTCACCACGGCTATCCACCTGCACCACCGAGAAATTGGCGAAGGAATTCACTTTTTTTTGCTTATTATAACCAACACGGAGCGCCCCCTCCCAAAGGTTCGCCTCAAATTCACCATCTTCGCGACCGGATCCATCGGCCCCTTCACCTACACGGTAGCGTCCCAAGGGCTGAACATAAAAGCCTTGCAAGAAATCAAAACGATAACGGAGCGTTCCGTCATAAATATCCCAATTCCATTCCTGCATGGCCGAGAGTTCGTTTTCTTGGATTAACAAAGTGGCACCCACGAAATGATCCAAATTGATGCGGTAGCCAGCCTCAAAATTGTGGGAATAAGAGGTTTCGTAGTAAGAAATGGAAGAAAGCTTTTTATCGAAAGAGGATCCCGGCTTATAGACCAACGAAACGCCCGAGGGGTGTTGCCAATCGACAAGGCCTTCAACCGCCATGCGGCCAGACGTCATGCGATGCAGTTGCGAAGTCGTGACTGGCGGGAAATAAATCTTTTTGCCTGTGGTATCGCTGCCTTCGCCTTCGTAAGAACCGCCCAAGGTCACATCCCGCAAGAATCCATCCCGTACGCCAAAGACAAGCCCTGGATTAAAACGAAGCTCAATATCGAAGGCGGCATCCGATGAAAGCACTGCCCCCACGGAATCGTTACGGCCCATGCCCTCGTAAACAAAGTCACCGTTGTCCACCCCCTCGATATAGCTAGAAGTCAAGCTGTCGTAACGCACGTCGCCCGTTCCAGGCGCCACCGCCTTGTAGACTGCAGTATAAATCTGTTCTTCGGTAAGGCCCAGTTTATAAGACACATTACCTTGCCAGCCCAATTCCTCGCCGCCAAAGCGGGAGTTCAAGTTACCCAGCCAACTGTTTTCGCTTTCCGACGAATCCGTGCGCATGCGTTCGTATTGCAGCAAATGAGCCAAGGTAAAATAGCGGCTGTTATAGTTAGCCTCTTGCACCCAAGTGGAGGCCCACAAGGAATCGGCCCATTCATCGCCATAGGTATCGCCACGGCGCTTGGCCATTCGCCCGCCCACGCTTTCACGAATTTCACCTCGGTCGAAATAAATTCCCAAGCCGCTGGAGGACCTACCGTAAAGTACTTCGTCTTGAATGTCAGAATCCAAAGCATCAATCTTCGTATAGCGCAAATCGCCTGCGCCAAAGGGGCGCACCATTCCCTGCAGGTATTCACCGTCCAGAGTTCCCTGGTAGCGTTCCATTTCTTGCTCCTGCACGCTGGCAACACGAATCAAGGCCAGATTTCCAACGGCATTGCGATTGCGGTGCTGTACACCCAACTCTACGCGAGAAGAATTCCAGTCTTCGTCGGCATTGCGACGGTAACCCCACTGCGCAGACCCGAACCACTCTTTTGCAAAACGAGTCCGCATGGTATATTCATCATGCAACAGATCATCATTCAAAAAAGAAGTATCCGTATAGGCCAAGTCCCAACTATCCCGCAAACCGTAAAGATTCCAGTCCAAGTCGCTTCCGGGGTACTTTAGAATATCAAAGCCTTGCTGCACGCGGTTGCCATACACCGACATCGCCAGCGGGAAATGCACCAAGTCGCGGGTAGAATCCGTAGTCACAAACCAGCGGAATGCCTTGCCCGACGAGCCATCTACATGGCTCGACACAATATTTGTGTCCGTACGGTTCACGGCCATCTCAAAATCAGTATAGAGTTGCCGGTTATACTGCGTACGGATTCGGGCATTCATACGCTCCGTACGGTCGGGCCTGTGCAAAGCCGGCAAAGTATCATCTCGAACAAACTCATCGCCACGGTCTGCCTTGAGCATGGCATAATCATCATCAGTCCATACGCCACGTTTTAAGCGGTCCACATCGTTTTCAAGCCTAAAGCCGGATACATCCAAGTACAGGTTCGGGTGCCTGTAGCTGGCCGCCGCCCCCTTGAGCATATAGATGTTGTCGTTTTCATAGGCATCGTATTCCACGCGGATTTCATCGTCAAAACTCGGGAGAACGGATCCCTTAAAATCAAGCATGCCGCCAGCGTAGTTCACCAAGTAATCCCGGCCTCGCGAAAGCCGCACTCCATTCAGCCACACCGTTTCGGATTGCGGCACCACCGCAACAAAACTGCCATAACCATCCAACGAATACCCCAGCTGCTGGCCACTGACACCATTAAATGTTCGAGTATAATGCTGAACCTCGTCGGTACCGATGACACCGCGCACTTGCGCGTAACCGCCACCGAAATCACCCCGCACGCCACCCATGGCACCAAGAGAAGCACGGGACATTCCGGTGAACCCCATGGAAGAATCCACCCAAGTCAAATCGCCCAGATGCAAAAAGTAATGGGGCGATTCTACACGGAAATAAATCTGGTCCACCTCGCGCAAAGTCGCCGTGGTCTGGTCTCCCGCCCGGCGGCCCACATCGCTCAGCAAAGCGTCAATGTACACGCTGTCGGTCAGTTTTCCCGTAATCGAAAGGCGTAGCTCCTGATCCACCTGGGTTCCCCCATCGCCCACCGTAATCTGTACAGTCTTGTAGCCATGGGTTTCAAGGGAATCATTACGGGCCGCCGTGTCCGCATTTTGAACAAAAGAGTTTTCACGGACCAAGATAGAGGGATCCCACACCGGCAAAGAATCCATATCCATGCCGAAAGCGCATACCGCAAGCAACAGGAGTCCCAACCAGAACTGCCGGGACATTCTAGCTACCTTTCGTTAGGTTCTACAATAAACTGACGGGTCGAAAGCAATTTGCGGCCGGCCACCAGATCCACGCTCCATTCACCCGGTTTCAAGAGAGCGGGCACAATGGTCGTCAAGCAAACATCCTGGGTCATATTGCAGGCCAGCTTTTGCACCGTATCTGCACCATTGAACCAAATGTGCTTCAGGGTATCGTCCCCCAGCTGTAACGCCGACGAAACCGTGGAGTAATAGTAAAGACGCATGCCCTCTTCGAACACGCTATCGACACCGAAGGGGGAACCATTCACAATATGGCTACAGACAACGCTCTGCGCCATGGACAGTTCCGTCTCGGCTGAATTCCAAATGGTTTCAGCACCGTGCAAGGCCACCACAATACGGTGAACCAAGAATCCAAGAAAGACCACCAGAACGACAATCGTCGTTTTCCGCAAGTTGCGAAGCGGAGGAAACTTTGTCACGAGGCGGTCCTAAGTCAAACGTTTAACGAACCAGGCTGCTGGTATTCTGCGTAAAGGCAGGCACAGCATCGACCAGTTTTTCGACCAGCAGACGATTAAAGTCTTCAATGCGGTTCGGGAGCTTGGGGCTCGGGAAAATCTGCACCAACAAGAGAGCCTGGTCCACCGGAGCAATGTAGATGGAACGGTTCTCGCCAGTGAAAGACACTGCCTGGAAATTTTCGCCACCGAGCATCATGCCCACCTGACGGGCCGAGTCAAAAGAGGCCGTACTGAGCACTGCAAGCGGAGTTGCATCAATTCCCAAAGAACCAACTTCTGCAATAATAGATCCATCACGATGGCAAAGAACAATATATTCGGCCTTGACGCTAGCCTGGTAGGCGGACATTAAACGCTGAACTTTGGCGGCATCATCAGAATAAATGGTAAAATCGCTCATAATGCACCTTCGTAAAACTACTTCTTCTTAGGCACGTACGGACGCAATTCAATTTCGTCATCAGCATCGGCTGCGGGTTTAGCTACATCGCGGCCGAAGGTCGGCATACGCGGTACAGTTGTAGCTGCACGGGGGCGACCGAAGGGCGAAGAAGTGGCACCTTTCTGGAACAGACCGGCGCCGGCAGTCGAAGGTTGGGCAGGGGCCGCTGAAGGCGGTTTTGCCGCAAAAGACGGCATACGGAACGGGGATGCCGGCTGGGCAGGGGCGGCAGGTGCAGCTGCGGGCTGAGCCGGAGCGGCAGGCTGAGAAGCCTTGACCGAAACACCTTCCTTGGTAAGCGACACATCGTGAACGCCGGTATTACCGACATTGGCCGCAGCCTGACGAAGGAAGCCCTGCTTAACGTTAAACTTTTCAATCACGAGCATGGCAATGGTCTTAAGCGTCGTCACCACACCCTTACCGTTGTGGGCCGTGGCCGGGAAGAAAGGCACATTGCGCGGGTTCAGTTCCGCATTCAGTTCATCGAGAGTGAACACGTTATCCATATCGCGCTTGTTGTACTGGAGCACGAAAGGCATATCGTCCAGATCCATGCCGTAATCCTGCAGGTTCTGGCGCAAGTTCTGCAAACTTTCCAGGTTTTCAGCCTGACGGGACCTCTGGGAGTCGGCCACAAAAACAATGCCGTCTACACCACGAAGCACAAGCTTACGGGTACTGTTATAGTAGACCTGACCAGGAACCGTATAAAGCTGGAACCTTGTTTTGAACCCCTTGATATCCCCTAAATTAAGCGGCAAAAAGTCAAAAAAGAGCGTACGGTCACCTTCAGTCGCAAGGGACACCATATCGGTACGCTTGTCCTGGGGCATCTTCTGGTGAATCACCTGCAAATTGGTGGTCTTACCGCTAAGGCCCGGTCCATAGTAAACGACTTTACAACTAATCTCTCGTGTAGCAAAATTTATCGAAGACATTACACATCCTTGATATATCTGTCTCAAATCTAATAAAAAAATAATTTCGTAGACCACAAAATCTGCGATTTAAGCATTCTAAAGCGGAATATGACTGAAAATTTAAATTTGCGGAGTATTTGCCCAATGAACCACGCGCTGCGGGAAAGGAATCGTAATGTTTTCCTCGGCAAAGCGCTTCTTGATTTCGGCGGTGTATTTCCAGCGCAGGTTAAAGTAATCCTGGGTGCGGGCCCAAGCCCTAAAGGTCACGTTCACGGCACTGTCTTCGAGCCCCGAGACAAAGAACTGGGGTTCAGGCTTACGCATGAACAAAGGTTCGCCGGCCACCACGTCCCGCATAATATCGAGTGCCTTTTCCGGGGAATCCCCGTAGTCGATGCCCACCGTAATTTCGAGCCTGCGGAGAGGATTCTTGCTAAAATTCACAATAGGCTGGCCCCATAGAGACGTATTCGGCGAAGATACATACAGGCCGTCTATGGTACGAAGGGTGGTATTGAAAAGCCCGATTCCGATGATGTTCCCCTTGATATTGCCACATTCAATGTAATCACCTGCCTTAAAGGGGCGAAGGAACAGCAAAAGCAAGCCAGAGGCGATATTTGCCAAGGCGTCTTTCAAGGCGAGGCCCACGGCCAAGCTCGCTGCACCAACCAGAGCCACAATACCCGCGGTATTCACGCCCAGCACATGCAGCACTAACAACAAAGTAACAATGTAGATGCAGTACGAGAATAGCGAATAGACCAGCGGTTTGGCCGAAGAATCCAAGCCCCGGTTTTCGGCATGATTAATGACATACTTCAAGAACATCAAAAGAAGGCGAGCCGCCACCAAGAGCAGCAAAGCAACAAACAGGCGCTGAATCACGGAATGATCCAGAATTCCGCCAAAACGAGTTTCAAGAAAAAGCCTAATCGAATCCATCATAAGCTAATATAGAAAATTGAATATACACGAACAGCCGACACACACTGTGTATCGGCTTATTCAAATTCGCACTAAATCGACTTAGCGATTAATTAGGCGAGACCGTTAACGACCTTAGCGGCCTTGGCCTTGTAGTTAGCGACGCGGTTAGCGCAGAAACCGGCACGACCCTTGGCAGCAGCCTTGTCGAGCATGCTGAACAGAGCCGGCATGGCCTTGAGGGCTTCTTCCTTAGAAGTTGCGCTACGGACAGCCTTGAGGGCGGTACGGATAGCGGAACGGGTAGAACGGTTCATGGCATTGGCCTTTTCGGCCTGAAGCAGACGCTTTTTGCAAGATTTGTGTTGAGGCACCTTATTATCTCCGGGTGAAAACCTACTTAAAAATGTTGGTTCAAAGTTAGTAAATATTGGAAATATTTCAAGGGGTGGGCAAAAATTTATATCTTTGGGCGCATGATTTCCTTTGTAAATTTAACTGCACAACGCGAAAAATACCGTTTTGAACTGGAAAAAGCCGAACGAGAGGTGTTGGATAGCGGTTGTTACATAGGAGGTCCCCAGGTTCAGACCCTCGAAAAGGAACTTTCGGAATATTTGGGCGGGAACACCCACGCAATTACCTGCGCTAGCGGCACGGACGCCCTTACCATAGCCCTGATGACCATGGATTTACACCCTGGTGACGAGGTTATTGTCCCCGACTTTACCTTTATTGCCCCCGCAGAATGCGTTGCCCTTCTCGGTGGCATTCCCCAATTTGCCGATATTGACCGAGAAACCCTGCAAATCGACCCCAAAAGCGTCAAAGGACTGATTGGACCGCACACCAAGGGCATTATTGCAGTAAATCTCTTCGGTCAATGCGCCCCCTTCAAGGAACTGCGCGAAATCGCAACGGAACACAAGCTCTGGATTATCGAGGACAGCGCCCAGGCATTCGGGGCCAGGACTAACCAGATGGCATGCACTTTCGGAGACATTGCCATCACCAGTTTTTACCCGAGCAAGCCTCTCGGCTGCTACGGAGATGGCGGCGCGCTCTTCACCTCTAACGAAGACTTCGCCCAAAAAAGCCGCATGATCGCAAACCATGGGAGCGCCGGGCGTTACCAGCACGAAATTGCCGGCATGAATAGCCGACTCGACGCACTGCAGGCGGCAGTTCTCCGCGTAAAACTCAGACACCTGGACGAAGAACTTGTGGTCAGGCGCCAAAATGCAGCCAAGTACGATGCCTTTTTTGCCGAATACAACTGGACCGCTACAGCCGGCGAAAAGATTGTCCCGCAAAAAATCGAAACCGGATGCAAGTGCACCTATGCCCAATATACGGTTTTGGCCGAGAATCGCGAAGGTTTTATCCAGAAACTGAAAGCGGCAGAAATTCCCTACTGCATCCACTACCCCAGTGCCCTGCGGAATCAGCCTTGCTTTAGGCAATTTTACCAGGAGCCCCTGGGCGGCATCATTTGGATCGAAGAAGACCACCCCGATCCGAATTCAGTGAAGGTTTCAAAGCAAGCTATCAGCCTGCCCGTGTGCGCCTTCACCAATGTAGACGAAATTATTGAAAAGCTAAAGGCTCACCTGTAGCTTTAAAATCTGCTATTACAGCGCCTTCATTCGCTGCACCGCTTCCTTGAAGGTCGCGGGTTCCTGCAATAAGCTGATTACCACCCAGCCGTCTTCATCGAAATCGAAGAAGAATCCGGGCTGCACCAGCACATGCTTTTCCTTAAGCAGGCGGAGCGTGAGTTCCTCGTCGTCTTCGCCGAGGCGCACAACCGCATACCAGCCGCCGAGAACCTCGGGGCAGTACTTGGCCGAGAATGCTTCGCGGAGCGTCTGCCAGTTCTGCAAAAGGCGCCCCTTGACGCGCGATTCGTAGGCGGCGGACTGCTTGAGGAGCGCGGTGCCGAGAGCCTGCGCCGGAGCGGACACGCTCAGGTAAGCGTCTTCCACGAATTCGAGCGCTGCGCGGATTTCTTCGAAGCGTTCACGCGGGGCGTAGAAAGCCATCCAGCCGAGCTTGAGCTGCGGCGAGCCCACGGCCTTGCTTAAGCCATTCAGCCAGAATATCGGGCACTTGGGGCCATTCTCCGGCAAATTGATGAGGTCGTTTCCGCCCGCATCCCAGAGATCCTGCTCCTTTGAACCTAACTCAACTAAGTCAACAAGTTGACTAGTTTCGTATATCGACTGGCGCTCAGGATGACACGTACCGAAAACATATTTCCATGTCCGCGAAACTTTGTTCGAAAAGCCGTAATCGCCGAAGACTTCGTCGACCACTAGAACCATGTCGTTCTCTTCGCAGAAGCGGACCGCAATATTCCATTCTTCGCGGGACACGCAATGGCCCGTCGGGTTATGCGGCGAAACCAGCAACAAGATTTTTGCCTTTTCCGGAGCCGCCAGCAAACTGTCGGAATCAAGAACGAAACGGAAAGAAGACTTCTCACGCTTCAGCTGCAGAAAATAGGGCGCACATTCCAAATGTTCGAGCTGCGCAAGCGTATCGAGCAGCGGATATCCCGGCATCGGCGTCAGAATCACGTCGCCCGAGTCGCAGAAAGTCTTAAATAAAACAGAGTATGCTTCGCTGGTACTTGCTGTCAGAAGAATCTGACCAGCCGTAAAGTTTCCGCCTCGTTCGCGGTAATACTCCACCACCGCTTCGCGCGCCGACTTCCAACCAGCCGCGTCCGGATTCCAACAATCAAAAGACCCGCGGCCTTCATCGACAGCGGCATCCAGCTCCACCGGCAACCCCGCCTTCACAGGCGTGCTCACCGTCATGTCAATAAACGGAGCAGACTCCGCCTTCGCACGCTCCAATTCAGCAAAGAACGGAGACGGAGAAAGATCTTTTGGCAAGCGGGAAGAAAGCATCAATTCTCATCCTTAGATGCTTCAGTATCATCATAAGATTCCCTACCATTCGAAGCTGCGACCTCATCAGCAGAGATTGATTCGGTATCCTTACTGCTACTGGATTCCTCCAGCAGGTCGTTCAAATCGAGGCAGCGTTCCATGATGCGGTCAAAGAACTCGTCGCGATCCACATCCGTATAAGTCGTATCGTCCTCGTCCATGTGGTAGGCATTCATGTATTCCTTGAATTCCACCGTAGATTCACCAACCCAGGTGTATTCTTCGGAAATGTTTGTAGAGTAGGAGAACTTCCATACGTTTTCGGACTTTTTAAAGCCGCACACGGAAGCCACCTTGCCGTCACCAACCTTGCCTCCATCGCCACTGTCGCTCGACCCAGTCGCGTTGCCTGAATTGTTCGGGCTCGACGAGCTCTCGCCACTGCACGCAGCAGTCACTATGGAAAATGCAAGCACAAGAACGGAAGCAACGAATTGCTTCGTTCTTTTCATATTCAATTCTGTATTCACTTGTTTTCTCCTAAACCTTCACAGAAAACATCACTTCTTCCGATTAAAGAATCCGAGAAGAGCCACCGAGATAAACATCCCTGCGGGGAGCACGACGGCAATGGTCAAGAGTAGCAACTTCTGAAAATCGGTAAGTCCCTTGAGGGATTTCTTGAAATCCTTGAACTTGGCAACAAAGCCTTTGAGACCAGAAAGCTTATTGCCGCTTTCTACAGGAATAACCTCGCCTTCGGCCAAATCCTCAGAGCCAGCGAAAGCATCCATCTTCGGAAGCATGGCCATTAGCTTGGTCACCGAATCCTTCACAGGCCCGACATATTGGGCCGCATACTCGCGAACCTTGTCGTAGCGTTTCTTGAATGGGCGTTTCAGTTGGTCAAGCATATGGCCTCCCGGTTTAGGTTACTTCTTATACAGCAGGTTCACGCCACCAAAGAGAGCGCGCATGTTTGCCTTGAGCGTATCGCTCGACACACCGCGGCCTTCGACTTCGACGTTGTTCGCCTTCAGCACAATGCGGCTGAGGCCTCGGCCTGCCCAAACCTTGTCCTTTTCAGGCACCACGAGCTGACGGTATTTGACGAGTTCCACCGGCATGCCAATTTCGCGCATGAGCATGAGAGCAGCCTCGATCGGGCCTTCGGCCGTCACGGACTTCACCAAAGCTTCGCCATCCTTCTTGAAGTGGAAGATAAAGCGGTTTTCGTCAGGCACGACTTCGATGTTGTTGAAAATCAAGCGGCCGTTCACATTCACGAAATGCTCGCGGAACACATCCAGCACGCGTTCAGCAGACAATTCGCCTTCCTTTTCGCTGCAAGCCTTCAGAATCGGCTGCAGTTCAGCGGCTTCGGCGAGAGACATCTTGTAGCCGAACTTCGTGATGATTTCGTACACGGCGGTACGGCCACTCTGGCTTGTAAAGCTGAGCGAATCGTTCTGGTGACGACCAATAATCGAGTAGTCGATGGGGCGGTAGGCGCCCTTCTTCATGTCCTTCGTCTTGGAGGCGCCATCCTGGTGGATGCCGCTACGGTGCACAATCGCTTCGGCACCGATCAGCGGGGCGCGGCTGTAAATACTGATACCCGACCACTGAGAAATCAGGATCGCCGTTTCGTAAATGCGCTCCATGTGCAGGCCCGTATTCACGCCGGAGTTATGCAGCGCGACTGCGACTTCGTAGAAGTTCGTGTTGCCGCAACGTTCACCGAGACCATTCAGGGCAACTTCCAGCTGGGTCGCACCCACGAAGAAACTTTCGACAGTGGCGGCCGTCGCCATGCCCAGGTCATTATGGCAATGCACCGAAATCGTAATATTCTTCGGCAGGGCTTCGTACACCTGCTTGATCTGGTTCACGTACAGGAACGGACGATAACGTTCGACCGTATTCGGCAGGTTGATGGTCGTCGCGCCGGCTTCGACCACGGCCTTCAACACATCAATCACGAAATCCATGTTTTCGAGGCAGTCACCGAAATGTTCGGCACTGAATTCCACATCGCCCTTGTCGCCAACGAGCGATTTTGCAAACTTCACGCAATGCACCGCCTTTTCCTTCACCTGTTCCGGCGTCATGTGCAGCACATGTTCCATGGACAGCGGACTTGTGGCAAGGAAGGTATGGATACGCGGATGCGGAGCGTACTGCACCGCTTCCCAGCAGCGCTGGATATCGCTCTCCACGCAGCGGGCCAGACCCGATACCACGATGCGCTTTGCGACTTCGTCGCCTTCTTCGGCCATCTTGGCAGTCAGCTGGGCCAGTTCCTTACACGATTCGAAATCCATTTCGGACGAAGCCGGGAAACCGACTTCGGCGCCCTGCACGCCGAGTTTCAAGAGTTGCAGGTACACGTCCTTTTTCTGGGCATTGTTCCAGGGCTTCGGAAGAGCCTGGTTACCGTCACGCAGCGTGACGTCGTAAAAGAAGGGTTGTCTTTCAATCGTGTTCTTATTTTCGCTCATTTTTTATCTCCTTGCCAGTCCAACAAGGCGGCAAGCTCATTTTTCATCTAAAAAATAGAAATTTGACTCAAAAACGAAAGCCCGCGTCCTTATTGGAGCGGGCCTTATGGTTTAAATCCTTGGGTTAAAACTCTAAAATCGTCTTGAACCTATGCTTAAAAACCGGCTTGCGCTCCAGCGCAATGTCCTAGTAGGTTAATAAGTCGTAGATTCTTGATCATCATATCCATAATGTAACAAAATACAAACCTCTTGGCAAGGGAAAACTCCCGGGCGAACACGCCCGGGAGCTACTCCACACAAAGTTCTTGCCGTCCCGAACACCTCAGAAAACGCAACAAGAACCATGCGACACTCTATCGTTTCACAATTTTTTGCTGGTAAGCCTTGCCGCCCGCCACCAGGCGCACTAGGTAAATTCCCGGCTTAAGGCTACTCAGGTCTACGCTGGACTGCGACACCGTTTCAGTTGCAAGCTGTACCTTGCGGCCATTCAGCCCGACCACACTCAACTTGCGAACGTCTTCGGCGAAAATTTTGAGGCGGGCATCGCGGGCCACATAGCGCATCGGAACTTCGGCATAAGCCACCGTCGCAGCAAAGCCTGTTGTCGAATCACCTTCGGCCGAGCTGCTAGATTCCGGATTATCCACATTGCTAGAAGAACTTTCTTGCTTTTCGCTGCTTGAAGAGACCGAGCTAGAAGACGATTCAGAGCTAGAGCTTGCCACAGACGAAGAACTCGATTCCGGTTTCACAGAAGAACTGGAGTATTCCATAACTTCGCCATTGCTACCCTTGTAAGCCATCAGGGCATCTTTCAGCTTCTGATTCACGTCAGAAGATGCATCGTCAACCGAGTTGTCAAAGTTCCACTTGAAATCGCCTCCCTGCACACGGCCCGCATAGGCTCGCACATTGGCTACGGCCTGCTCCGGAGAATCCACCGTGTAGCTGTACATGATAGACTTGTCGGTATCGAAGTTGTTGTAGGTATTTTCACCCGAATAGGACTTGACCGTAGCAGGGACTTTCGCATCGCGTGAGGTCACTACGTAAGCGTCGAAATCAACCTTGGAATCTATATCGCCAATTGCGGTTTCTTCACCCTTCAAAATGTATTTGCTTGCGCCATACGGAATGAACGTATAAGAACCTTCCATGTAGTTGTTGTAAGCCTTGATCGTACCGCCCGCTTCCTTGCTGAACGTACCGTTGTTCGTCGGATCGCGCTTGGTACCGCTCGCATAGACGTCAGTCCCCTGCAACGAGGTCATCATCGGATACTTGCAGTTGCGGAAATAGTTTGCTTCCATGAACACGGACGAGCCGAGCGTAGAACCTGCGCCATACTTGGCATTGCCATCGTAGTAGTTGTTGTACACGTGGGCGCTGTAGTAACGCACACGCGGGTGACGGCTATCGGAATGGTCGTACCAGTTGTGATGATACGTGATGTAGTAGCCTTCGCTTGTTCCTTCCTTAAGACCTAACAAATTCGACTTGCCATTATCCCAGAAATGGTTGTAACTGAAAGTAATGTATGTAGACAATTTGCAATCCAAGGCGCCATCGCCCTTGACCTGGTCCTTGTCGCTACCGGCATGGCCGTAGAAAAAGTCGTTGTTGTGAACCCACACGTACTGGTTATCCTGTTGCAAGCCGATGTTGTCGCCTTCCTTGGAATCGACATTCATAACGCCCAAGTTGCGAATTTCCACGTTCTGTGCATTCTTGATGCGGATACCCCAGCCGTTCACCGTTGCATCGTTACCGATACCTTCCACCGTCACGTAGGACTTTTCGGAGCCGTTGAGGTCGATCATCATATCACCCTGCACGAGCGAATCGGAATCCGTCACATTGCCGATAAAACGCAAATCAAGCGGAACCGTCTCATAACCTTTCTTGTAGCAATTCAAGATACCCTGGAAGCTCTTGCAAGTCGTCTTTGCACCCTTGGCACTCGTCGTCACGTCCATCGTCACCGAATTCTTGGTGCTCTCAGTAATATAAAGAACGACGGCACCGTCCTTGAGGGTTCCATCAGCCTTGTAGGCGCCCGGAACTCGGCCATTGCTGAACGCAAAACCGGCACGGTCATGAGCCTTGACCGTCAGCGACTTGGAATTCGTCGAAGCGATTTCCTTGCCGCCTTTTACAGACGCGATCTTGAGCGTGTAGCTACCGGCCTTGAGGCCAACCACATCGACACGGTACTTGGAACCATATTTGCGAATGAGCGGGGCATCCACCTTGACGTTGCTTGCGCCCGCACCCGAATAGTAAATATTGTAGCTGTCCGAACCATCGGAAGCCCATTCGGCAAAAACCGATTCGAGCCAACCTTCGGCAGAACTGAGCGTCACCTGGGCATAAGCCCCTGCGAATCCGAGCAGCGAAACACCGAGCGCCACTCTAGAAGCCATTTTGGAACCTGTTGAAACCATTTTCATCCATCCCTTTTGAAATTGTTCTCAAATTTATTCTCAAAATATACACACAAAACCCAACAAAAGCAATACAAAAATCAATATTTATTTGATATTTTTGAAGATTTTACATTTCAAAATGTTCTCAAAATATTCAAATTCAATAAATTATTGCGCATAATCCGTGTGACAGCAGAAGACTTTTAACGACACCGACCTTTACTTTCTGTCAATTTTCGCGAAATTTTGCACTTTTTAGGACAAAATCTTCATATATTGAAGGTATGAAGTTGTTTGAGCGTATTTTTTCAACCCTTTTGGTGCTTGCGGCGATCTGTTTCGCCGACACCACATCAATCGCCCCCGTCGATTCCGCCAAAACGGCAACCGATTCGGTCATTACTCAAGAAACTAAAAAGCACGCCGTCTGGATTAAGCTGGAAGGCGATGTGGAACCGTCCATGTACGATTTCTGCGCCCGCGCCATCGATGAAGCGCTCCAGGAAAAGCCGGACTACATCATCTTTGAAATCAACACCTTCGGCGGCCGCCTCGACGCCGCGTTCGATCTGGTAGACACCATTATGGCAGTCAAGGGCCCGACCACCATCGCGCTCGTGAAAAAGAAAGCGATCAGTGCGGGCAGCCTTATCGCGCTCGCCTGCCAAAAACTTTACATGCTCGAAGCCACCACGATTGGCGACTGCGCCCCCATCGTGCAGGGTGGCGACGGCACTCCGCAAATCGTCGGAGAAAAAATCCAGTCACCGCTCCGTGCCAAGTTCAGAAACCTTGCCCAGCGTAACGGTTACCCGGAGCTCCTGAGTTCCGCCTTCGTGACACCGGAACTCGAAGTTCTCGAACTCACCGCCACGCTCGACAAGGGTAAAAAATCTCAGCGGGACACCACGCTCATTATCGAAGGTTCCAAGTACGAAGTCCTCGACAGTGCCGCCAAGGCCTTCTGGGGCGCCCCGAAGATTCTCGTGAAAGAAGGCGAACTCCTGACCATGACTGACAAGGAAGCGCAGGAACTCGGATTCTCGCAAGGAACCTTCAAGAACCGCGACGAATTTGAAACCAAGCTCGCCATCGAAAGCAGAAGCGAAGTCGAAACCACCCTCGGCGAAGATATCGCCTCGGCCATCGCCGCCATCTCGGGCCTTCTCCTGATTCTCGGCTTCGGCGCGCTCTACATCGAATTCAAGACGCCGGGATTCGGCCTGTTCGGAATCATCGGCATCATCCTCATCGGCATCGTGTTCCTCGGACAGTTCGCCCCGCAGCTGGACGGCTACATTCCGGCGATTCTTCTGGTGGCCGGCGTGGTGCTGTTCTTGGTCGAAATCTTCGTAATGCCGGGAACGTTCCTGTTCGGTATCGGTGGCATCGTGTGCATGATTTTGGCGCTTGCGCTTTCGTTCGAACCTTCGGAAATACCCGAATACGTGCCCGAAACCATCGAAACCACTTTTGACGCCACGCCCTGGCTACTCGGGCTACTCTACATGTTAAGCTGTGCGGCAATCGCGCTGGTATTCCCCATCGCCGCAAGCAAATACCTGATTCCGCTTTTGCCCGAAGGTTGGACACCCATGCTCAAGACCGATTTGGAAACCGCCGCCTCGCCCACTGAAGCTGTTCAAGAAGTTTCTGTCGGTGACGAAGGCATCGCCAAGACATTCCTGCGCCCCGTGGGCCAAGCGCTCATCAACGGCAAACTGTTTGACGTGCAGACCCACGGCGAAATCATCGAAGCAAGCACCCGCATTCAAGTGACCGCCATCCAGGAAGGCCACATCTGGGTTAGCGTTGCCCGCAGCGAATTGGATGGATAAAGTTTAAAACAAAAACCGGAGAAAAACAATGGACACTCTTTTAATGATTGGAATCATTATCGCGGCGATTGCCGTTATCATTCTGCTCGCCTTTATCGGCAAGTTCTTCAGCCTCTGGCTGCAGGCCTTGTTCTCCAAGGCAAACGTGAGCATTTTCCAGCTCATCGGTATGCGCCTGCGTAAGGTTCCGCCGCAGGTGATTGTGGAAGCCCGCATTCTGAGCTGCAAGGCAGGTCTTCCGGTCGATACAAATCTACTTGAAGCTCACTACCTTTCCCGCGGTAACGTACTCCGCGTGATTCAGGCGCTCATCGCAGCTAACAAGGCAAACATCAAGCTCGACTTCAAAGAAGCCGCAGCCATTGACCTTGCCGGTCGTAACGTACTCGAAGCCGTGCAGATGTCCGTGAACCCGAAGGTGATTGAAACGCCGAAGGTTTCCGCCGTGGCACTCGACGGTATTCAGTTGCATGCCGTGACCCGCATTACCGTGCGCGCCAGCATCCAGAAGCTTGTGGGTGGCGCAGGCGAAGACACCGTGGTCGCTCGCGTGGGCGAAGGTATCGTTTCCTCTATCGGTTCTGCAAAGAGCCACAAGGACGTGCTCGAAAATCCAAACATGATTTCCAAGAAGGTGCTCGCCTCTGGCCTCGACGCCGGTACCGCATTCGAAATTCTTTCCATCGATATCGCCGACGTGGACGTGGGTCAAAACATTGGCGCTATTCTTGAAACCGACCGTGCCGAAGCCGACAAGAAGATTGCACAGGCCAAGGCTGAAGAACGCCGCGCCATGGCATACGCCGCCGAACAGGAAATGAAGGCAAAGGTCATGGAAATGAAGGCCAAGCTCGTGGAAGCCGAAGCCCAGATTCCGATGGCTATGGCCTCTGCCCTTCGCGACGGCAAGCTCGGCGTGATGGACTATTACAACCTCAAGAATATCGAAGCCGACACACAGATGCGCAAGGAAATCGGCAGCGCACCCGAAGCAAAGTAAGCGACTGTAGGGCATTATGGAAACCCTAATCTTCATTGCAATCGCAGTCGTCATCACCATTATCCAGAAGAAGCTGGAAAAGGCGAAGGAGCAGCAAAACCAGTTGCCCCGTCACCAGGAACAGCGTCGCGAAAATGGAGATGTTGACGACGATACGCAGGAGACGAACAGTTCCCCGCGTTCGTTGCAGGACTTGATACGACAGTTCGAAAACGCCCAGAGGCAGGCGACTCAAGGAAACATTGAGCCGCCGACTCCGCCTGTGGAACCCAAGACACACCGATTTAGCGAGGAACTTTCGCTCCGCATCATTGCCGAAGTTGTTATCGAAGTGGATGTAGTCAACCTAGAATTCCTAATGGAAGAATTCGATGTTGATGAAAATACGGCTGCCGAAATACTCATGGAGTTACAAGCCCACCGCATCGTGGGCCGCGACATGGGCGAAGGCGAATGCGACGTTCTGGTGCACGACCTCGAAGAACTCGACAACTTGCTCAGCCACGAAAAACGCGCCGAGCAGGAGAGAAAAGAAGCCCTTCGACAGGCTCAGGGTGATACGGATTCAGAAATGGAGGAATTGCGTCGCAAGGAACTTGAGCGCCAGCGAGAGTTAAACGCTCTGGAAGAACGCGCCAAGTCTGCACGCGAATCTGCAGCCGCAATCATGGGAAATGATACCGCAAACGGAACCGAACAGACTCCACGCCGCGCACCCCTTGTTTCAACCAAGAGTCATGCCGACGTGCGCAAGGGATTCATCTGGGCGAAAATTCTGGACGAACCCCGTTTCAAGCGCCGCTGGAGCGCCCAGTACCGGTAACTACTTACCGAACCACTTGACTGTAATATCAACGAATTTGCCGTCTTTCTTCATCGAAGTAAGGACGGCATTTATTGTATCGCGGAGAGCCTTGTCAGCCTTACGGAAACCGACGGCATAGAATTCATTGTGCAAGCCGTCTTCCAGAACGACGTAATCTTTGTTATTCAAGACATTCCAATACTTGGCCGCGACTTCATCCATAAACACGGCATCGACAGAATCTTGCTCCATGGCTTCCAGCGCAAGGCTCATGCTTTCAAACAGCACAATTTCCTTCATGTCCTTTTTCATTTCGGACTGTTCCAGCATCGACCAAGCAGTCGAAGCATGCTGAACGCCAATCTTTTTACCCTTCAAAGAATCCAAGCTGTTATAGGACTTACTCTTTACCATGAAAACCAGTCTGTTCGTGAGGTAAGGGTCGCTCAGATTCATATCCGAAGCACGCTTTTCATCGACACTCATACCGTTCCAAACGCAGTCAATGACGCCATCATACAAAGCTTTTTCTTTCTCTGGCCAAGAAATCAAACGCAATTCAAGTTTCACACCTAAGCGAGCGCAAACTTCATTTGCAAGGTCCACATCGAACCCAACAAAATTACCGTCCTTATCCGTAAAGACCATGGGCGGAAAATCACCCATATGTCCCATTACCAGAACGCCAGCATTTTTCACATTTTCAAAAGACCGATCTTGATTCAGTGTAGAATCTTTCTTTTCACTACAAGCTGAAAATACAACGGAAAAAGCAATAGCGGCAACGAAGGCCGCAAATGCGAAATACCTATTCATATTAGCTCCTTTGCAATAAAAAATAAGAAATATTTGCAAAAAGAGCTATATGAAATGACTTCAATTCTTAGAGAATCTTGACAAGAACTGTGACAAGCGTTCGTTCCCAGACTGGTTGAACACAAAATCTGGAGTCCCCTGCTCGACGATATAGCCACCATCCATAAAGATAACCTTGTCCGCCACATCGCGGGCAAAAGCCATTTCATGCGTCACGATGACCATCGTCATCTTTTCTTCGGCCAGTTTCTTGATGATCTTGAGCACTTCGCCGGTGAGTTCCGGGTCCAAGGCACTCGTCGGCTCGTCGAAGAAAAGAATCTTCGGGTTCATCGCGAGTGCGCGGGCAATCGATACACGCTGCTGCTGGCCACCGCTGAGTTCACAAGGATAAGCCTTTTCCTTGCCTTCGAGGCCCATACGCTTGAGTAGAGACCTTCCCGTTTCGCGAGCTTGTTCGCGAGAAACACCCAGCACTCGCACGGGAGCCAGGCAAAGATTCTGGAGTACCGTCAAATGCGGGAACAGATTGAAGTTCTGGAACACGAGTCCCGTCGAAAGACGGATTTCGCGCAGCACCTTTGCCGGCGCATACTTGACGGGAGCACCCTTTTCACCAGGCAACACCATGTCTTTGCCGTCCACCTGCACCAAGCCGCCGTCAATCGTTTCGAGCTGGGTAATGCAACGCAACAACGTACTCTTGCCGGAGCCGCTCGGACCGATAATCGACAGCACCTCGCCCGCATTCAGTTCGAACGAGATATCCTTAAGCACATTCAGGTTGCCAAAAGATTTCTTGACATGTTCCACTTTAAGAATCGGCATCACGGACCTCACTTATAGTAGTTGAGCTTGCGTTCCAGATAGGCGAAAAGCACGCTCAGCAAAAGGTTTGCCACATAGTAGAACACACCTGCCACGAACAGCGGATAAATGCTCGCATATGCCGCCTGCTGTTTCTTGGCCAATGCAAAAAGTTCCGTCACCGCAATCACCTGAGCAAGGGAAGTATCCTTTACCAGCGTAATCACTTCGTTTGCGCTCGCGGGCACCACACGCTTTACCACCTGCGGTAAAATGATGCGGAAGAAAGTCTGCGTACGGGTCATGCCGAGCATGTAAGCAGCTTCGTACTGTCCCTTCGGAACAGACTGGATTCCACCGCGGAAAATCTCGGCAAAGTACGCCGCATAGTTTATCGAGAATGCCACGATTACCGCCGGGAAGCGGTCAAACGAAAAATCCACGCCCGCATATTCGCTCAGGTAGTAGGAGCCAAAGTAAATCGCCACAATCTGGAGCAGCAAGGGGGTGCCGCGCATCACCGAGATGTAGAACGACACCGGGTAACGCACCACGCGCCACTTGCTCATCTTGAGGACCGCGATGAGCAGGCCCAGCGGAATCGAGAACAGGAGCGTAAGCCCGAAAATGGCGAGCGTCGTGCAGAAGCCGCCCCAGAGAATCGGGAGTAAATTGCTCAGGTCAGACATGGAACTGCGCGCCGGCCGTTACTTGCCGAACCACTTGGCAGAGATTTCGTCGAACTTGCCGTCGGCCTTCATGGCAGCCAAGGTGGAATTCACGGCATCACGCAGGGCCTGGTCCTTCTTGCGGAAACCCACGGCGTAGACTTCGTCGGAAAGGCCTTCCTCGAGTACCGTGTAGTCCTTCGCGTTCGTCACAATCCAGTACTTGGCCACGATTTCGTCCAGGAACACGGCGTCGACACCGCCCT
>JAFXLS010000036.1 GCA_017530965.1 Fibrobacter sp.
CATCAACGACGCATGCGTCATGGCCAAGAAGCCGTTCTCTCACGCGGGCATCATCCGCTTCCAGGGACAGCTCATGACGTACGTTCCGGGCCAAGGCCCTTGCTACCGTTGCGTCTTTAAGGAACCCCCTCCGAAAGATGCTGTGCCGACTTGTAAGCAGGCAGGTGTGATTGGCGCTATGGGCGGTGTAATCGGTAGCCTCCAGGCTATGGAAGCTGTCAAGTACATCCTTGGCGTTGGCAACTTGCTCACGGGTTACTTGCTGACTTACAACGCTTTGACGATGGAATTTCGCAAGATCAAACTCCCGACCAAGACGGACGATTGCGCGGTTTGCGGCACCCACCCGACCATCACGCAGTTGATCGACTACGAACAGGCGGTTTGCGATTTGAAGCATTAGGATAGACGAAAGAACGGGCTCCGCCCTACAGACGAAAGACGAAAGATAATCTGTAGATGGCAGGAAGTAGACCGTGATGTCATCCTGAAGGACCGTAAGGGACGATAGGATCCAAAAAAAATAATGGACTCTATCGCCTGCGGCTCCAGAGTGACAGTAGCTAAGACCTCATACCTCAAAGTGACCGAAGGGAACGACCTCACTGCTCATACCTAAAAAGGAATTTCAAGTGATTACGTTATCGAAAGAAAACTACGAAAAGATATTGGAGCATGCGGAGAAGAACCTGCCTGAAGAAGCTTGCGGGCTGATTGCAGGGCGTATCGATGGCGAAAACAAGCATATCGAAAAGGTTTATCTGCTCACCAATATCGACCATTCCAACGAACACTTTTCGCTGGATCCCAAGGAACACCTCGCCGCCATCAAGGACATGCGTCAAAACGGTCTTTCCCCGCTCGGCAACTGGCATTCCCATCCGGAATCGCCATCTCGCCCCTCGGACGAAGACAAGCGCCTCGCTTTCGACAGCAAAGCAAGCTACTTGATCCTTTCGCTCATGGACCATGCAAATCCGGTGCTCAATTCCTTCCACATCGAAGGCGTAAACGCCACGAACGAAGGTTTGGTGATAAAGTAATAAAAAAGCGCTTCGCGCATAGCGAAGACGCTCTTTAGAGTCTCCGTACAATGGTGTCCCCGGGATCCTTGTGAAATTCCGATTCCGGGGGCACTTCTCGAGGAGAACCTCAATGGAACCCAAATTTAGTAAAATAGTTTCAGAACAAATGGCTTTAGCCGCAAAAAAAGCATATCCAAATGAATGTTGCGGCATTTTGGTTGGAAAAAAGTCTGAAAAGGGTGAAATCGAGGTCACCGAAATTCGCGAAGCATCCAACCAGTTTCAAGGGCAAAAATCTGTCCATTTTCAAATAGACCCGCTATTTATCTACCGCTTGGAGCAAGAACTTGAATCCCGCGGCCTTGAGATTGTCGGTGTTTACCATTCGCACCCCGACTGCCCCGCCATCCTCTCCAAAGAAGACGAGAATTACATGGTTCCCGGCCTCGAATACGTCATCATGTCTGTGCAAAAAGGCGAAGTTGTAGATGTGAAAAGCTATCGGCGGGATTTGCAATGAGTTATAGTCTAACGTTTCAAAACGAGTTTGGCTATAAATAAAATCAATATCTCAGCATAAAAATTAAGTATTGGACAAACGGATTTTTACGTTCTATATTTCGGCTTGAAAAATCCTACAAGTATTGTGGGAAATTTTGTACGGAAACAACACTTTTTAGGGAACCTCTACTTGAGCGGCCCAATGTACGGAGAAAAAAAGTGAAAATATACATATCAGCAACACTCAGGAATTTCTTTGGGAAGAACTCCCAAGTAGAAGCCCCTGCCGATACGGTCAGAAAGGCTCTCGCATTTTTAACGACAACTTACCCAGAAGGAGAAAAGGTTCTTTACGACGACAATAAAAAAGTCCGGGACTTCATCCAGATTTACGTCAACAACAAAAAATTGACCGTTGAAACGATTTGGGACGCCGCTCTTCCAGAAGATACCGAAATTCTACTTTTGCCCGCCATCGCTGGCGGTGCACCGACCGACGCTCCCGTAGAGAGCCTAATTTCGGACGAAAGACGCAAAGCAGTTTCGTTTGACGACAGCGAAATTGAACGTTTCGGCAAGCATTTGATGCTACGCGATATCGGAGTCAAAGGGCAAAAACGCATCAAGGCCACAAAAGTGGTCGTCGTGGGTGCAGGTGCTCTCGGCTCCCCCGTAATCCAATACCTCGCCGCCGCTGGCGTGGGCACCATCAAGGCCATCGACTTCGACGAAGTCTCGCTCGAAAACTTGCAGAGCCAAGTATTGCACGGCACGCGCGATTTAAAACGTCCGAAAGTCGCTTCCGCTAGAGACAAAGTCCGCAACATCAATAAGAGCATCGTCTTTGAAGCGGTCAAAGAACAGCTTGATGCATCGAACATCGAAGCAGAAATCGAAGGATACGATTTAGTCGTCGATTGCACGGACAATTACAAGGCCCGCTACTTGATCAACGACGCATGCGCATTGCACGGCATTCCCGTCGTATTCGGAGCCATCTACCAGTTCGAAGGTCAAGTCGGCATTTACAATTTGGACGGAGGCCCGTGCTTGCGTTGCCAATACCCGTCTCCTCCGCCAGCAGGACTCATCCCTTCCTGTGCCGAAGGCGGCGCAATCAGCCCGCTCCCGGGAATCATCGGAAGCATCCAGGCAAACGAAGCGCTCAAGCTCATCTTGGGCATCGGCGAACATTTGAACGGCAAAATTCTCCATGTGGATAGTTTGTACTTAACATCGAGAATTCTCAAAGTCGAACGGAATTGCCACTGCCCCATCTGCGGCAACAACCCGACAATCACAAGCGTCGAAGAAATCGATTACGAAGACCTTTGCGGCTTGAAGACCGAAAACGAAACTCCAGTGGAAGGATTCACGCCCGAAGAACTCGCCCACCGCATCGAAAACGGCGACGACATGACCATCATCGATGTCCGTGAACCGCACGAACGAGCCATCCTCCGCTTCCCGAACGCGATTGTGATTCCGATTGGACAGCTCGCCCGCAGACAAAAAGAACTCGACCCGAACAAAGATACCATTATTATTTGCAAACAAGGTAAACGAAGCGTTCTTGCCATCAACACCTTGCGCGAAGCGGGTTACACGGGTCCGCTATACAACCTGAAAGGCGGTATCGACGCGATGAAGGATATCATGTTCTCGCACGAAGGTGCTTGGCTATAACACTAGGGGTAGAATAGGGAAAAGCTATGTCAAAAAAATTTTTCGACAAAGTGAGTTTCTCGTAACAACAAGATAAGCTTATTATTTTCTAATATTCACACTTAAATACTAGTAAAATAGTTTTAAACACAACTAACAATAAGAGGTAAACCATTATGGCAAATGAAGCAGAAAAGAACACGGGCATTAATGCCCTCGGCGCCAAGGCCGCATACAACCTGGCGAACGTCACCAAGACCAAGC
>JAFXLS010000037.1 GCA_017530965.1 Fibrobacter sp.
CCGCCGAACATCACATGGCACATCTTTTCGCTCTGTTTCTGAATCGCCTCGACGATTTCAGGGGCGTTATGCCCGTGCGCCATGCACCACCAACTCGATACCGCATCAATCAGTTTCAAACCGTCGACCGTTTCAATCGTCGTTCCATGAGCGGATTTTGCAAGGAACCTGGCCGGAGTATTCTTCAGCGCCGCATAAGGGTGCCACAAATGCTCGCTATCAAAATCAAGTAGCTTTTTCATTTGCGGCCAAATATAGAAATTCCCCTACACCAAGCAGCATTTTACATATTTTCCCTATAAATAAAGTGGTTAAAACATCAATAACGCCACTCTTTAGAAAAAGGTCTTAATCTTTCCCATTGAAATAAATATATTTTACAGGTATAGGGAGCAATGATTTTATGGACAATTACAAAAAATTTGTAGCAGACCTTCCTGTGAACTCTGCGGAGTTTTTCACAGCTATAACCCACGCCGCAACCGAACTGTACATTTCAATGCATGTACTTGATCTTGAGACCAATACGGCGTTCCCTATCAAGAGTAACGAATTCATCGACAAGTTCATGAAATGCGGTTGCACTCTACAAGAAAGTATTACCAATATCATGACGAACCTTGCCTGCCCAGAAAGTGTTGAAATCATCAAGAACTTTACAATCCTTTCAACATTGCCGGAGCGCCTGAAAGATACAAATGTTATTTCAGAAATTTTCCATGGAAAGATTCACGGTTGGAGCAAGGCGATATTTGTACGCGTTGGTGACGATAAGCCACTACGTCGAGTCCTATACCTTGTCGAAAACGTGAACGCACAAATGACAAAACTGGAACAAGAGAAAGAACTCTTGGAACAGAACCGAAAGCAACAAAACATGATCAACGCGCTCATGAACGAATACGCCTCCGTTGCCAGTGTCGATTTTGTAACGGACAAGGTGGAAATTTTCCGCACTAGCGATCGAATCAAAAGCGCTATTGGCTCTACGAAAGAACCACCGACCTTCAAAGCACTTGTTGAAAAGCTCCTCAACACGACGGTTCTTGAAGAAGATCGGGACAGTCTCAGAAAAGTGGCTGACGAATCCTATATTAAAGAATACCTGCCTATTGGCAATAGTTTGTCAAAAATATTTCACAACGAACACGGTCAGTATGTCGAAATGAAGGTGGTGCGAACTGGCGAAGAAACAACCGTATTCGGTTTTACCGACAAAACTAACGAAATCACAGAAATCAACGATAAAATCTACAGGGATTCGTTGACTCAAGTGATGAATCGTAAGTATTTCGACGAGAAACTCGCATCACAGAATTGCCAAGCAGTCGTAATGGCAGACATCGACTTTTTCAAAGATGTCAATGACAATCACGGCCACCAGTGTGGCGACGCCGCCCTTGCAGCCGTGGCATCAATACTGAGTTCTTCAGTTCGTAATCTGGACCACGTCGTACGTTATGGCGGCGACGAATTCTTAATCTCGTTCAAAGGCATCAGTCATGAAGTGCTGAAAGTCAGACTTGAACAGATGCGAGCCAAGGCAGAAAAAATCGTACTGAAAGATTACCCGAACGTAAAGTTAACGATGAGCTTTGGCGGGACATTCGGCGACGGAACCGTTTCGGACATGCTCTCTTTTGCCGACAAGGCGCTCTACATATCCAAGAAAAAACGGAATTGCGTTTCCTTAGTCCCGTTTGAAGAATAAAAAGTTTCTATATTTGGGGCAGTCAGTTCGAAATCCATCCTGACTATAAACAAAACTAGGAACCCCATGAAAAATGCACTGTTAATTCTATCCGGCGGCATGGACAGCGTAACCATGCTTTACGATTATATTGATGAAATAGCCCTCGCTATTTCCTTCGACTACGGCAGCAACCACAACGACAAAGAAATTCCCTTCGCCCAATACCATTGCAAAAAGTTGGGCGTCCTTCACCTGACGATTCCGCTGAAGTTCATGCGCGACAACTTCACCTCGTCACTATTTTCTGGTGCGGACGCCATTCCCGAAGGGAGCTACGCCGACACGAATATGAAATCGACGGTAGTCCCCTTCCGCAACGGAATCATGCTTTCAATCGCAGCAGGAATTGCCGAAAGCCGCGGCCTTACAAAGGTAATGATGGCCAACCATTTTGGCGACCACGACATTTATCCCGACTGTCGCGACAACTTCGTAAAGTACATGTCTGACGCCATTTCTGCAGGAACCTACGCCGGCATCACCATCGACGCCCCGTACACAAAAATTTCCAAAGCGGAAATCGCCCGCCGCGGCAAAATGCTCAGCATCGATTACAGCCAAACATGGTCTTGTTACAAAGGCGAAAGCATCCATTGCGGCAAATGCGCCACCTGCATTGAACGCAAGGCTGCATTGTCAGAAGCCGGCATCAAAGACACCACCGTATACGGAGCATAGTATGTACCGAGTCATCAAGCGCATGGAGATTTCGGGCGCCCACAAGCTGGAACTCCCCTACGAAAGCAAATGTCGCGGTCTACACGGTCACAACTGGATTATCACCGTATTCTGCCAGTCCGAAACACTGGATGAAAACGGAATGGTTGTCGACTTTTCGCACATCAAGGAACTCGTTCATGGCAAACTGGACCATCAGTTCCTAAACGATGTCATCGACGGGAACCCCACCGCCGAAAATATGGCCCACTGGATTTGCGAACAGGTCCCCCACTGCTACAAGGTCCAAATTCAAGAAAGCGAAGGCAATCTCGTAGAATACGAGGTCTAGTCCATGAAGGTTTCGGAAATTTTCAAGAGCATCGAAGGCGAAAGCCTCCGAACAGGGCTTCCTGCTGTATTCATAAGACTTCACGGCTGCAACTTGCGATGTTCCTATTGCGATTCGATGTACGCCGTCGAAGGCTCTGACTACAAGCAAATGAGCGTTGCGCAGATTTTAGACGCCGTAAAGGAATTCAGCGGTATAACCCATGTAACGCTTACCGGCGGAGAGCCCTTGATTCACCAAGATGTAGAGGATTTGCTCAGCCTGCTAAGCAGCAACGGCTACCAAGTCAACATCGAAACCAACGGGACCGTCCCTCGCAAATGGCATTTCCCTGGCTTATTCTACACCATGGACTGGAAATGCAAAAGCAGCGGAATGTCCGCCAAGATGAAGATGGAAAACCTCGAGACTCTCGGGGCCAATGATGTCCTAAAATTTGTGGTCGGCACAACCGAAGACCTCGAAGAAACAGAATCCGTAGTCAAAAGCCTCGCCGAAAAGAAACGCGACATGCCGCACCTATTCATTTCTCCCGTTTTCGGAAATTTGTCTAACGAGGAAATCGTGAACTGGCTACTGGGCTGCAGCACAATGGTCAAAAACAATGCCCGGTTTCAAGTCCAGTTGCACAAAATCATCTGGGATCCCGATCGCCGCGGCGTCTAGGATTTTATATAATTAGAACATGCAGTTCACGAAAACTAAACTCGGCGTAATTTTCTCTGGCGCGGCGGTAGCTGCCGTACTCACGGCATGTTCCTCAGATTCATCATCCAGTGCAGAAATTCCCGAGCAACAGAATCCGGAAATTCCCGCCAGCAGTTCCTCAATCGCAACAGGAAATGAATCATCTTCTTCCAAAATTATCGAATCCAGCTCAGAAACCGGAACAACATCCTCGAGTTTTTCCAGCTCTTCCGCAGAACAAATAATAAGCAGTTCTTCAGAAACCATCACGAGTTCCGAGAGCGTTTCGCCTTACCTCTGGAGCGACGAATTCGAAGGCTCCACCATCGACACCGACAAGTGGACATTCGAAATCGGCACAGGCGCAAACGGTTGGGGCAACAATGAATGGCAATACTACACCGACCGTAGCGAAAACGCCTACATCAAGGACGGCGTTCTCCACATCCGCGCCAACAAAGAAAGCTACGAAGGTGCAAGCTACACCTCGGCGAGAATGATTACCAAAGGCAAGTTCAGCTTTACCTACGGCACCGTGGAAGCCCGCATCGCGCTCCCCACGGGCAAAGGCATCTGGCCCGCCTTCTGGATGCTGGGAGAAAACATCGATCAAGTCTCCTGGCCCGCCTGCGGCGAAATCGACATCATCGAAGCTGTCAACAGCGAAAACATCGTCTACGGCACCAACCACTGGCAATACGAAGGCAAGCAAGCCGATTACGGCAACAACACCAACGATTTCCATGGCGCAAAGAAAGAACTCGACGTCACCCAGTTCCATACATACAAATTCACCTGGGACGAAAAGCTCATCGCCATGTACGTTGACGATTTCAAGTACCACGAAATTTCTATTGAAGACAACGCCGGCGGCACAGACGCCTTCCACAAACCCTTCTTCTTATTATTGAACGTAGCCGTGGCTGGTAATTGGCCCGGTTTCGAAGTCGATGACGCACAGTTCCCCAACGAAATGCTCGTCGACTATATCAGAGTCTATTAAAAAAGACTTTTTAGGGTAAAAGCCCTGTATATGCAACAAGTGTTGCATATAGAATATTTTTCTAAAATATTTTGCAAAATTTTGTGATTTTTCTCATTTTTCTTAGTTTTTGTTGCATAAATGTATTGACACTCCTAAAAAAAAGAGATATATTCTTGGCATAACAGGATGGAAAACAATGAAACCGATTATCGAATATTCAAACTTTCGCCAGTATCTGCTGGACTACTACGAGGAGCGCAAGCGCATTTCCGCATTCTCGTGGCGAGAATTCTCGAAAGTCGCTGGTTTTACCTCTTCTTCTTATATGAAGGTGGTATGCGACGGAAAGAGCAAGCTCAGCAAGATCGGAGTGGAACGTGTCGCTACAGCTATCGGCCTTACTGGCTTTGAGCTGGACTACTTCCGCGCCATGGTCAAGTTCGGCCAGGCCGCAAGCGAAGAAACCAAGAAGGCAGCCTACAGGGACATGCTCGCAATAGCGAAGGTCCACAAGGTGCGCGTCTTGGAAGGGGACCTATTCGCCTATTACGATACCTGGCGCAACCCCATGATGCGCGAACTCGCACCGCTGATGCCAGGCGCCACTCCCGGCGAAATGGCAAAGATGTGCTACACAGAAACCTCGGCACAGGAAGTTCGCGAATCCCTAGATTTTCTCACCAAGACCGGGCTTCTCAAAAAAGGTAAAGACGGATCTTTCGCGCAATCCGAAACTTCCGTCAGCGGCACCCCCGACGCCACCAGGCTCGCATTGCGAGGCATGCACCGCCAAATGGCTCAGCTCGCCGCCCCGGCACTTGAACTGCCTACCGGCGAACGCAACTTCAGCGGCGTGACCATGGGCGTTTCCAAAAGCACCTACAACCGCATCGTGGGACTGCTGGACGAATGCCGCCGACAGATCATCGCCATTGCCGCCGAAGACAAGAACATCGAACAGGTTTATCGTTTGAATTTACAATTATTCCCGCTTACCAAAAGCATAAAGGAGAACAACAATGAAAAAGCTTAACCTTTGCATCGCGGGCGCACTCGCCCTCCTCTGCACCAGCTGCAGCGATTCCGACGGAGTCAAGGATCTCACCGGAACATCTGAAGAATTGAACGAAGTTGCCGACAAGGGTTCCTCTAGCTCGGGCACGCCCGGCACGGAATCTTCGAGCAGCATCAAAGACCAGAAGAATTCCTCTAGCAGCGTAGACGACCAAAATCCTAATTCTTCGTCGAGTGGTGATGTTCAGACACCCAATAACGGCTCGCTAGATGCCTACCTGCAGCAATACGGTCTTGAGACCAAGTACCGCTTCGACAAGGCCGTACTCGCACTCAACAAGAGCGAAATGGTCTCCAGGACTCCGGCTATGGACGGCTCCACAAATTCCACGGAATTCGATGGCGAGGGCGTCCGCAAGTTCGTACAGCAGAATATCGGCGCTATAGAAGCGCTGTTCCCGAAGGCTGCCGCCAAGTACGCCGACCTGGTTGAAGCAACCAAGAACGGCACAAACGAATGCTCGCTCTACTCGTTCAACCTTTACGGTAACGAAAAGTATGCCGGCCACGTGTTGGAATACGTCTCCCCCGACACCATGAAGGTCGTGGATATCGAGGCCAAGAACTGCGAAGAAAACACGAGCAACCAGATCGTTCGATTCCTGTTCAGCTACTGCGGTGACGTGAGCGAGGATCCGGTCATTGAACGTACCACGGCAAAGTCGGACATCGCCAAGGACAAGTGCCCCGCCAGCAAGACCGACGACGAATGGGTCAACGTGATCGACAGCAAGGAAGTCGAAACGTGCAGGCACATTTCAGATAACGAAGCATTGAAGCAAGGTGCCAATTGCAACTCCAGTACCGACACCGAAACCGTTATCGATTGCGTTACCGGCAAAGAATACATTTGTGCTGCAAATTACTGGACACTGGCAGAGATATGCGATCCGGGTAGCGATTGCAACGGCGACGGCATTCCTGACGGAATCTACAGACCCGACTTGGAACCCTGCGATACCGACACATTGCTCTATTTCTACGAGCGACACTTCCAATGCGTAGATGGCAAGTGGCAATACCTGCCGCCTCCTGACTCCAGTGACACACGCGCCCAGGCAAGAAACGCCACGCTTTCGCCCCGCCAAGGAATGGCCGTAACCCCGCGCGTCGTGATGGCAAGGAATGAGGACGGAACCATTTCGATTCGCGACGATGGTTACAACGCCTCCAACAACTTTGTCATGGAAGCGGTTTACACCGAAATTTCCGGCGACACCATTATCGTAGACGTTATTTACCCTGACGGTGCAAACGTGAGCAGCTTCCAGATAAGCGCCCTCACATTCACCGTGAGCAAAGTCTACACAAACGTGAAGTACTTAAGATATAAGGACGACGATCGAGTCAAGGAAATTCAAGAAGTAGACGAACTCCTCCCCTGCGCAAGCAGTTCTACTTGCCAGGAGTGCGGAGAAGGTCTCGAATGTTAAAAAAGGCTTTATTCTCCTGAGCCCGCCCCGCATTACATGCGGGGCTTTTTGTAACGCCTTGCCGCCAGAAGTCCCGCTTCAAAAAGCAGATAAGTCGGCGTGCCAAGCACCAGCTGGCTTATAATATCCGGCGGAGTCAAAAGCGCCGAGAGAGCGAGAACGCCCACTACCACGTAGGGGCGTTTTTTGCATACCGTCTCGTAATCGACGATTCCGCCGCGAATTAAAGCAAAGGTCACCAGTGGAAACTGGAACATGCATCCGAAAGCAAGCGAAAGCCAAATTGCAAGACTCACCAAATTCGACACACCAAAAATAGGCTGCAACAAATCGCTGGCAAAGCTCATGCCGAACTTGACAATCAGCGGAAAACAGACAATCAGGCAAAACGCCACCCCCGCCACGAACAAAAGCGAGGTCAGCGCCACAATGGAACGGATAAACTTTTTCTCTTTTTCATAGAGGGCAGGCAACACGAACTGCCAAATATTCCACGCGATGGCCGGCGAGCAAATCACCACATCCAAAAGGGCTGCAATCTTAAGCTGCAGCAAGAAAACTTCTAGCGGTGAAAAATAATGGAGTTGAAAATCACCCTGCAAAGCAATCTGACAGCAAAACCAGTCCAAAACGTAGGGCGAAACTAAAAAGAGCGGCACAATGCCTATAGCAAGTACCGCAAGCGAACGCAACAACGCTCGCCGGAGATCTTCTAGATGAGATATCAAATTGGTTTCCGCTTCTTGCATACGAAACTAACGTGTCATTCTGAGCTATACAACACTTGGGACGGAGTCCCTTAGTGGCTGTTATCCACTTTGTGGAGAAGAACCGTATGGTTCGGAGTCGAAGAATCTCGCCTACTTCTTTTCTTCTGCTTCGGCAGCCTTTTCGACCGTCTTCTGCAAATCCTCGGCTTCTTCTTTCAGGGCGTCCTTAGCCTTTTTATATTCGTTCTGCGCCTTACCCAGGGAACGGGCCAGTTCAGGAATGCGCTTTGCCCCGAACAGGAGCAGCACAACCACCACAATCAAGATAATTTCGGGAATTCCGATAGACATAATTCACCTGCTTTTCTACGAAATATAACATAATTTCGCGTTATAGGCACAGCTTTACATTTTTAGTCGTCATTTCAATTATTGAAAAACAAAGTCTGTAAACACCCATTATCAAAACCTGTTTTTCTCCTTAAAAGGTACCATTTTTTGTCGGTTGGAGCCCAAATTTAATTTTGGCACGCCTTTTGCAATAGGTTGGGCAAAACAAGAAACAACCTCAACAAAGGATAGGAACATGAAGCTCGTTACAGCTTATATCCAACCCGAACGACTAAACCTCGTAAAGCAAGCACTATACGAGAGAAGTATTTTCAAGATGTCCGTTACAAACGTTCTTGGCTGCGGTCAGCAGAAAGGCTACAACCAACGTTTCCGCGGCGTCGTGACCGAAGTAAACCTGCTCAAGAAAATCTGCTTGAAGATTGCCGTAAACGATGAATTTGTACAGCCCTGCATCGATGCGATTATCGCAGGCGCAAGAACCGGTACCATCGGCGACGGCAAGATTTTCGTTACCGAACTCGAACAGTGCATCCGCATCCGTACCGGCGAAACCGGCCCCGAAGCGATCGGCTAAACAGTAACCACAATCAAAAGGATTTTCCACAATGAACGAAGCAGCAACTGTCGTACCTGTCAGCGACGCCATCTTTATGACAGAAAACATTTGGATCATGATCAGCGCCATGTTGGTGTTTATCATGGGCATGGGCTTTGCCTGTGTCGAAGCGGGTCTTGTTCGTGCAAAGTGCGCGGCCAACGTCGCTTTCAAAAACATCGCGGTTCCCGCCATAGGTATCACGATGTATGCCGCCATCGGCTTTGCCCTCATGTACCCCGGAACGTTCAACGCGATCTCCGGTGTACTTGGATTTGCCGGATTCGGCATCGGTGACTGGGCAGACCCCTCCAAGTTCACCGCCGCCTACAACGGCCACTTCACCCTCTTCACCGACTGGTTGTTCCAGGCGATGTTTGCAGCAACCGCGGCTACCATCGTTTCTGGCGCTGTCGCTGAACGTGTGAAGCTGAACTCCTTCCTCGTCTTCACCATCATCTACGTGGCCTTGGTCTACCCCATCGTGGGTAGCTGGACATGGGGCGGTGGCTGGCTTTCTTCCATCGGCAAGGCCGGTTTCCATGACCTCGCAGGTTCTACCCTGGTTCACTCCGTGGGTGGTTGGGCAGCTCTCGCTGGCGTCATGATTCTTGGACCGCGTATCGGTAAGTATGTCGGCGGCAAGGTGCACGCTATTCCGGCCCACAACATTCCGCTCGCTACTATCGGTGTGTTCATGCTGTGGTTCGGTTGGTGGGGATTCAACGCCGGTTCAGCTCTCTCCGGCGATGCAAAGGCTACTAGCTGGATTTTGGTGACCACGAACCTTGCCGCCGTTGCCGGTATCATCACCGCAACGCTCACGAGCTGGATTGTTTCGAAGAAGCCGGACGCCACCATGGCCCTCAACGGCTGCCTTGCTGGCCTCGTTGCCATCACCGCCGGTGCAGACGTGGTTTCCCCGCTTTCTTCCTGGATTATTGGCGCCATCGCTGGTGTGCTCGTAGTCGGTGCAGTCTTCATGTTCGACCGCCTGCACTTGGATGACCCGGTCGGTGCTCTCTCGGTTCACCTAGTGAACGGTGTGTGGGGTACGCTCGCTGTGGGTATCTTCGATATCACTGGCGACTACACCCTCGGCACTCAGGCCATCGGCGTGATCGCTTACGCGGTTCCCTGCTTCGGTGCTGCTAGCCTCATCTTCTACGCTATCAAGAAGACCATGGGCCTCCGCGTTACCGAACGTCAAGAACTCCGCGGCCTCGACCAAAGCGAACACGGACAAGAATCCTACAGCGGATTCCAAATCTTCAGCAACATGTAATCCATACACTCTAGCAAAACGGATACATCAAAACGACCCTGGCTTTTGCCAGGGCCGTTTTTTATAAAAGCGATAGAGCCGAGCGATCTCCGTGAGCGAAAAACGACCGGTATTAACCGGGCGTGTTCGCGAGAGCGAGGCGATATCACATTCTTGTTTATGCGATAGAGCCGAGCGGTCTTTGTATTCGAGCGGTCTTGTTATCTTAAAGCCTTTCGAGCAGAACGCATCAGATTCTTCAGCTGCTTTTTGTCAAGCTGCGGAACCTCGGCATCCTTCTGGGCGCGGGACTTGGGTGCGCAATCTTCGCAAAGGTGCTTGGTCACGGTGCCAAAGCTAGCCGCTCCGTTGCTAACGCTCGTTTCCTTAAAACGGTACGGGCGAAGCAAGGCTTCTTTCTTGCACTTGTCGCAAATACCCATCTTGGGTTCTGCGGGTTCGCGCTTGCGTTCCTTCTTGGGAGCGTCACTGGTGTCTTCCCAGGCCTTGCTCTGGGCTGCAATCTTGCGTGCGAAATGATCGTCTGTCAAGCTCATGTTTACCTTCCTTTATTTTAATTCTCTTTTTATAAAGTCATACAGGAACAGCGCCATGAACGTATTGCAAATAGAAGTCGGGTTGCCTTCTTCGGTATAAAGGCTACGGCCGAACTTTCCACGTTCCAGCTGTTTTTCCTTGAAGTCCGCCACGTAGGCGGCAAAATCCAGAATTTTCACCCGTTTTTCATCTTTCTGCTGCAGGCCGCGAATGCAGTCGTTCAACGCCGTCAACTGGGAGGGCGCCACCGGGAACATGTCCTCGGGTATAGTGAGAAAGTGAACGGGAGCCATGGTCTTGCTCAGGACTTCATCGGCCAACTTTTCGTAGGCCCCAAAAACTCCGTTATAGTCCTTGCCGCCGCGTTTGAGTTCCTTGAGTCCAAGACCAACTATAATTCGCCCAGCCTTCTTGCCGATAATGTCGGCAGAGGCCCGGTCATAAAGTTGCTGCAAACTTTGGGGGGCGGGAGCATTGATTGAAAACTGGACAGGTCTATTGGCTTCGCGACAGAGGAGTATTTCAGCAAAGCGGTTGGCGGCTTCGCCCTGTTCTCCCAAAAGTTCATCACCAATAATCAGAATCCTGTTTTCCATTACTCCTATAATCTACACTCTTCCAGGGCGTTTGACCACAGAAATCGACCAAAAGCCCTCTTTTTTTTGCCTTTTTTTGACAATATGACCATCGGCGACCAAGGCTCCAGGTACATTCTCTATAGGCGACCCATCGTCTAGAAAAATTTCCAGTTCCGCCCCCTCAGGAAGCCCCGCCATGACCAGACGACTGCGCATGGCATTGTTCGGGCACACCACCCCACGCAGGTCCAGGCGTTCCGGAAATGTTCCTTTCAAAGCCGCCGGCAGAGGGTCAACCTTCGTTTTTTCGCAAAAATCGGCAATTTCTGGGGCGAACCTCGCAGGCGAGTCCAACCACTTTCCCAGAGGATAATCTGCTAAATCAATGGCAAGCACCCGGGCAAGAGCCTCTTCAGGGGCAACGGCAACCTGATTTTCGCGCCTAAACCACTCCGAACAAGCAAAGGAAACCAACCTCCGAAGAGCCTCTTCGAAGCCAGGATTCCCCCTTTGAGCGTCAATCCACTTTTCCAGGGCAGATTTTTCTTTTTTTACATACAATTTGGGTCTATATTTGATAAATTTTTCAAGAAAAACTCTGCCACAATGTAGCAAACTTCCACGTAGGTTTCTATATTTGGCCGCAAGTTCCGAATGGAGCAAAAGGTTTTACATATAGGTTATACGGTTTTATGGCAATCAGTACAATCCTACTCGACATCATGTTCGTTGTCTATGTGATCGCAGGCATCGGGCTTGTCATTTACGGTTTTAGCTGTTACTATAGCATCTACTTATTCTTGAAGAATAGCCGCACCACGCGTCTTTCTGACCGCAAAAAGATTCTGCAGTTCTATCGCGAACATTCTATGGACGAACTGCCGCAGGTGACCACCCAGCTGCCGGTCTTTAACGAAGCTAACTGTGTCGAACGCCTGCTCGAAGCTGTCTGCGCCATCGACTATCCCAAGGACAAACACGAAATTCAGGTCCTGGACGATTCTACCGACGAATGCTACGAAGTTGCCAAGAAGAAAGTTGCAGAACTCGCCGCCAAGGGCTACGACATCAAGTTGATTCACCGCACCAACCGTTCCGAATTCAAGGCTGGCGCTCTTAAAGAAGCCATGCAGGTTGCCAAGGGTGAATTCCTCGCTATTTTCGACGCTGACTTCGTCCCCGAGAAGGACTTCCTCCTCAAGACGATTCCCTACCTGGTCATGGACGATCAGATCGGCCTGGTCCAGGGTCGCTGGGGCCACTTGAACCGCACCGAATCCGGTCTTACGCTCGCCCAGTCCATCGGTATCGACGGCCACTTCGTGGTGGAACAGTCCGCCCGCAGCTGGGGCAAGCTTTTCATGAACTTCAACGGTACCGCCGGCGTGTGGCGCAAGCAGGCCATCTATGGCGGTGGCGGCTGGGAAGGCGACACCCTGACCGAAGACATGGACCTTTCTTACCGTTCTCAGCTCGCTGGTTGGAAGATGAAGTTCGTGTTCGACGTGATCGTTCCGGCCGAACTCCCCAACGACATCAACGCCTTCAAGGCACAACAGTTCCGCTGGGCAAAGGGTTCTATCCAGACCGCTATCAAGATTTTGCCGCGCGTGCTCAAGGCCAAGGTTCCTCTCCGCGTAAAGATTGGCGCCATCCTCCACACGACGCACTACTCCATTCACCCCTGCATGCTCTTTACCGCCCTCTGTGCTTGGCCGTTGCTCGCCTTCTTTGAACCGGTCGCACACCTGCCGACCTGGGCCTACACCGTCGGTTTCAGCTTTATCTTCCTCGCTGCTATTGCCCCTTCTGTTCTTTACTTTGTCGCACAGCGCTGCTCCGGCTACACCGGTTGGAAGATCCGCTTGCTCAGCCTCCCGATTCTCATGGCTCTCGGTGTCGGCATTGCAGTGAGCAACTCCCGTGCCGTGTTCTCTGCCGTGATCGGTGCCAAGGGCAGCTTTGTCCGCACCCCGAAGAGCGGCGGTTCCAAGAAGAAGGCCAAGAGCCACTACGCCCAGAAGTTCCCCTGGCAGGCCGTTATCGAACTTGGCGTTGGTGTCTACTGCATCTTCGGTCTTTTGGAATACATCGGTGCCCAGAAGTTCATTATCGGACCGTTCCTCGCCCTCTACTCTGTGGGCTTCCTCTCTGTGAGCGTCCTGAGCTTCATGCACTACATCGGAAACATCTTCGAAATGCACAAGGCCCGCGCTGCTGAAAAGGCCGCCGCGAAAGCCGCAGGCAAGACCGCTAACGTCTTAGACTAGCGCCAAAGCAATAAGGATTTAGCCGCCGCAGTTCTTCGAGAATTGCGGCGGCTTCTTTTTGGTAGTCACCGTAAAGATGCAGATAGAGCCTGTGGTACGATGCGTAGACCTGCAGAGCCGTAAACGACACGATGGAGGCGGCCAGCATAGCCACCAGAAGTTCTATCAGGGTAAAGCCTCTCACCGCACGCATCGCACAAGCCTCCGCAGCGCCCCCACCTGGCCCCACGCGAGCGGTTTTATGCCGGGCACCACCTTCAGCGAAACCGTCACCCCATTCAAGCTAAACGACGAATCCCGACAGGCGGGCGGAACCAAGACCAACGACTCCATAGACTGGACTTCAGCAACGACTGCATTCACATGCTGGCGTTCCAGCGCCCGGACGCGATTAAAGCCGTCCAAGTACCGTCCGAATACGAGAACGCCCGCAGAAAGCACCGCCAGCGCAACGCAGACTTCAATTAAAGTAAAGCCCATCTTAATACTCAGAAACATAACTTGACCATCACTTCATGCTCCATTGAAAAGGTTTCAAATTCCCCGGAATAAAGTCCGGCACCAGTGTAGAATCCATCATCGGGATTTCGGAACTTTCAAGAGCCATTGCAAAAGAGGGATAACGCATTTTCACTTTGCCCGCCACATTCGGGAATGCGACTTCATGCCGGGCAACCGCGACACCAGAGAACTCCACTCCTTGGGCAATTTCGACACGGTCTTCGCTGAAGGCTTCCAACCATTGGATTTTTAAGGTTCCCCGCAGAAGCGGGCCCCGTAAATACAGCGGTCCTCTAGCATAAAGCCGGAGCGTGTCAATAAGGACACTCCCCCGCACATCGATAGAACCATCGGCAATAAAACGGCCGGAAAACGCCCGGGGAGCATGTTTTCCATCGTCATCTAAGTCCAGAAACAGGTCACCCTCCTGTACCCAAAGCGCCTGAGAATTGGCAGACGAACCGGCTGAAGCCAATCCCAAAAGCCGACGATTACCGGACTTGATTTGCAACGTGAGCGGCGGCCGAACCATGGTGATTTCACGATTCAGTTGTTGCCTGAAGCCCTCATAAATTTCATGCCGGAGCTTGGACGACCGAAGCATTCCACATGCGCTATCGCAAGCAATTCCCGCCAGCACATGGATGCATTTTTCTCCAGCCGACACCGACAAATCGACCCAAGGCCCCCGCCGAGAACGTTCTACTTTCGGAAGCTTAAAGAAGTCCTCAGGAAAGCCTTCCAAATAAGCAATGAGCGCAGACTCGCCATCATATATTCGCTGTTGCATTTGCGCATAGCGAAGCGTCACTCGCAGCAAGCCACCTGGCATCTGCAAGAGGGTTGTCAGCAAGAAAGTCACCGTCAAAAGGATTCCCAAAACCAGAGGCAGAACGGCTCCGGATTGTTTCTCCAAAAATTTAGGGTTCACGTACACCCACCTTTTTTTCGACGACGGAATCTCCACAAACTAATTTCACCCCTTCGCGCCCCACCGTACGAAGTACGAATGTCTCTAAGGAATCCCCTACAGACAGCGCACGGGTTTCCCCAGACTCCGAAGCAAAATTCACCACCGCCAATTTTTCGGCCACCACTCCCTTTAAAAAGAAATCAGGCAGTTTGCATTTGGACAAAGCAACATCCTTCACGGGAACCACCTTGGAACTTTTTTCACGAGGTTCCTCAGGCGCCATCCATTCCGGCGGCAACGAAAGTTCCACCGGAACTGGATTTTCGGCATTCAAAAAGGGCTCTTCTTTTAACCACCTTCCAAGCAAGGTCATCAGCACAACAGCCATCAACCAAAATCTTTTTCGCCTCAGAAAATGCAACATTTCTGGCCACCGTTCCAAACCATTTTTTTCATTCATCTCGACTCTCTGCAAATCTCGCCTGCGCCAAAAAGAATCCCGAGAAGCCTTTTTGAATTGGGCACGCACAAAATCAGGCCCGGACTCGCCTTGCAAATGGAGTTCTTCAAAATGACCCACACGGGAAAACAACGCATCGCGCTGCAGAAACCGCCGGAATCGAGGCAAAGCCTTTTCCATTTCCACCGCCTCTTCGGACCAGTGACACAAACGGCCTTCAAAGAATACAAACACAAAAAGCCGACCTTCCGCGTGTGCATAGCACAAATAATTTCCGGCGTTATCACTTTCGGGCAACGCACGGATTATTTGGTCTGCCACCGCCAAAAGCCAAATCTGTTCCGGCAACACACGCCCACTGCATTTTTCTAAAGGTTCCTCCACCAACGCCACCAAGAATCGGGAGCGCCTGCCTTCCGACGAATTGAAGGACACCATATGCCAAATCCGATAAAAGCCACCGTTTTCCTGCAGGCGGCGACACGTACGCGGGAACTCGCTTTCAAACAGTGATTCCAATGTTTCAAGCGCCGGAATTTCATCGAAAGTCATTGTACATTCCCAAGTCAAGAGCCGCGCCTGAATCGATTTCACACGCCCCATCATAAGCCCGCCTTTACCACATGGGGCGTGATAAAAATGGCCAATTCATTTTCTTCTTCCTCTTCGGAGGTGTAGCTGAACAGGCGGCCCACCAGTGGCAAGCTCCCGAGAAAAGGCACCGCCGAGCGCACCTCGGATTTACTTTTGCGAATGAGGCCGCCCAGGCAAAGGGTTTCACCATCCTTCAACACCACCACCGTCTTCAGGTTCCGCGTACTGATGTCGCGGGGGCCATCTCCGGAGCTTCGCCCCGCCGTTTTGATTTCCGGCGAGACCTCCAGCGTAATGCGGCCCTCTTGCGTCACCGACGGCGTGAGTTCCAGGGAGATGCCGTCGTTAAAAGAACGGTAATCCGTAATGGGGTAACCATCGGCAGACACTTGGCTCACCAGGTAGTAAACCGTATTCGTCACGTTGAGTTCCGCCTTGTTGCCGTTGAGCGTTGTCAATCGCGGCCGCGCAAGTACCTCGGCCTGATTGTTTTCTTCTAGCGAAGCAAGCTCCAATTCAAAACGATCGGGCAACAGGCCAATTTTACCAAAAGCACCCGCCACCGAAAAGTCCTTGTCCATAAAATCCAAATAACCCCGAGCACCAACATCCCGTTCGGCAGTCTTACGGGAGGCTCCACTGTGAAGCCCGATTTCAAAACCATGCCCCTTCTTGAATTCCACCACAATACACGAAAGTGTCACTTGCAGCGCAGGAATATCAATCTGCTTGAGCAGATCCACCGCCGTCTGGATTTCAAAATGGGAACCGCCCAACAGTAATGCATTCAGTTCCTTGATTTCGGTAGCTACAAAATTCGGGCTGGGAGCAAACTTGCCCAAATAAGCCTGCGCCCTTTCAGAATGGATATGTCGCAGCGGGTAAAGCCTGCTTGTAGAAAGCGCCTTGTGGGTTCCGCCCTCGCACACATACAAGGTATTATTCTCTAGCGCAAAAGTGTAGCGCCGTCCCTTGAACAGCGACACAATCAAGGATTCGAGAGTTACCCCATGGAGCTTCAGCCGGATGCTTTCGCGAATATCACCGTACAGCGCCAAGTTCAATTCCGCAACTTCTGCAAGCCTATTCAACGCCTGCGCCAAATCACCGTCATCAAATTCGACCGTGTACAAATCCCCATCTTTCCAAAGTCGAATTTTATCATCCCGTTCTTTTGTCGCCTCGTGACCGGGCCCCACCCGCAGGCATTCATTTTCACGCCAAACCCGAAAGCCATGGGCATTCATCAGGGCACGAAAAGCAGGCTCTGCCGGCAATTGGAATAAGTCTCCCGAGATTTTTCCTTCCAAGCCCGGTGTCGCAAGGATATTCAATCCAGAATTCAAGGCAAACTCCCGCACGAACTCGTTCACCTCCTTGTCTTTCACCGACAAAGAAATTAAGGAGTCCTGCCTAGAGAATTCATGCTTGCCCCGATTGCTAGCCCGCCGCACATGGAACACGGATTCTTCTTGGATCAGTTCCAGGCCATTGGCCGAACACAGGGCCGAAAGGGCCTCCAGCACGCCAACACCATCCAAGTGGACGGTCACCTTGAAATCGAGATTATCGTCGACCAAAACGGGCGTATCATAGGCCAGCGAAAGGGTTCGCACCACCTCTGCCACGGGGGTATCCACAAAATCCAGGGAAACCGTCTTTTCTGCGGCAAACAGCGAATTAAAACAGCCCCAAACCCCGAACAAAAACAGGGGAAGCAACAATTTTATGGGCAAAATTCCCTCGGGAATGGCAATAACCCTGCCGCGGGATATAAAAAAGATTCCCAATTTGGCGAATCAGGGTAAAAATACTAAAAAACACCCAAAGATGTGCAAACAAGCGTTGTCATCTTTTATGCGTTTTTGTAGATTTATGCATAGAAAACTGAAACCCGTTTTTTCTGCGCTTGGGAATGCTCAAAAACGCGACATTCTTTTTGGTGCTGAAAACATCAAGGAGCCTACATGGCACATTATCTCTTTACTTCTGAATCGGTGTCCAAGGGACACCCCGACAAAGTCTGCGACCAGATTTCGGACGCTATCCTCGACGCCTGCCTCGCCCAAGACCCGAACAGCCGCGTCGCCTGCGAAACGCTCGTGAACACGGGCCTCGTCGTAATTTCCGGCGAAATCACCACCAAGGCTGTGATTGACTACCAGCAGATTGCACGCAAGACCATCAAGGGTATCGGCTACGTGAATCCGGAACTCGCCTTCGACTACAAGGGCTGCTCCGTGCTCGTCGCTATGGACAAGCAGTCTCCGGACATCGCCCAGGGCGTGGACGCCAAGGCCGCCGACGGTAAGGAAGATGACAAGCAGGGTGCCGGTGACCAGGGCATGATGTTCGGTTACGCCGTGAACGAAACCAAGGAATTGATGCCGCTCCCGATC
>JAFXLS010000038.1 GCA_017530965.1 Fibrobacter sp.
ATAGCCCACCAGGCCATAGACTTCCGCGATGTACCCCGTCTTGAAACGTGTGAGCCACGGAGTTTCCAAGGCCTGCATGCGTTTGGCGCCAGACCCTACGCCGGGACTTGCAAAGCTGTTGATGTAATATTCGCTGTTCGGATGGCGAGCCATTTTCGCAAGCAATTTTGCCACCGTAGAGGGCTTTACTCGGTTATCGGGCGAAAGGCCACTTCCGTCATAAACTTCATAATCCGCCGGATCGAGCCCCATTTCTTTGAGAAATTTGCGTTCTGCCCTGCGGCCCCCTTCGACACTGCCGAGGCCATTCGTTTGCGCTCCAAGATTTCTGAGCAGCGTTTCGGCATGGAAGTTTTGGCTACGCTGATTGATTTCGTCGAGCATGCTCAAAAGCGGAGCCGATGAGAACGAGAACTTTTTCAATTCCACGTTCGAGCCTTTAGACAAATTCTCCTTGAAAACGACACCGCGATTCTGGAGAGCATGCATGAAAGCCGCCCTAAAATACCCTACCGGGTTGCGGATCGGGAGCACCAGACTTGCGGAATCAAGCCCTACACCCATCGTCCCGCCAAGCGTAATCACGGACTTGTCCGGGTCAATACCATAGACCCAATTTTTTCGTTTCCCTTTCGTCGTTTTTAAGTTGTTTATAACTTTGACATAGCCCACATCGGGATAAATCGCGACATCAGCCTCATCGCCAATATCAATACCGGGCCAAAAACGAACCGTCACGCAGTTATCGTTAAAACCGAGCGGAGCAATTTCTGCACCGTACCAAGAATCATAAAAATTACTGCGCCAATGGTCCGCTTTCCACGGCCCCGTATAATAACTTGTATCCAAATCAATGCGCCCGACAATCGTATCAATGCCCATTGCACGGATTGAATCCACCATGACGTTCAGCATGTAGAACGGGTCGTCGTAATACCTCGCCGAAATATTCGGGTCGCCTTCGCCGCGAATTTTAACAGTCCCCGTAAGCGTAAATTTTTCAATATCGCCAAGTACAGTGATTTCTGTTTTCGGTTCGTAGTTGAGCGGCAAATAATGAATCGCGGCAGCCGTCGTAAGCGTCTTGAGCGTACTCGCCGGTGTAAACATGTCATCGCCACGCACGTTTCCGATTTCTTTTCCCATTTTCACGGAACGAAGCGACATGCCAAAGCGAACCCCAGGAATAAGCGAATCTGCATAGCTTTTGAATGAAGCGACATCCACATGCGCAAACAAAGGAATCACAAGAAACGGCAAAAGCCGAGAGACATTTTTGAACAACTTATTCATTGGCGAGATTTATTTTTTCCTTCTTCTTGCAAAGCTAAGAACAATTAAAATACCGACAACCAAAACCCCTACACCGGCAACAATCATAAGCTTCGAAGAATACATCTTATCCATAAATTCATCAACTGAGGCAAGTTCATCGCGACTGACGAATTCCGTGGAATTTCTAGGATAAATCACTTTATACTTGTGCATGAAAAATTGCTGAACCCAAGGCAACAATTCCGCTTCGTTCAAATTTTCGGAATGGTTCAAGATAGCATTGATTTTTTCATTGGCATCATAGACAAGTTTTGCAAGTTGTTCACTACGTTGTTCTACATTTTTTGTTTTCGCAAGCGCCATGCCTATGCCATTGGATAATTCAATGAGGATATTTTCTACCTCGCCCCATTTGGGGATGTTCGGGAAACTGCGGCAATATTCAAGCCCGGCCACAAGCTTGGAGTAACGCGAATCGCGGTTCCAAATATGCAGAATGCTCCTATCCGCAGGCAAGAACCCAACCTGACGCGAATAGGCATCAATGTTATCGGCACGGAGCATATAAACTAAGAACTGTTCTGCCAAAGCGTCTTTCGAGCGGTCCTTCTTTTTGCCTAAAGCCAAATGGCTCCCACCCATAAACGAGAATTTGCCCGACGGCCCGGAAACCAAGTTCATGACTTTGATGCCATCCTTTGCAATGGCGAAATCGGCAAGGCCACCAGCACTTTCCGGGTAATCCAGTTGCTTGATGAGTTCCGAAGTGCCGTAGAGGAGCACGCGTTCCGAACGGACAAAGCCTTTGGCGTTTTCTGCGGAGTTTTCAGACAAGCTATAAGGAGCCATTTGCGAATCGCCCATGATCTCGGCATAAAGCGCAAGGCCCACAAGCGTATTTGAATCTAGAAGCGAACTGCGGTAGCCCTTGCCCGACGGCACCACGAAATCACCGCCATGACTCCAGACAAGAGGCGCCATGCACTGTTGGCCAGCCCAGTCGCCCTTTCCAGGGAACGCAAACGGAGTAATCTTGGTATCGTCGTCATTTTTCAAGTCCGCTTTTGCGATTGTCTTCAAGACACCGAGAAATTGCGGATAAGTTTCAATATCCGAATCATCAAATCCTAGGTTCTGCCACAGACGTTCGTTCACAAAAAATCCGCGAACATCGATGAACCACGGAACCGAATAAGTTTCCGGTCGCCCTGCGATATGCGAACTGCGAAGCCCCTCGCCCAAGAAGCGTGCCGAATCAATCTTGGACATCAAAAAATCAATCGGACGAATGGCGCCTTCTGCCGCAAAATGCGGAACCCATGTCGATCCGAGCTGGATTACATCGGGAGCAAGCTCATTCGAATCCGCAAACGTTTTCGTTATCTTCAAGAAAGCTTCGCTCCAACTTAGAGACGTCACCTTCACCGGGATTTTCGTTTCGCGATAGAACTTCTTCACGAGGCGGTTCATCGCAATCTTCGAACCCAAGCCATTATCCATCACCCAAATCGAAAGCGTATCAGAAACCGCACCAGAGACAGCCTTCTCTGCCGCCGCCGAAGCGACAGCAACGCCTAGAATAAGGCTCACGAGACACGCTATTCTCTTCAGGGTTCTCATTGGGCAAGTCTTCCGAAGTCTTCAAAGAAATGGGGATAAGTCTTGTTCACGCAAGCAGGGTCGAGAATCTTCATAGGCACACCGCCGAGCGACACAAGGCTAAAGCACATCGCCATGCGGTGATCATTGTACGTTTCAATCGTCGCCGGTTGCAGCTGCTCCGGTGGTTCAATCGTAATCTGGTCCATGTCGGCCACCACGCGGGCGCCCACCTTCTGGAGTTCCGCAGAAATCGCAGCAATGCGGTCGGTCTCCTTCACGCGCCAGCTGCCGATCCCTCGAATCGTGGTCGTGCCCTTCGCAAAAAGCGCAAGCACAGAGACGGTCATCGCCGCATCCGGGATGTCGTTCAAGTTCATGTCAAGCCCTTGCAGTTCGCAATCGTGACCGTCGCATTCAATCCAATCCGGCCCGATCGTGACCTTCGCGCCCATCTTTTCGAGGACCTTCGCAAAGCCGACATCGCCCTGACGGCTGTTGGAGCCAACGCCGAGCACGCGCACCTTGCCCTTTGCAATTGCAGCCGCCGCCAGCGGATAGCTCGCGGAACTCGCATCACCTTCGACAAAGAACTTTCCGGGAGACTTGTAGCGGTCATGCGGGACATAGAAATCTACAAGGCCGTCATGACGCACATCCACGCCAAAACGTTTCATCACATCAAGCGTAAGCTCGATGTACGGAGCCGAAATCAATTCGCCATCGACATGGATATGCAGCGGAGTCTTGCAATACGGAGCGCAAATCAAGAGCGCCGTCAAGTACTGGCTCGAAATGTTCCCGCGAACGCTCACGTAGCCGCCGTTAAGCCCGTCGGCCTTGATACGCACAGGAGGATAGCCTTCGGATTCCAGATACTTGATGTCCGCGCCAAGCGTGTGAAGCGCATCGACAAGGTCCCGAATCGGACGTTCGCTCATGCGTTCTTCGCCGCGCAAAATGAACTTGCCCCAACCCAGCGTCAGAGCCGCCGTCAAGGAACGCATCGCCGTGCCCGCATTCCCCAGGAAAAGTTCGATGGACGGACTCGGGCCGTCAAACACACCCGCATGCCCTTCGACAACGGCATTGGTATAATCATCCGTAAATTCAATTTTCGACCCCAAACGCTGCAAAGCCTCACCCATATAGCGGGTGTCATCGCTCTTGAGCAAATTGTTGAGTGTGGTCGTCCCTTCGGCAAGTGCAGAAATCAAGAGCACGCGATTCGTGATGCTCTTGGACCCCGGAAGACAAAGAGAACCTTCAAAAGAATGATAGGCAGGGAGCTGGATAAAACTAGGGCGAAATTGAAACTCGTTCATACGAGAAAAATTTATACATTTTTACTAAAGCAGTTTTATTTAAATGTGACGAAAGCCACTGAAAAACGCAATAAACCACGTGAGGATAACATGGAACCGGAAGTAACCACAAAAAATTTTGAAGTACGTTTCTCGGACTGCGACCACCACAGCCGACTCAAACTTTCAAACCTCTTCCTGTTCATGGAAGAAACCGCCATTGCCGATGCCGAACAAAACGGATTCGGCCTCTGGAAAATGATGAAGGCGGGCTACACCACGGTCATCACGCGCTTGAAAATTCGTTTGTTGCACCACCCGGTCTGGGGCGAGAAGCTTTCTATCTCCACATGGGCGAAGGACATCTTTATGGACAAAGTTTGTTTTAAAGACTACTCCATCCTCGATGCCCAGGGGCATTCCATTGCGCAGGCGACATCTTCGTGGCTTTTGGTAAACTTGAAAACTGGCAAGGCCGAAAACTTGGAAAACTCGCCGTACCCGATTCCCTTGATTCCGGGCAAGAATGCGCTCCCCGAGATGATGGATATTTTGGACCCGCAAATTGAGCCAAGGGTCGTAAGCACGGAAATCGCCAAGTACAGCGACCTCGACATGAACAACCACGTGAACCACTGCCGCTACGTCGATTGGGTGATGGACTCGCTAACCCCCGTCGAACTCAAGACGAGACGTATTCGTTCGATACAGATAAACTACATTTCACAAATTCCGCTAGGCGGGAAAGTGAACATTGTCCGTTTCAAGAACACAAACCATCACGCCTATTTCTTTGGGATGAACGCCGACGACATGACGCAATGCCACTTCCAAGCGAGAATTGGATTTGCGGATTGAGTTAGTAGGAAGTAGGCGGTAGGAAGTAGGAAGGAAACGCAATACAAAAGTCATTCTCGACCCTGGAGAGCTTTGCTCGAAAGGGGAGGGAATCTAGGGCATATTTTTTACGGCGTCAATTTCCTTTGAGCCGAAGCCTGGGTTGTTTATTTTGAATGACAATGTTTGAAGATTTATTTACAGTAGCTACACCATTTATCCTGAACAAAGTTTCATTCAAAGCATTTTTTTCATTTAGCCCTCGATTTATCGGCAACATAGAAGAACCACCTCCTTGAGGACACCCACTAGAACCCGCCAAACCGGGATTAGGTAGTGAATCAAAAAGAAAAGAGCCATCATTTCGATAAAAACAGGCCGTTTCAAAGTAACAAATGGCATTGCTTAATCCACAGAGAACTACTAACGAATCTTCTTTTTGATACAAAATGTAATCATTTCCAATAAAATACTTTTCTGGAGACCATACAAGTGAATCTTTCTTTACTACTATATCCTTACGATG
>JAFXLS010000039.1 GCA_017530965.1 Fibrobacter sp.
CTTCCGTGCCGTGCAGACAGCTTTATGGGCGGTCATTTTGTGATGGGTCATGTGGACTGCATTACCGAAGTCATCAAGGTGACTCCGCGCGAGACGGGTGTCGAAGTGGATTTGAAACTCCCTGCAGACCTCCGTCGCTATGTGATTCGCCGCGGTTCGATTTCGCTTAACGGAATCAGCCTCACGGTCGCTGAAAAGTTCGAGGATTCCATTCGCGTGTGCATTATCCCTGAAACGCTTGCCCGCACGAACCTGCGCAATTGGGTTCCGGGAACTATCGTGAATGTGGAAGTCGACATGCTTGGCAAGTATATTGAAAATTATCTGAAGGAACGTGACCTTGCTTAATACGATTGAAGAGGCCATAGAAGATTTTAAGAACGGCAAGTTTTTGATTGTGGTCGATGACGAAGACCGCGAAAACGAAGGCGATTTTGTCATCGCCGCCGAAAAGATTACGCCTGAAAAGGTGAACTTCATGCTGCACGAAGGTCGTGGCGTGCTTTGCGCACCGCTCCCGATCAAGCGCTGCCATGAACTGAACCTCACGCGGCAGACCGCCGAGAACACCTCGATTTTGGGAACGCCGTTTACCATCATGGTCGACAAGATTGAAGGCTGCACCACGGGTGTGTCCGCTCACGACCGCGCTGCAACGATTCTCGCTCTTTCGGACCCGAATTCCAAGCCCAGCGACTTCGGGCGGCCGGGGCATATTTCGCCCCTGTACGCCCAGGAAGAGGGCGTACTCCGTCGCGCAGGCCATACCGAAGCGGCTGTAGATTTGGCAAAGCTTGCGGGCCTGCGCCCGGCGGCCGCCTTGATTGAAATCATGAACGAAGACGGCACGATGGCTCGTATGCCGCAGCTTCAGGAAGTCGCAAAGAAGTTTGGTCTCAAGATTATCTCGATCCGCGACCTGATTGACTACCGCCTGAGAAACGAAAAGCTCGTGCAGCGCGTAGCTGCTCCGCACGTGTCGACCAAGTACGGCGACTTTACCGCCTACGCTTACAAGAGCAAGACCGACGGTGTAGAACATGTGGCCTGGGTCGCCGGTAACCCCGACTTCAGCAAGCCGGTGTATGTGCGTGTGCATAGCGAATGCCTTACGGGCGACATCTTTGGTAGCCTCCGCTGCGATTGTGGCGAACAGCTGGCCGCCGCCATGAAGTTCATTGGCGAGCACGGCGGCGTGTTCCTTTACATGCGCGGTCAGGAAGGCCGAGGAATCGGTCTTTGCAACAAGCTCCGCGCTTACGAACTACAGGAAAAGGGCATGGACACGGTCGAAGCGAACTTGCACCTTGGGTTCAAGTCGGACCTGCGCCAGTACGGTACGGGCGCCCAGATTCTTGCCGACCTCGGCGTCAAGGAAATGCGACTGCTCACGAACAACCCGAGCAAGATTTCGGGCATTACGGCCTATGGCCTTAAAATCGTGGAACGCGTGCCGATCGAAATTAAGCCGAACAAGGAAAACTTGTTCTACCTGCTCACGAAGCAGAAGAAGATGGGACACCAGCTGCACGTGGATGCCGCTGCCGAAGCGAATTTGAAAGAGGATAAGTAAATGGTGAACGAAATCAAGAATTCCCTGAATGGAACGGGCCTCAAGGTGGCAATCGCCGTTGCCCGCTTTAACGAGGTCGTGACGGACAAGCTCCTGGAAGGGGCTGTGCGTCAGCTTGAGCTGCTCGGTGTAGCAGACAAGGATATCACCGTCGTGCATGTGCCGGGTGCATTCGAACTCCCGGGCGTGTGCCGTCGCCTCGCTGACAGCGGCAAGTACAGTGCCGTGATGGCGCTCGGCGCCGTAATCCGCGGCGAGACCAGCCACTACGACGTGGTGGTGAACGCTTCTACCGGTGGCATCGCAAACATCGCCGCCGAAGGCAAGCTCCCTGTGATTCTTGGAATCCTCACCACCGATACCGTGGACCAGGCAATGAACCGTGCAGGCCTCAAGGCCGGAAACCTCGGCTCCAGCTGGGCATCTACCGCCGTCGAAATGGCAAACCTTTACAAGGATATCTAGAAACGAACTTTTGATAATGTGTAATGTGTAATGACAAATGCCTAATTACTCACTTCACATTTCACACTTCACATTTCACATCTGAATCTTGATTATGAAAATATCTTACAGACCCGCTCGCGTTTTTGCCATGCAGCTCTTGTATGCCATGGAAATTACGGGCCAGACCGCAGGGGAGGCTCTTCCGGGAGTTCTCGAATCCCAGCCCCTTCACGCTGAACAGAAAAAGTATGGAATGAAGTTGGTGGACCTGGTGCAGGCCCATCGCGAAGAACTCGACGAAAACATCAAGGCTGCGGCTGCCCACTGGGAACTGGACCGCATGGCAAGCCTTGACCGCATTGTGCTCCGCATTGCGATGGTCGAACTTTCTTACATCCCCGAAATCCCCATGAAGGTCGCCATTACCGAAGCGGTGCAGATTGCCGCCAAGTACAGCACCGACAATTCGGATTCTTTCGTGAATGGCCTTTTGACTGGCTTTATGCGTAACCGTGGCATGGTTGTCACCGAACCTAAGGAAAAGTAAAATGCTCAAGGAAAAATGGATGAAACATATCTTCGCAGGCATTGCGGCATTAGTGGCACTGGTTGTGTATGTGCTGACAATGGCTCCTACGGTAAGCTTCTGGGATTGCGGCGAATTTGTCGCTTGCGCCAATACCTTGGGTATTCCGCATCCTCCTGGAACTCCGTTCTTCGTGTTCCTTGCCCGTGCAGTTATCGTGCTGCTCCCGTTCGTGGGTGAAATTGCAAAGCGCGTAAACTACATCTCGGTGGTGAGCTCCGCGGCGACCGTCTATGTGACGGCTCTCTTTGCCTGGGAACTTCTCGCAACCGTGCTCAAGACGGACGCCTTGGCTGAAAAGATTACCGGTAAGGTCCGTACGGCCGTGCTCGGCTCTGCCGCCCTTGTCGCCGGTTTCCTCCTGACCTTCTCGGACACCTTCTGGTTCAACGCTGTCGAAGCCGAAGTTTACGGCATCGCCATGCTGATCTTGATGCTTGTGTCTTACCTCGGTCTCGTTTGGTACAACAAGCGTAACGAAGACTACAGCGACCGCATTCTGATTTTCATTTGCTACATCGCCTTCCTCGGCGTGGGCGCTCACCTTTACACCATGCTTACGGTTCCTGCCGTGTTTGCGCTTTTGCTCGTAGCCGAACCCAAGAAGATTGTGGAACGCATTCCTATCTGGATTACGGGTACGCTCCTTTGCTCCGTGATTTACATGGTGTCCGCCTTTATCGAAATCTCTTTCATTTGCTTGATCGCCCTTTCGATTCTCTGCCTTGCCAAGCCCTTCAAGAGCAAGGGTGTGCAGCGCAGCATGCGTCTGTCCTTGGCATTTGCCTTCTTCGCCCTGATCGGTTACAGCACCCATCTCTACATTCCGATCCGTTCGGAACTGAACCCGATTATCGACGAAAACGACCCCGAAATCAACATCCGCGACGAACAAGGCAACTTGCAGCTCGGCAACCTGTTCAAGGATGAAAATTGGGTTGCCTTCAACAACTTCATCGAACGTAAGCAGTACGGCTCCGAAAGCATGATCAGCCGTGCTTTCTACCGTCGTTCCCGCATTAGCCATCAGTTCCTCTCTTTCCCGCACATGGGTTACGGTGGATATCAGATGGCTCAGTACCTGCCCTACAAGGTGGGTGATGTGAACTATGCAAACGGTGTCTATACCTTCGATGCTTCCGATAACCAGCCGGTGGAACGCTTTGGTATCAAGTTCCCCACACAGATGAGCTTTATGGGCGATGCAACGCTCCCGCAGTTCATGATGTTCCTGCTCTTTAACGGCCTCCTGGTGATGGTCTGCGTGTTCGTTTGGAAGCGCAACCGCAACATGGGCGTGTTCGTCTCCGTGCTATATGCCCTTTGCTCTCTCGGCCTGTTGTTCTATATCAACTTCGCCGATGGCACCCGCATGGAACAGCGCGATCACGACTACTGGGTGTCTGTCATGAGCCGCAATGTGTCTGATCTGAACAGCCGCGGTATGGGTATTTCCGCTTTGCCGGACCCGAACGAACTTATCGACATGCGTCAGAATATCGAATACACCAAGATCCGTATGGAAACGCTCAAGGCTCGCGGAGCAAATGAATCCCGCTTGGCTGACCTCCAGCGTGAACTTGATGGTTACACCAATTCCGTTGTTTGGCAGAATTGGCAGAAGATTGAAAGTGGCTTTGCCCAGGTGGGTAGCCGCGCTCCGTTCCCCGATGCCGTGCATCTGGAAGTTCGCGAACGTGACTATTTCTACACTCCGGCCTTCATTTTCATGAGCATGATTTACGGTATCGGTGCCGGTATCTTGGTGTTCCTGGTGGCAACTTCTAGCTTTGCTGCCTTTGCAAACCCGGTGGCCGCAGCTTTGGTGGCAGTGTCCTTCCTGGTGCCTTGCATTTCGAACTACAAGGAACATGACCGCTCTGGTCTCTGGGTTCCTTGGGATTACGCATTCAACCTGCTCAATAGCTGCCGCCCGAACGCCATCCTCTTTACGAACGGTGATAACGATACCTTCCCGCTGTGGTTTGCACAGGAAGTCGCTGGCGTGCGTAAGGACGTTCGCGTGGTGAACCTTTCGCTGGGTAATACCGATTGGTACATTAAGCAGATGCTCGACAACGAGCCGATTCTTAAGCTCAGCTATGACAAGGCTGCCATTGACCGCGACATGGTGCTCGACAACAGCTCTGCCTCTAACCCGAACCATCTGGTTTCGACTTGGGTCAAGAACGCCCAGCGCTTGATGCCGCAGCTCAAGAACCGTATCGATGCCATGGAAGGCCAGCAGCTTTCTGCCGCTGATTCTGCCAAGCTCATGCAGTTCAAGGTGCATTATCAGGTGTGGGACGCCTTTACCGAATGGGCTGCCCGTACCCGTAGCGGCATGATGCTCACGCAGCACAAGCTGGTGATTGATCTTGCTCTCCAGAATATGGACAAGCCGATTGAAATTTCGACGACGGTCGGTACTTCCAACTTCATGGGCCTTGAAAAGTACATGGTGCAAGAAGGCATGGTCTACAATTTCGTGAAGGGTGATTTGAACCCCAAGCGCAACGCCTTTGATGCGAAGTACACGGCAAACCTCATCGATTCCGTGTTCAAGTTCCGTGGCCTCGGCGACGGCACTGCATACATCAACGAAGAAACGTCTCGCTTGCTTTCGGGCTATGTTTCTCTGTACCTGCAGATTTCCTTCGATGCTCGCGACCAGATTTCCAAGCTCCGCAACGAACATCCGTTTACAGCCGAAAAGAAGGCTCAGGTGGATAGCCTCGCTGCAGCTGCGTCCAAGTACCTTGAAATGGGTATGAAGCAGTTCCCGAACGAATGGCGCAACTACTGGGCTGCCGCATTCGTGTACGAAGCCGCTGGCCAGAAGGCTAAGGCTCAGGAAGTACTGAATCGCGGTCTCGAAAATGTTCCGGCTTACGAAGAAGGCGGCCGTGCCCGTCTCCTCATGAGCGGCCGCCAGATTGAACAGATGTCCGACGAACCGCTGCAGGTCGAAGCCCCGGCGGAACCCGAGTCGGATTCCGCCCAAAAGGATTCTGCCAAGGAACCTGCCGTAGTTGCTGCAGCGAACTAATTAGGTCTGTTGTTATTTGCGATAAGAAGAGAGGATACGAATGGATTTGAGTCTTGTTATTCCGGTCAAGGAAGAAAGCGAGAACCTTCCCGAACTTTTTAAGGAAATCGTAGCGGCTATCGAGCCTACCGGCTTTACCTACGAAGTCATCGTCATCGATGACGGTAGCCGCGACAATACTTGGGAAGTGGTGGAGTCCTTATCCAAGGAGTATTCCTTTATTCGCGCCTTCCGCTTCCAGTTCAACTGCGGTAAGGCGGCTGGTCTTGCTTTCGGTTTTTCCAAAGCTCGCGGCAAGTATGTGGCCACGTTGGATGGCGACTTGCAAGATGACCCGCTTGAAATCCCGAAGATGATCAAGATTCTGGATGACGGTTACGACTTGGTTTCGGGTTGGAAAATCCGTCGCTTGGATCCCTGGCACAAGACATGGCCCTCTAAGCTTTTCAACTTGACGGTCTCGATTGTGTGCGGCCAGCGTTTGCACGACTTCAATTGCGGTATCAAGGCCTATCGCAGTTCCGTGGTGCGTTTTATTCACCTGTATGGTGATTACCACCGCTTTATCCCCGTCATGGCCAAGTGGCAGGGCTTCCGCATTACCGAAATGCCGGTGGCTCACCGCGCCCGTGTCCACGGGGTTTCCAAGTACGGTGTGTCCCGCTTGGTATCCGGGTTCTTGGATTTGGTGTCCCTCATGTTCATGCGCAGTTTCTCTTCGAAGCCGCTCCATTTCTTTGGACTTCTGGGACTCATTTTCATGCTGATTGGTTTTGGTATTTCGGGCTACTTTGGCTACGAATGGCTGCAGACTGGCGCCCTCCACGTGCGCCCGCTCCTGTTGGCTGGCGGATTCTCGCTGGTGATGGGTGTGCAGTTCATTTCGCTTGGTCTTTTGGGCGAAATGATGAATGGTAGCAAAAAACAGAGCTATCCGGTGGCCGAATCGATTCGTGAAATTGTAGATTTGAGTTAGGAGAAAGCTGGTTTATGGCGTACCCTAAAAGTCTTGTAATTGTTCCGACCTATAATGAGAAAGAAAACATCATGCTCATTATGTCGGCTATTTTGGAACAGAACGAATGTATCGAAATCTTGGTGGTCGACGATGGCAGTCCCGATGGTACGGGCGATATGGTCGAAGAAGAAACCAAGAAGAATCCCCGCGTACACCTGATCCGCCGAAAGGGCAAGATGGGTCTCGGTTCCGCATACGTGACTGGCTTTAAGTGGGCTCTTGAACGCGACTATGAACGCGTTTTTGAAATGGACGCCGACTTTAGCCATGCTCCGACGGATTTGAATCGTTTCTTGGAAACCGCCGAAGAAGCTGATCTGGTGCTCGGTAGCCGCTACCAGAATCACCGCATCAGCGTGGTGAACTGGGATTTGCGTCGCCTGATTCTCAGCTACGGTGCAAACGTCTATACCCGCATCGTGACGGGACTCCCGATTAGCGATGCCACGGGCGGTTTCAAGTGCTTCCGCCGCGAAGCGTTGCAGGCCTTGAACCTCGACAAGATGAAGAGTGACGGTTACTGCTTCCAGATTGAAACTACCTTCAAGATTTGGAAGAAGGGGCTCCGCGTCAAGGAAATTCCTATCGTGTTTACCGACCGCACCCGCGGAACTTCCAAGATGAGCGGCGGCATTATCTCCGAAGCTTTCTTCCTGGTCCTTAAACTCCGTTTAGGCCTCGCATAACTTCTTACTGTCTACTCCTATGTATTCTTGCTCCATTATCATCATCGCTTACAATTCTTGTGACTTTATCCCGGCTTGCTTAAAGTCCGTGCGCGATGCGTGCGAAAATGTGGATGCACAGATTATCGTTCTTGATAACGGCTCCGAATCACCGATTCTGCCCGAAATCAAGGCTTATTTCCCCGAGGTCCTTTGGATTGATTCCAAGGAAAACCTAGGCTTTGGCAAGGGCTGTAACCTCGCCGAAAAACAGGCGACAAAGCCGTACTTGTTCTTTATCAACCCCGATACGGTGGTGTCCCGCGATTCCTTTACCAAGGTGCTTAATTTTATGGAAGAGCATCCGGAAGCGGGAACGGTGGGCTGCCGTATTTTGAATGAAGATGGCTCTATTCAGTGGGCTTGCCGTCGTTCGTTCCCGACGATTATTTCGGCTGTTTCGAAGACGATCGGGCTTGCCGCTCTATTCCCGAAGAGCAAGCTGCTGGCCAGCTATAACATGACTTTCGCCGACCCCGACGCGATTACCGAAGTGGACGCCATTAGTGGTTCCTTCTTCTGTATCAAGCGTGACTTGTACGAAGAATTGAAAGGCTTCGACGAAGATTTCTTCATGTACGGCGAAGATCTGGACCTTTGCTTTAGAACGAAGGCGTCTGGGCACAAAAATTATTACACACCCTCTACGAACATTCTTCATTTTAAGGGACAGAGCTGTCGCACTCGCCGCTGGGGCTCCTATGTGGATTTCTACAAGGCGATGCTCATCTTTGTGAAAAAGCACAAGGACCTTTACTTTGTTCCGAATTTCTTGGTGTCTTTCGGTATTCTTTTTGCTGCATTTGTGGGGATGTTCTCCAGGCTTATTCCGAAGTTCTGGAAGATGTTTCTGGACTTGGGTGTCATTGCCATTTGGGCATTCGTGTTCCTGGGACGCGGCGATTCCATTGCCCGGTCTTGTGCCAAGATGGAGCTTAGTGGCGATGCTGCTCTGAATTGCATAGACTACTCCGTAGTCGTAAAGCATTCCATGTTGAGTGTGTCCCAGTTCGAGGACTGGTGGCTGGTAGGCTTGGTGGCCGTCTTGAACATGGTTTTCCTTATTTTCCGCGGGGAATACACGGTTTCTAGCCTTAAGGGCGAAAAGTTCCTGAGGTATCTGATTCCCCTGAACTTGCTCACGGTGGGTGGGTATGCCGCATTCCGCTATTTCACCCAGACTCCGGTGGTTAATGACGAAATCAGTTTCTTGCCTTACGACCGCAACTGGATTGCCATTGTGGTTTCGACCTGTTTGGTGATTCCCTTTGCGCTTTTCGTATGGCGCCGTGTCGCATTTTGGATAAACTATTTCTACCGTATCTTTGCCAAGAAACGTCATCGCTCCATTTTGCTTGGTGGCCGCGAAGATTCTCTTAGCAACTGGTTCGACAGCTACAATGTCATTCCCGGAATCGAAATTCTGGGTTGCGTGAGTTCTGAACCCGAAAAAATCAGCGAAGAGAACCGTCAGCATCTTTTAGGTCCCCTTTCCGAGATGGAATCGATTTGCAACCGTACCGGCTGTCGCGAACTGTTGGTGGTGTCCAATTTTTCGGGCTATCGCGAAGATTTCGACATCAATTGGCTCGATAGCCTCGGTTTGCGCGTGTTTTTGCTGATTGGAAACGGAAAAGAGGGCAATTATGCCCTTGTAAACCTCAAATATCTGCACTAAAGCCCAAAATCCTTATATAATCTTTACACTTTACGCGAAAATGATGTTATTTTTTGTGTAAGTATTTGATTATTAAGGTTTTATGTTCGATACAAATCTTTTAGATATTCTTTGCTGCCCCGAAACTAGGGGTAAGTTGAAATTAGCGTCTGACGAATGTTTGGCCGCAGTGAATCAATCTATTTCCGCCGGTACGCAAAAGAACGTTGCCGGTGAAAAGGTGACGGAACCTTTGACCGAGGCTCTTGTTACCGAAGACAATTCCAGGGTGTATCCGGTTCGCGAAGGAATTCCCGTTCTTTTGGCGGACGAAGCAATTTTGCTCTAAGAGGTGTTTATGGCGGTAACGTTGGAATCACTTAGAAAGTCTGTAGGCAAGAAAAATGCCAGCTCCATGGTGTTTGCATGGCTTGCAGATCTCGAACGTGTAGCGGGTGAGCTGGACAAGGCTCTGCAGAGAGTCGATGGCGGCCTCACGCTGTACCCGAACGATATTTCGGCAAGGCTGGTTCGTGCGAAGATTCTTATTCAACTTGAAGCCTACGAGCCTTGCGTTGAAGAATGTGAACGCATCATCGTGATGGATCCGTTCAATCTGGCTGCACAGCAGATTATGGGCGATGCCTATGACAAGTTGGGCATGCAGGCCGAACGTAACGTCTGTTACCGTCGATTGCACGACATGGATCCGCTGAACACCTTCTGGAAAGAAGAATACGATGTCGTACTGGAAAGTACGGCTGCCGCTGCTGCGGTTGGTGCCGCTGCGGATTCCGAATTTGTCATGTCTGACAGCACCCAGGATCTTGGTCAGGCCTCTACCGAAGAAACGTCCTCGCTGGATATGTCCTTCGACGACAGTGCTGAACCTTCGACCGAGGATGCCGGTACGGAGTCCTTCGAAATGCCTGCGAATGAAGATTCCTTTGATTCGGCGGAGTCGGATGACCCCTTTGCATCTCTTGCGGCCATGCTTCCCAATGGCGATGCTGCCGAAGATTCGACGATGGAAGATTTGTCTGCTTCGTTGGAATCGGCCATGGATTCTATCAAGACCGACGAGTCGGAAACGCTTGCCGAAGAATTCGGCACGGACGAAAATATTTCCGGATCCGACGTCTCGTCGGCCCTGTCCGACATGTTCGGTCTAGACGATGATCTGGAACCTGAAGAAACCACCAGCGCCAGTCCCTTTGCAAATGCTGCCGCTTCCGGTGCGGATATTCCTACAAGCATCGACGACAATGCCCTTTCTAATGCGGCCTCCGTCTTCGAAACGCCTGCTGCAGAAGACAAGCCCCAGAGCATCGACGATGCCTTCGGCGATATTTTCGGCGAAGATGAACTTCCCGAAGAAAAGCCCCAGGAACAGGCGGAACCGCAGAAGGAATCTTCTTTCGGTTCCATTGAAGACCTTGCGGAATCTCCCCTGAACGAAGGTATTGAAGACCTGGATGGGGATGGCGAATCCCTGTTTGAAAAGTCTGCCGAAGTGTCTGCTCCGGTTGAAGACAAGCCCCAGAGCATCGACGATGCCTTCGGTGATATCTTCGGTGAAGACGAACTTCCTGAAGAAAAGCCCCAGGCGGAAGCGGCTCCTCAAGAAGAATCTCTCGATTTGCCTGGATCTCTGGCTGAAGAAAGCCCTGCTGAAGAAGAAGGCGGCTTGTTCGAAAAGTCCGCTTCTGCAGACATGAACCTGACGGGCGATATCGGTCTTGCCGAACCGGCTGCTACGGTTGCTGACGAAAAGCCGGCAGAAGACGCTCCGACGACGATTGACAATGCCTTCGATTCTATCTTCGGTGACGATGAACTCCCTGAAGAAAAGCCTGCTGAAGATTCTCTGAATCTCGAATCTCCCATTGATAATCTCTTTGCCGACGACAAGCCTGCCGCTGAAGAAGAACTTACGATGGCAGATGATGCTCCTGCATTGGAATCTCCTATCGACAATCTTTTTGCTGATGATGCTCCTGTTGCAGAGCCCGTTGCCGAAGAAGCTCCTGTGGCAGAAGAACCTTCCATTGAGGAACCGGTTCCCGAAGTTCCGGCTGCAGCAGAACCCGCTGTGGAAGAAACGCCTACGATTGTTCAGCCTACATCGGAGAGCTCCTTTAGCGTAGATAGCGCCTTTGATTCGATCTTTGGTGCCGACGATGATTTACCTGAAGAGAAACCGGCCGAAGCTGCAGCCTCTGTAGAAGCTCAGCCTGCTCTTGACGAAACGGTGTCGCTTGAAGAACAGGTGAACAAGGCTGAAGCTGAACTTGAAATGCCCGAGGTGAAGGCTGAATCTTCGGATTTGGCTCAGGAAATGGGCGGTGCCTTTGCTTCCATGTTCGGCAATACGGATGATGATCTGGACTTGCCTGAAACGGCTGCTCCTCAGACGGAATCCAACGAACAGGAACTTACGGGTGCTCCGGTTGAAGAAGGCTTTGCAAAGTCTGCCGACATTGCCGAAGATGCACTCGAAAGTGATATCGACAAGTCTTTTGATAATTTGTTCGGAAAAGAGGACGACTTGCCGACAGAAGAAAATCGCACTGCAGTCCAGGCAGATGCTGCCCCGGCTGCTCCTGCCGATGTGGCCGAAGCTGTTCCGGAAACTCCGGCGGCTGAACCCGCTCAGGATTTGGATTCCCTGGAATCTGAAGTTTCCGGTGCCTTCAAGGGCTTGTTCGATATGGACGATGATGCCTTGACCGAAGAAACCAAGCCCTCCAACAAGGGTGTCGATTTCTTGATGTCTGGCGATTCGGACGATGAAATTTCTGCCGGTCTGATTAACGACCCCGATGCTCCGCTGGACCGAGGCGCTCAGGATTTGGACGATAGCCTGAATACCCGTACCTTGGCTGAAATTTATTTTGACCAGGGCTTGTACGGCAAGGCTCTCGAAATCTACAAGGACTTGGCTCAGAAAGAACCTGATAATGAAGACATTGCGGTTCGTCTTTCCGAAGTTGAAAAACTCTACAACGAAAAGTTCGGAGGTAACGCCTAATGGCTGAACAGCAACCGCAACTTCGTATTGAAAAATTATTGCGTGAAATGGTGAACCATGGTGCATCCGACTTGCACCTGCGCGTGGGTGTTCCGCCTGTTTACCGAATCAACGGTGCCTTGCAGCGTCTTTTCGATGTGAAGGTGGATTCCCTGATGATGGATTCCTTCTTGGATGATATCATGAACCGCGACCAGAAGCAGCGTTTTGAAGCCAACAAGGAATGTGACTTTGCCGTGGGTGCCCGCGACATGGGCCGTTTCCGTGTGAACGTTTTCCGCCAGCGTGGTTCTATCGCTGTGGTGATTCGTCACATTAAGGCAAAGATTCCTGCGTTCGAAGATTTGCATCTGCCCGAAGTGATTCGCGACATGTCGCTCACCAAGCGTGGCCTTGTTCTTGTGACGGGTACGACTGGTTCGGGTAAGTCGACGACGCTCGCCGCCATGCTGGATTACATTAACCAGAACGAAGCGGTGAACATCATTACGGTCGAAGACCCGATTGAATACCTTTACCGCGATGACAAGGCGATTATTTCGCAGCGTGAAATCGGCGTGGATACGCTTTCTTACGCCAACGCCCTGCGCGCCGCTCTCCGTCAGGATCCGGATGTGCTTCTGGTGGGCGAAATTCGTGACTTGGAAACCATGCAGATTGCCATGACGGCTGCCGATACGGGCCACATGGTGTTTGCAACTATCCATACCACCAACGCCACCGAAACCATTCACCGTGTGCTTTCCATGTATCCGCCGCACCAGCATGACGAAATCCGCTTGCTGCTTTCTGAAGTGCTCGCCGGTATCATTTCGCTCCGCTTGTTGCCGACCAAGGATGGCAATGGGCGAGTGCCTGCAGCTGAAATTCTGGTGAATACGGCTGCTATCAAGGAATATATCGAAGATAAGGACAAGAACGACTTGATCGAACAGGCCATTGCTGAAGGTCACATGCAGTACCGCAGCCAGACCTTCGACCAGGCGCTCCTTAAGCTTTACGAAGAAGAAAAGATTTCCCTTGAAACGGCTATGAACGCTGCAACGAACCCCGATGACTTCGATCTTAAGATCCGCGGTATTTCGGGTACGTCCGAACGCAGCTGGATGTAAGCTGTTTCGGAATTCGAAATCGATTTATAAAAAAGTCCTCCGCCATTGCGGAGGACTTTTTGGTGGGTTAGGGAGGTTTTTAAATTAGTCGTTGTAGTAAACGGAACTTCCAGATGGGAAAGTAACGTTCTTCTGGTAGCCGGAAGTGTTGCTTACCTGAGCGGGCTGACCCGTAGTAGCGACCATGTATCGACCTGAAATTGTTGGTTTGAAAGCGACGTTAGATGTCCCGTAGTAGCTGCCGGTCGTGAAGCTGACATTATAGTTGGTGCCTTTTTCCGAAGATCCACTGCTGAATCCGAGAACCGTTTTGCTGGTGAGGCTTGCTGTGCCGTCGGCATCGAAGGAGCCGCCCATGCCACCGCTAATCTGGCATTCTACGATGACTACGCCGCCAGAGATCGTGAGTTCGCCGTTGCTGTCAATGCCGTCGGTGTCACCGGAGCCAGTCTTTGCGTGGTGTACGCCGCCCGTAATGGTCAGGAAACCGCTGCTGCTTCCCATTCTACCGCCCATGCCGCCTCCGGGGCCGAATCCCCAGTTTGACTGGCCGCTTTGATTGGTGTTGCCTGAACCGTCGTTGCCACCCGCTGCATTCCAGGCGTCATTGGTTCCGTAGACATCGGTAATGCCACCGTTTGCCTTGATGTACCATGCTTCCAAACCTTCGTAGGAATTGGTCACGTAGATGGTTCCATCATTGATCATGAGTGTAGAATCTGCGTGAACGCCGTCGTTCTTGGGGGCGGCAATGGTCGTGTAGCCTCCGTTAAAGTAGACGTTCAAGTTGGAATGCACTCCGTCATCACCAGAAGAAATGTCAATTTTCCCGGCGTTGATGTAAACCCTGTTGTCAGAGACAATGCCTTTGCCGGTCGAGGTTACTTTGACGGTTGGCTCGGAAACCGAGTCTTGGACGATGATATAGTTGTAAGCCTGGATACCGTCATCGCCAGCCTTGGTAATGGTGATGTTGCCGCCTTTGATATTGACTATACCTTTGTTGTCTACTATAGCGCCTTCATCTTCGCCTTCGTCGCTCTTGATGCCGTCGCCGTTGGTCGTTGCGATGGTAATGTTGCCGTTTTCGATATCCACGGTGTTCTTGCCTTTCAACCCATTATTCACTGCGGTTACGTTGACGGTCGTTGCGCCGCGGAAACGCAGGTCGTTGCTGGTGTGAATGCCGTTGTTGTAGTTGCCCTTTACGATCAAGGTGCCTTCGCCTTTAATGGTCAAGTCGTCCTTGGCGTAAATGCAGGCACCGGTGGTGTCCACTTTCGTTTCGTTGTTGGAATTCACGTAGGTGAATGTCTTTGTTCGGGTGCTGCCGTCGCTAAGCGTGTTGGTGGTTCCGTTTTTGGGAACCACGAAAGTTTTGCTGGACATCTGTGCGTAAATGGGAGCGTCTGCCGTATTGGTGAGCGTAAGCCCGCGCAAGTTCAGATAGACACCCGAATCGCTCTTGGGGGAGTAAACGCGGATTTGGGCGTCGGCACCGCTGTAGGAACCGCTAAAGTCGTAGTCGCCGGCGCAGGTGATTACGACTTCGCCACCGGTGACCGTAACGCAGCTGTTGTTGTTTTCGACGCTTGCACCGTTTGCGGTATAGCTGATGGTGGGCACATTCCCGTTGGAGATAGTAGTGGCGCTGCTGTTGGGCGTAACAATGGAACTACTAGATACGGGCTTTGTCGATTCAGAGGAGATGGAACTTTCGGAAATCGAAGAGCTACTAGCCGGTGTTGACTCCGCCAGTGAGGCCTTGTTGCAGTCTGCGTCAAAGTAGTAGAGGGTTCCATCCTCATTTTTGTAGTAAGAAATGCCGTTGATTGTATAAAGTGCTTTTTCCGTAGTACAGGTGTTTGTTTTGCTTGCCGAACCAGTGGAATCTTCTGTAGAAGACTCGTTGGTCGGGGTTGTGCTAGAGTCGTTTGAAAAGTTGCCTGTATTATCGGGCTGTTCCGTAGAACCGGATTCCTGCGATGCTTCGGGGAATCCGTAAGATCCGTCGGCATTGATCCAGAAGGCAAGCGTTCCTTCGGGATCAAGACATAGTGTTTCTCCGCTGGCGCCCTGCATGGCGGTATAGCCGTCATAGGTGCATGCGTTCGTGATGGTTTCTGTAATGTCTGCAAGATCGTCTTTCGGTGTGGTGGAGCTGTCGTCGGAACATCCTACCATAAGACCAAACGATACAAGAGACGTAATTCCCAAACAATTCCTTGTAAGCATTTTTTCCTCGTTTGAAGGTGGGGGGGGGGTGCTTTTTAGAAAAGATACATTGCTCAAAGTCTGTTCACATATCAAAAAGCCACTTAATAAAAAAAACAGAAAATGAAAAATGGTACAAATTACCCCGTTCGGAACAATTCGCACCAAAATGTTTTTGTTATGGTGAATACAGGGAATAAAAAGCTATCTTTTGGCAAAATATCACGCCCCTCAAATTATTGTTAAGATTCTTGAAAAATCGAGACGTTATGAAAAAAGTTTCTAAGCCGTTTGCCTTCTTGTTGGCATCTATGCTTTCTATACCGGCATTTGCTGCATCGCCTGTGGTCGGTCCCGAAAATGTCCGCAACTTGCGCCTGCTGGAAAATTCACCCATGCTGTTCGATCTGCATCGCGTTACCACGGGAGAGGGGCGTCAGTTCTTTGCGTACCCGCACCGCGATACGACATTCCGCAAGAATTTCGTGGCCAATGAAAAAAATGCGCTGCTGTACTTTGATAGTGAAAATGGCGCAGCGGTTTCGGGACATGGCTCTTTTGAAAACAAGGCACCCCGCATGGCTATGGCAATGTCTCTTGTGGGGGGCATGGATTATCGCGGCGGTGAAGCGCTGAACGATACCATCTGGCCGGGAATTGACGGTGGAATCTACTTGCGTGGTTATGCGGATTCCATTGACTTCGTGCTGGATGCCCGTATTTATGACGAGGCGCATTTTGCAACGGAGAGAGAGAAGGATAATCGTCCTAGGTCTTTTGATGGGGAATTCCTGGAAAACCAGAAGTCGGAAAATAATTCGGGTCTGGAATACACGAGCTATGCCCGCTACCGCACCCACATCGCCTTGAACTACGATTGGCTGCGTCTGGATTTCGGTCGCGACGTGATGCATTGGGGCCCGGGCTACTACAATAACCTGAGCTTGAACCAGTTCGCGTTGCCCTACAACATGCTTTCGCTGGACATGCAATTTGGCCCCTTGCGCGTACTTTCGTTCTACGGTGACTTGCGTATCTATCATAGCTTTGACGACAAGAATATCGATAACACCCGCAACATCTTTGGTCACCGTTACGAACTTGCCGTGGGCAATGCCACCTTCGGTATCAGCGAACTTCAAATCCAGTACGACAACCTGAAACCCTGGCTGTTTGTTCCGACGGTTCCCTTGTTCATGGAAAAGGGAAACTACTCTGAAGACAGCAATAACGGTTCTCTTTCTTTCGACTTTAACTACCGCCTGTTCCGTTCGCTCCGTGTCTACAGCGAATTCTTCCTGGATGACATGGAAAGTCCGGTGAGTCTCGTGAAAAACGACAACATCGAAGCCAAGTGGGCTTGGATGGCCGGTATGCATGGCGCCCATGATTTTAAGATCAATACCCATTTGCTTGAATCGGGCTTTATCGCGGAATATGCACGCATCGAACCTTACGTGTATTCTCACTTCCATGAAAATACGGCCCAGATGGCCCATTTGGGTCGCCCCTTGGGAAACCAGGCTGGCCCCAATAGCCAGACTATTGACTTTACCGCTTATGGTCGTCTGGACCATCATATTTTTGCCTCGCTCCGTAACACCTGGTTCTGGAAGGGTACGGATTACGGCAGTGCCGTGAACGACACGACTCCCCGTCATGACCATATGAAAATTCATAAGCGCTTCTTGAAGGGCGCGAAAATGGAATATTCCCTGACTCCGTCTATCAGCTACGAAGGCCAGTACGTGTTCTTCTTGGGCGAAATCACCCTGTTCAACGATGAAAAGGTTTACTTGAGAACCGGATTCAAGTGGTAGTTTATGCAAAAGCCTGAATTGTTAGCTCCCGCTGGGGACTTGATTCGTATGAAGTACGCTTTTGCGTATGGAGCCGATGCCGTATATGCGGGGCAGCCCGCCTTTTCGCTCCGTGCCCGCGAAAACGGATTCAAGAACTTGGATGACCTGGCCGAAGGCATTGAATACGCCCATCGCTTGGGTAAAAAGTTTTACCTCACCAGTAACGTCATCCCCCGTAACGTGAAGGTTGAGGCTTTCCAGAACGCATTGCTTTCGGCGATCGACTTGAAACCCGATGCGTTGATTGTAGCGGATCCCGGTTTTGTGGGTTGGCTTCGCGAAGTGCGTCCCGAGGTCGAGATTCATTTGTCTGTGCAGGCGAATACCACCAATTATCTGGCCGCCAAGTTCTGGCGCGATCTTGGTGTGAGCCGCGTGATTCTGAGCCGCGAACTTCGCTTGTCTGAAATCCTGGAAATCAAGAAACGTTTGCCGGATTTGGAACTGGAAGTCTTTGTGCATGGCGCCGTGTGTATGTCGATGTCGGGACGCTGTATGCTCAGCAACTGGGTGACTCGTCGCGATGCAAACCAGGGAGCCTGTGACAACAGCTGTCGCATGCCCTATCGTTTGTATGCAAATCCGGAACCCCAGTGCGAAAATTATCAGGAGCATGTGGGGGAGTTTCGTTTACAGCGTACGGATCGCCCGGAGCTTGACCCCATTGCCTTGGACGAAGACACCTGGGGAACTTATTTCATGAGCAGCCGCGATATTTGCGCCATCGACGTGATTCCCGAACTGATGGCTGCCGGGCTTGATACTTTCAAGATTGAAGGCCGTACCAAGTCGGTGTATTACTTGAGCCAGGTGGTGCGTGCTTACCGTATGGCAATTGATTCTTGTGCAGCCCAATTTGAACAGGGCGTTGAGCCTGAATTGGTGAAGGTTTCCGAAGAAAGTCGCCGTGCCATTTCCTTTGTGGATGGCCGCGGATTCATGCCGGGATTCCTGCGTGGCCCTCTGCCTCAGAATTATGAGTCTACCCACGAGGAGGCTGCCGGTGGTTGCGTGGCTGCCCAGGTGTTGTCCTATGATTCGAATACGAATTCTTTCAGGGTCAATGTCAAGACGCCTTTTTCCATTGATGACTCGCTGGAATTGATGACCCCGTCGGGAATGGCTCCCTGCAAAGTTTCTGCAATGAAGGATTTCAAGGGTGCCGATGTGGATCGATTGCATCCGGGGACTGAAGGTGTTGTTTTCTTACAAGATTGTGATGAATTGCTTTCTTTTAAGATGCCTTACTCCTTTTTTGTGCGTAAAATCACGTAATTTTACAGAAAAATCGAAATTTTTTATAAATTTATAACATGGCTGTCGACGAAGCGACAAAGAAACAAGACGAGTTGGAACTTTATCAGATCGATGATAAAGCCATTATGCCTTTCTTTGAATGCCACTGCGAAGAATTGAAGCAATTCATTCAGGAACGCAGGGCTCAGAACTTGTCGCTTCTGGAATTGCTTAAGCAGTTTATCCGCACCTACAAACTTCCGTTCAACATGCAGCGTTATATGTCTGTACAGACAACGTACATCAAGCAGGTGTTGCAGGAACGTATGCAGGACCGTCAGGTGGCGGTGAGTCGCTGGATCCAGGAACATGCCGGTAGGCATCGTAACCGCATGATTCAGCTTCAGTGCCTTTATCTGGATCGGATCAAGGATAAACTTTTGCCCGAAATCCAGAAAATGCTGGAACAGCGTATTGAAAATCTCCAGTCGAAAATGGACGAAAGAAAATAGAACGCTAAATCATTGATATTCAATATCTTCTACGAAAAACTGCCTTTTTTTGACAAAAATGGGCAGTTATTTTTTTATATACTTTGCGTATTAATGCTCTTTTGTGCATTAAAAGTATATATTTTTTTGTCAAGATATAGTTCAAAATTTTTCTGTTGATAAGTTGTTCCAAACATAGGGGTTCCGTCTTGACTGCGGAGTGATTAAAAGCGTGATTTGTTTGCAACAATGGGGGTATTATTGGGAATAAATATTTTTTTTTCGTTTTTAGCTCAAAATCGCCGTTTTTCAAAAAAAAATGCATGCCCTTGTCATTTTGTTGTATGCTTTATTTAATTTTTTCATGCTTTTTTAGATGATTGGTAAAACGTGACAAACTCTGTTGCTCTTTTAAATTCTGAATCTTCGGTCTGGCAGCTGACACTGGACCGTTTGCGTGAAGAATGCAATGATTATTTCGGCCTGGCCATTTTAGATACGGTAGGTTTCGAAGGCGTTTTTGATGGTGTTGTCCAGCTTTCTGTCCCCGATGAATTGCGCGAAAACTGGGTAAAGGCTCATTATGCGGATATTATGCGCAAGGCTTTTTCCGAAGTCCTTGGCGAATCCTTTGTCGATTTCAAGATTTCTATTGCCGCTAGCGAAAAAAACGTGCAGGTGATGTCCACTCCGGCGGCTCCGAAGCTCCCGGCTGTACACCCTGCCCGTGTAGCCGCCAAGAAGCGCGCCCCCCGCCTTAAGCTTTCTCTGTATGCCGGCTATACTTTCGAAAACTTTATCGAAGGTGACTGCAATTTTACCGCCTGCGAAGCTTGCAAGTCCGTGGCCGAAAAGCCGGGCGATCCGGCCCTGAATCCGCTTTTTGTATATGGCAAGTCCGGTCTCGGCAAGACTCACCTTTTGCAGTCCATTGCCGGCCAAATGCTCAAGAGCAATTCCCAGATTCGCGTGGTCTATTGCCATGCCTACGAATTCTTGCGCGACGCCACGGCCATGAGCAAGGCGTTAGATGCAAAACTCGGTAATGTCCGCGAACTCGCTTATGCCTTCCAGGAAAAGTACGAAAACTGTGATGTGCTGCTTTTGGATGATGTCCAGCTTCTGGAATATGGCGTCAGTACGCAGAAGCGCCTTGCCATTCTGATTAAGCATTTGCGTGCCCAGGGCAAGCAGGTGGTGCTTTCTTGCGATAGGCATCCGTCCCAGTTCAATCCCCTTCGCGAAGGCGAAGCGCGCCCCAAGGGCCATTCCGAAATTCCGTGTATTTCGGAAACGCTTCTGGCTCCGCTGGAATCTTGCGTGGCGGTGGGCCTGGATGTACCGGATCTTACGACCCGCATGAAGCTTATCCAGAAGAAATCCATGAGCATTCCCTTCGTGGATAAGGACCGCGAAGAAATTTGCCGGTTCCTGTCGCTCCCACCCCGCGAAAACTTCCGCGTCATCGAGGGCATGTTGAACGGTCTCCGTGCCATGAATGAATTCTGCGAAGAAAACCTGGATTTGGGCGCTGTCAAGCGCTTGGTGGCAGCACCGGGAACTTCCGGCGTCGAGGAACTTTCGGTAAAGGGAATCTCCGAGACGGTTGCCATGGAATTCGGTTGCGATCTCATGGCCCTTGCAAGCAAGCGCCAGGATGCCGGTGTTGCCCTGCCGCGCAAGGTGGCCATGTACCTTTGCCGCGAAATGACCAATACATCGCTCGTAAATATTGGAGAATTCTTTAACAGGGATTACTCTTCTGTTATCGCAGCTATCCGTTCACTGGTAAAGCAGATGGATAAAGACGAAGACCTTGCTCGCAAGGTCAAGGATATCCGCTATTTGCTGGAAGCCTAGCAATGATTGCTTTGGTGACGGGTGGCGCAGGCGTCGTAGGGAAGGCGCTTTGTCGGGAACTTCTAGCCCGTGATGTGTGTGTTCGCGTGCTTGTGCTCCCGGGCGATACCCAGGCTGGGTTTTTACCCCGGGGGGTGGAGGTCTTTTATGGGGATGTGTCGGATTATGAATCCATCCGCAAGGCCTTTGTGGGTGTAGATTTGGTCTACCATCTAGCCGCCATTCTCCTTTCTACAAAACCGGGCGCCTTTGGGCGCATCAATGCTGGCGGGACGCGCAATGTGGTTGCTGCCGCCCAGGAAGCCGGCGTAAGGCGGCTGGTCTATGTGTCCAGCATTTCGGTGACATACCCGGTACTTACGGAATACGGTAAAAGCAAGTTGGCGGGGGAGTCCTGCGTCAAGGATTCCGGTCTGGAATGGACCATCGTCCGCCCGACGCTGGTGATTGGGGAGCCTGTGGGTTATGGTGGCGGAATCGAGTTCAACATGTATGCCGACTACGTGCGACGTTTTCCGGTGTACTTCTTGCCCGGTGGGGGAAAATGCCTCAAACGTCCGGTCAAGAGCGTTGACTTGGTCAAGGGAATCGCCCTGGCGGGCCTTTCTGAAAATGCGGTGAAAAAGACCTACGCCCTGGCTGGTGAACGAGTCCTTTCCATGGCGGATATGGCGAAAAGTATTTTGAAATTGGCAAAAAAACGACATTTCATGGTGCCTGTTCCCTGGTGGATTGCGAAAAAATTGGCTGTTCTGAAGAGCTGGATTGGCGGAAAGCCCGTTACGGCGGAACAGGCTCTTGCGGGATTTTTGTACGATGCCGCTCCCGATATCGAGAATGCCAAGGTCGATTTGGGGTACAATCCCGGTGCTCCCTTAGAAATTTGACTTAAAATGCGTTTTTTATCACAAAAAATCGACAATTATTTACATTGTCCCATTTTTTGTGTATATTCTATGCAGAAAACGAGGTTTTTATGAATTTTAAAGCATGTTCGGCGGTGATTTCTTCCGCTTTTGCGATTTCTTTGATGCTTGCTGCTTGTGGCAGCGACGATAACTCTTCTAATGTGGAACGCGGCGATGATGATTCCTCTTCCAGTGTAGAAGAATCTTCCTCTTCCACAGAAAAGTCCTCTTCTTCCAAGGAGGCTGATGGTCCCAAGGGAACCCGTGCTGCTACGTTGGAAGACTTGGAAAAGAACATGTCTCTCGGCGAAATGTTCGGTACGGAATTGTTCCTTGCGGCAGGTGCCAAGCAGGGCGTGTTCTCGCTGTGGATTTCTGACCCGGCATGGATTGCGGTCCGTTCGGAATTCAAGGATGGCGTCATTGAATTTGGCGTTGAAAACGGCTCCTTTATGGGTGTTGAATCCAAGAGTGCCGACAAGATGCAGGCATTCTTTGAAAAATCGGGCGAACTCAAGTTCATTGTCAATGAAAAAGAACAGTTGCAGGTCTCTATCAATGGTGGCAAGTTCAAGGATGTGGAATCGGTCAGCGTAGAAAAAGAATCGGGTGTCATTACGAACGCAGGCGATTTGAAGGGCGTCAAGCTTTCTTGCAAGAGCGGAACCCTGAAACAGGTTTATTCCTTCTTCAAGGATCGTTACGTTGTTGAAGAAACGGATGGGGATTCGACTAATTGGTCGGCTGGTTACTACGATATCCAGCGTGGCTATTTGCTGATGCTCCCGGTTTTCTTTGACAAGTCCGTCTATTCTCTGGTTTCTGCAGAAGTTGACAGCGACTTCAACATGTCCATCGTGGCTGGCGATGATATGAGCTGCTCCAAGTCTACGCTCAAGTATAAGGATGTCGACCGTAGCAAGCTTGTGGGAACCTGGGTTGCCTACGAAGACAACTACAAGTGGTCTCTTAAGCTGGATAGCCTGGGTAACCATAATATCGAAGTGACTCTGAAAAAGGCCCAGCAAGAAAAGAGATCTGGTATATGGGATGTGTATGGCGACCAGCTGCTGATGAAAAACACCAACTGCTCTATTAACAAGGACAGCGGAAGGGCTTGTGGCTCTGCGGTAAAGGGTTCTGTGGAAAAGCTTGATCCCGAAAAGGGCTTTACCTACAAGCATAACGATGTCGGTACCATGCCTACGGAATGGTCTCTCCCGGAATATGAGTAATTAGCTGTTTTGATAAATAGAAAAGGCAGGCCTTGTCGCCTGCCTTTTTATATGTTGTAAACAACGAAAGCGTTTGCGGTTTATTTACCGTGGTGCTTGTCGTGGTTGGGGCAGCCGCAGCCGCCGTTACCATCGCAATTTTCCTTGTGGCCTTCGCCGCCACATTCGCATTCGTGGCCTTCTTCGCCGCACTTGCAATCGCCTTCGCCCTTGCCGCCACAGCAGCAGTGGTGACCCGGATTCAGTTCTTCTTCGGTAGCTTCACGGACAGAAACCACTTCGATGGCGAAGTTCAGGTTCTGGCCGGCCAGTTCGTGGTTGGCGTCGATGACGGCGGTCTTTTCAGAAACGGACTTCACGCGGATGGGCATCGGGCCAGCCGGCGTCTGGGCGTAGAACATCATGCCTTCTACCACCTTGTCCACACCCTGGAAAACGTCCAGCGGAACTTCCTGGGTCATTTCTTCGTTGTATTCGCCGTAACCTTCAGAAGGAATCACCTTGACGTCGAACTTGTCGCCCACATCGTGGCCCACCATGGCTTTTTCAAGACCCACAACGATCATGTGGGCGCCCTGAATGTACTGCAGCGGTTCGCGGCCTTCGGAAGAGTCAATGACCTTGCCTTCGTCGGAGGTCAGGGTGTAGTGCATCTGGACAACTGTCTTGTCGGCAATCTTCATAGGAATTCCTTTTTATGGTTTGGGGAAGCCCAAATATAGTAAAAACAGCCTAATGTTTCTTGTCGAGTTCCAGCTGTCGGCTGGGTATAAACCTGACAGCGTCGGCGCTGTCGTTCTTTTGAGTCTGGGTAGGCGGAAGTTTTTTGCCGAAACCCTGGAATTTGAGACGGTCCTTGCTGATGCCTTTCTTTACAAGATAGTTGTAAATGAATTCGGCTCTTTCGTTAGAAATGCGGGAGGCGTTTTCACCGGAAGCATCGCTTGCAGAACACTGGATCTCCAAGTTGACAGGGTATTGACGCATGTGGTACACGATGTCGTTCAGTGCGGTGTAGCTGGAATTGTACAGGACGGTATCCTGACCTTTAAACCGGATCTGTTTGGCGAATATGTTGAAGTTTTGCCTGGGGTTGGTGGGGCAGCCCGAAACATCGATGAATGCACCTGCCTGGGTGCCTGGGCATTGGTCTGCCCAATCAGCCACACCGTCATCGTCGGAATCCAGGGGGCATCCCAGGCTGTCGATGGGAGCGCCTTCGGGGGTTCCGGGGCACTTGTCGTCTTCGTCGAAAATGCCGTCGCCGTCTTGGTCGATGCGGCATCCGTTAATATTTACGGTGACGCCTTCGGGGGTGTCGGCACACTCGTCTCTTGTATCGGGAACGCCGTCCTTGTCGGAATCCAGGGGGCAGCCCGATTCGCCAACCGTTTCTCCCAGCTTGCTGTTGGGACACTTATCCAAATCGTCGGGAACACCGTCACCATCAAAGTCCAGGGGGCATCCGCGCTTGTCGATGGAGATGCCTTCGGGGGTGTCGGGGCATTGGTCCAAATCGTTTGTAATGCCGTCGTGGTCCTGGTCCAGGGGACAACCGTCATTTCCGACAGGTTCGCCGTGGGGAGTCTCGTTGCATTTGTCGTTGTTGTCATCAATGCCATCGCCATCGGTGTCCAGCATGCATCCTGTTGAATCCACTGCAAAGCCTTCGGCGGTATTGGGGCACCTGTCGAGGTAATCGGCGACTCCGTCATTATCGTGGTCCAGGGGGCAACCGTTATAGTCAACTTCTAGCCCTATGGGAGTGGCTGGGCACAGGTCAACGATGTTCAAGACACCGTCAAGGTCTTCGTCCACGGGACATCCGCGGGGGTTTACCGCTTGCCCCTTCATGGTGTTGGGACACATGTCCTTGCGGTCGATAACGCCGTCGTGGTCGTCGTCGCCCCAGCTGAGGTCAATCACCTTGCTCAAGGAAATTGCAATACCCAGTTCCGGGGAACCTGCCATGGGGTATTGGAGGTTTTCCTTGCCTGATTTCAGGTTGACTTGTAGAGCGTCTTCTTCGTCCAGATCCTTGAAATAATGGAATCCGATATCTCCCGAAAGGGTAAGGTAGGTTTGGCCGGGAAGATTGAGGCGCAGGCCCGGGGTCAATTTAAAGGGACTGTTCAAGAAATGCTCCATCCAGTGGGTGGAACGCAAGGGGGTTTCGCCAGAGGCTTCGAAAATGAGGGTGGCTGTTTTTTCGGGGAAAATGTTGACGCCAACGCCCCAGAGCAAATATTTATCCTTGGCCTGGAAATCGTTTAAAACGCCGGTGTAGCCGTTTAAAACCAGATAACGCTTTAAGTCGAACGTATAATGGATGACGAGGTCGGTGGCGCCGTTGTTGGCGGTGAATGCGTAAGCGCTGTTGTCGTTTTTGACATACCAGCGGTGTCTCGGGCGGAATCCTTTTTCTGTAGATCCTGTGGGAATCAGGATCTCGGCGCTACCACCCAAGTAAAACCATTCATTTACAGGGATAGAGCCTTTGGCGGACAATTGCAGGTCTCCGAGACCGATTCCGTCCAGATCCGTATTGTTGATGTAGCCTTCGTAGTGAAACGGGAGCGTGAATCCCAGTTCCAGGTTATCCAAGACGGCGAAACTCATGAAAAAGGTTTCGTCGTTAGAAGGCGTATTGTTGTTGAGTGTAACGAAATTCCCTTTGGAATCGGTGTAGCCGTCATTTAGACTCAGGGTGTTCCCGTCACTTGCCATTTCGAAGGAGCCTGAAATATACAGGTTGCCTTGAGGATTGGTTTTTGCTGAGGGAACGTGAATGCCGCTGGTCGACTTTACAATGCCGACCTGTGCGAGGGCCGGAATCGTCAATAGGCATAGTGCGGCAAACAGTTTTTTCATAACTTGATGTATAACATAGAAATTTAATTCGGAATATGGAATTGGAATTTCGGAATTAGCGAATGATGAAATTGCTATTTGTTATATTTGAGGCGTAATGAAGGAAACAGAAGAAAAACAGGAACTGCCTTCTTGGCATCGTAAGTCTCAAAAGGCTTATCGAATTAATCGTATCATTATTGTTTTACAGATGGTTGCTGCCTTTGTCTTGGCGGGAGTCATTTGGTTCGGTGTAGAAAAAGTAACTGGAAATTAGATGAATTATTTCGTTTCGGGTATATTCTCTTTATTGCTTTTGGTAATGGCGGGTTGCGCAAGTAAGCCCGATATGACTCCTAAAGTGGAAACTGCGAATCCGCCCGATACGGAATCTTTTTCGGAAAGGGCTCTTAAAGAAAAAATTTCAGATTCCCTGGCCATTCGCCCCTCTTGGACCTATTACCAGTATGCGTTGCAGGCCATGGATAACCAGGAATGGCTCTTGGCAAGGCATTACCTGGATGAATCCTTGAGACAGCTAATCTCCGAAAAGTTCGATTCAACCTACAAGAATGTCTCTGCCGCCGAAGATTCCGCATATCGGGTCAAGATGCCTCTCCGTATTGTGCGGGCTTTAGATGAAGTGTACCCCAATGTGGCAGAAATGGGCCAGAGCGCCGACAACTATACTCGAAACGAAGTGTCCATCGAAGGTATCGATGCTTTGGATGAAAGCGAGGCCGACAGTGCAGCCCTCCAGGTGATTGAAAGTTTCCTGGATACCCTGGATGTGTCCCAGTTTACGCTCCCGGTGCAGTTCAACGAACGCGTGCTGCAAGAAATCTACTATATGACCAATTCGGCCCGCGCGTTCATGGAAGGTTCCTTGAACCGGAAAACGGCTTACGATTCCTTGATTAATGCCCAGCTGGATGGGGCCAAAATGCCCCGCGACCTCATTTACCTGGCTCTGGTGGAATCGGGATTCAAGGTCAAGGCTTATAGCCGCGCCAAGGCGTCGGGGATGTGGCAGTTCATTCCCGAAACAGGCAAACGCTACGGTCTCGAGGTGGATTACTGGGTGGATATGCGTCGCAATCCGGAAAAGGCGACCATGGCGGCCCTCAAGTACCTGAACCGCCTGCACGATGAATTTGGAGACTGGCTGCTGGCCATGGCTGCATACAACTGCGGCGAAGGTCGCGTGCGCAGGCTCGTCCGCGAAATGCAACAGGATTCTACTCGCGACACTTCTCTTGCCGTTACCTATTGGGACCTGGAACTCCCCAAGGAAACCATGCGCTATGTACCCCGTATTTTGGCAGCCATGGTGATTGGTCATTATCCTGAACAGTACGAAATGACGGTGGAAAAAACTTACCAGCCCGATTTCGACACGGTGACGGTGTACGACTCCTTCCCGCTGGAAGAAGTGGCCAAGCTTTTGAAGGTTACCGAAGATACCTTGCGCACCCTGAACATGGAACTGGTCAAGTGGTGTACGCCGCCCAACAAGGAATCTTACCTGTTGCGCCTGCCGGTAGGAACCCGTGCCGCCTTTGTGGATGGCTACGACAAGATGGAAAAGAACAATTTTTCAAGCTGGCACCACCACAAGGTTCGCAAGGGCGAAAACTTGGGGATGATTGCTCGCCAGTACGGCATCAAGGTGTCCGAACTGCAGCAGGCCAACGACATGAAGAATACCCGCATTCGTGCGGGTCAGTCCCTGTTGATTCCTATCAAGGTGACTCCCAAGCCCAAGGCCAATCGTGGCAAAAAGCCCGAAAAGGTCCGCACCTACATTGTTCAGCCTTCCGACAATATTGCCTCCGTGGCTCGCAAGTTTGGTATTTCCCAGGATTCAGTCCGTTCCTGGAATTCCCTGGATGCCGCTTCTTTCATTAAAGAAGGGGATACCTTGGTGGTTTCTAAACCCGAACCGAAACCCCAGGTTGAAAATAACCGTCCCAAAATGGCCAAGGGCGAAAAGTATGTTGTTCGTGAAGGGGATACCTTTGCTGCCATTGCCAAGTCCTTCGATGTTCCGGTCGTGATGCTTATGCAGGCGAACCAGGGCTTTAGCCGCCGTCTGACCGTGGGGGATTCCCTGGTGATTCCAGAATATGTGCGCAAGAAGGCCGACAAGAAGACCGCCAAGTCCGAAACGAAGTCCGCTTCTAAGCCGAAATCTTCCAACGAGAAGACTTCTGTTTATACGGTTCAGTCCGGAGATAACTTGACCAGCATCGCCCGCAAGTTCGGAACCACGGTGGCTAAGATCCAGGAACTGAACAATATGGGGAATTCTACCAACCTGAGCGTTGGTCAGAAGCTGAAAGTGGCTGGTACTCCTCAAGATTCCGGCGTCAAGGTTCACACCGTCAAAAAAGGCGAGGGTCTCTGGGACATCGCTCGCCAATATAAGGTGACCATCGAAGAAATCGTGAAGTGGAACGACCTGACGGACACCAAGATTAAAGTCGGTGAAAAGCTGAAAATCAAGCCGTAATTAGAACAGCGTAATTCCGAGGCTTACGTAAGGCTGGAAATACGTGCTGAAATCAAGCATGAATTCGTCGTCTTCGCGGTCGGTTCCTGTTTTCCGTTCGAAATAAGTGTGGAAATATTCGTGGCTGTTTCTGAAGCCCGATGATAAGAAGAATCTGTGCCAGGCCATGCGGAGGCCTGCGCCGTAGGCGTAACCATAAATGGCGGGGGAGGTGAACTGGGTGTCGTCTCCAAAGAAGGTCTTGCCGAATACGGCGCCACCGAAGGCGTAAAGCTTGATCATGAATTGGTGCCTGTAGTTCATGACCAGGGGCAGGGCAAGGTCGAAACCCAGCTGGAAAAGGGCGGTGTGGATTTCGTGGCGGCCTTCGATATCGGTGGAATCAAACTTGGCATCGAAGAATTCGTCGGCGAATTCCAGTTCCTCGGCCAGCAATTTGTAGGCTTTATCCCTGTTGCGAGGCTTGTGGCTAATTCCCAGGTACTGGTAGCCGGCCATCAGGTATATGTCGAACCATTCCGTAAGGGGGAGGCTTCCCGATGCTCCGTAAATGTAGGTGTTGTCGATATTGATGTCTTCCTTGATGCCGCTGACTTTGTAGGAATAATTCACGTTTTTCATCTTGATATTGCTGAATTCAACGTAGGGACCGAACGATCCGCGGTCCTCGAATTCCTTGTAATCGTTATCGGTGGAAGTCGCCATGGAGGTGTCAATGACAATTCTATCGGCGAAAGTGAGGGTGCTGAAAAGCAAAATTAGGGTAAAAATTCTCTTTCTCATGGCGTAAAATATATAAAGGATTTTTCGAGGTCGAAAAATGGGGCTGTGGAGGTGCGGGGGATATTTTGGTAAAAAAAAGTTCTAAATAGAGTTTTTTTGTGTTTATTGCCCAAAAATTGATTATTTTTTAGACCAAAATTAAGAAAAACCTCATTTGGAGCAGAATTTTATGAAAAAGCAGTTGTTGGCCCTTTGCGCCGCCGCATTGATGGTTTCCGTTACCGGTTGTAACGATAAAATGGACCCGAACGATCCGCAGTCCGTGCGCAAGTACCTGACCAAGCAACAGATTCCCTTTACCCCGAACCAGTTTGTGTCTTATGCAGTGAACGGTGATACTGCCAAGATGACCCTCTTCTTGCAGGCTTCTTTCGAAATTGACGCTCCGGCTGACAACGGCAACAACGCCGTGGCCATTGCTGCCAACAAGGGCAACATGGTGGTGCTCAACTATTTGTTCGAACATGGTGCAAAGGCCGACGTGAAGAACGGCAACGGCGAAGCTGTGCTCGACAACGCCGTGATGATGGGCAACAAGGAAGTGGTGAACCGCCTCTTGACCCAGCTCAAGGCCGAAGGTGCTGAAACCCAGACGCTCGGTACTGCAGTTCTCCTCGCCGCAAAGACTGGCAAGGTCGACATGCTCGAAGTTTTGGCCGAAGCCGGTGCACCGCTCGATTCCCGTAGCGCTGACGGTTACCTCCCGATTCACTGGACCGTGAAGAACGGTAACTATGACGCCATGATGTTCCTCATCAACAAGGGTGTCGACGTGAACGCCAAGTGCGGCCAGGGCTATTCTGTGCTCGACTGGGCCACCAACGAAGGCTATACTCGCCTTATCAAGGCCCTTAAGAAGGCCGGTGCCAAGAATACTCCGCAGTACTTCAAGGACTCCAAGAAGTAATTCTTGAATTTTACGCAAATTTCGCGATTTTCTCGCTTAGAACCGTGGTCTAGTGGCCGCGGTTCTTTGTATTTTTCGCATATGAAATTTCATTTGTTGACCAAGATATTCCTTTGCCTGAGTCTTGCGGGCGTTGTTTCGCAGGCTCAGGAAACGGTGGAAAGTGTCCGTCGCCAAATCAAGGCGGTGGAGGCTGAGACTGCCCGCGAAAAGTCGCTTCATGACGCCGAAAAGAAGCGCCATGCCGAATTTGTTGAAGTGGGCCGCAAAAAAGTGCAGGCGCTTGCCACTCAGAACAAGACCTTGAAGGCCGAAATCGATTCCTTGAAGGCGGAACTCCAGAATTTGGCTAACGTGCGCCAGAAATCCCTGGGCACGGTCAAGTACTTTGAAAACCGTAAGGCCAAGTATGGCGAATCGCTCGCCATGGTGATCGACTCCTTGGTGCCGGTATTTGAATCGGACTTTCCGTACCGCAACGATGAAACTGTCAAGAGCGTTCAAGAAATTGCAAGCCAGCTCCATAAAGGCTTGATTGAAGCGGACGATGGCTTGAACCGTGCGCTCGAAGTCTTTTACGACCGCATTCGCTTGGGTTACACGACCGAAGTGTACAAGGGCTTTTTGCAGGTGGACGCCCGCAGCGTTCCGGGAACCTTCTTGCGCTACGGCGCTGTCGCCTCGGTTTTCGTAAGTAACGACGGCAACGACGTGTTGTGGCTTACTCGAACGGCCGATGGCGGTTATGCCTGGAAGAACGTGTCCGATGACCTTGCCATGCGTACCGCAATGAAGGATGTGATGAAGGTGGCCGAAGGGAAGACCGCTCCGAGACTTGTCACGATTCCGGTGACGATTCCGAAGGAGGGCAAGTAATGTTTAGAATGTGTAATGTGAAGTGCGGGATGGGGTCTCTCGTCTTAGTAGCCTCTCTCGCTACATTGGCACCGCTTTCTTACGCCCAGCAGAATGCCGATATCGATGCCGTGAAGCAGCGTGCCGCATTGAACAGCGCCAAGGCTGATTTGGAAGAAGCTCGCAAAAAACGCGACATGGCTGTTGCTGCCCGCTGGAAGGACCGTGAAACGGCCAACCAGGAACGCGAACTCTTTAACGAAAAGTATAACGAAAGCAAAGAAAAAGTCGATGCCCTGATGTCGGAACGTGCACGCCTTTTCGAAGACGTGCGTGTTGCCCGCGAAGACTTGGCTCAGGTCAAGCTGCAGGCCGAAAAGGCCCGTGCCGAATACCTGTCGCTGGCCGCTGGCCCCGAACGCCTTGAAACGCTGGCAAAGTTCAGCGAACAGGGAATCCCGTTCAAGATTGCTGAACGCGTCGAAGTGCAGAATAAGGTCAAGAAAGAAATGGGCCTGTACAGGGACGATCCCGTGCGCATCGCCAAGTCGGTCTTGAATGCCGCGAAGAACGAACTTGAATTCACTCGCGAAATCCAGGTGGAAAATGCCGAACTCGTTTTCGGTAATGCTGTGGCACAAGGTGGCCGCATGCGCTTGGGCGGTCTTTATGCGATGCAGATGGCAAATGCCGTCGATATCAACGGCTTGCATCCGGCTGCTTTGATGCTTCCGGTAGCTGGTGAAAAGAAGCGCGTGTTCAGCTGGCAAGAAAACTTGACTCCCGATACCAAGTCTCAAATCAGCAAGGCTTTTGTCGAATCGAAGGATTCTGCCTATGTGATGGTGCCGGTGGATGTGCTCTTGAGTACCGAACTTTCGTCTGAAATGGCGAATCACCAGGAAACCACCTGGAAAGATGACTTGAGGGAATTCTTCAAGAACGGTGGCCTTTTGATGTACCCGCTTTCGGTACTCTTAGCACTTGGTCTCTTGATTGCCCTGTGGCGCTTTATATGGATTGCCTGTAAGGCTTTTGGCCGCATTGCGGCACACCGTGTGATTAAGGCCCTGAAGGCTGGCGATATCGAGGCTGCCCGCAAGCTTGTCGTAAAGACCCACGGTGAAGTGGGCAAGGTCCTTAAGACGGTGCTGACCAAGAATTACAAGGACCGCGAAAGTGCAGAACGCGCCCTCGAAGAGCTTTTCTCTGCCGAAGTTCCCAAGCTGGACTTTGGTCTGAACTGGATTTCTGTGTTTGCGGCTGTGGCTCCGCTGCTTGGCCTTTTGGGTACGGTGATGGGTATGATCGAACTTTTCGACGTGATCACCATGCACGGTACCTCTGACCCGAAGCTTTTGGCAGGCGGTATTTCGATTGCCCTTGTCACTACGGAAACGGGTTTGATTGTTGCTATTCCGTTGCAGCTGATTCATACGTTCCTGGTGAACCGTTCTGAAGCCTTGCGCGGTCGCATGGAAAAGGCCGGTCTTGCCGTGTTGAACGCCCTTTGGATTAAGGAAAAGTAGTGCCTGCGGTAGACCAAAATTCCGTACTTGAAGCGGCAATGGCCATTCTCTTTAGGGGTGGCTGGGTGCTTGCCCCGATCTTTGTGTTGGGGTGGTTCGGTTGGTTTTTAATGCTGGAACGCTACGCCTACTACTTTATGCTTCGCGGCGGTACCGTGAACGGCGTGGTGGGTGGATTCTGGAAGAATCTCAAGAAGAAGGGCGAAGATTTCGCTTTTGAAAAACTTTCGCACCATAGGTTCGGATACTTCTATGCGCTTGCCCGCGATGTCCGCAATTACCGCGACCAGGGGCCTGTCGCCGTGCGCAATGCCATGGAAGAAACGCGCCACCGTATATCTCTGAACTTGTCCCGTTCACTCAAGACGATTTCGACTTGTGCAGCTCTTTCTCCGATGCTTGGCCTGCTGGGTACGGTTTCGGGCATGGTCCATACGTTTGAAAACATAAAGCTGTTCGGTTTCGGAAATCCGGTGCTATTTGCCGACGGTATTTCTGAAGCGTTGCTCACGACGCAGGCGGGACTTTTGATGTCGTTCCCGCTGATGCTTGCCTATAATTTTTTGGCGGGTCGCGTCGAAAAAATCGAGGAACTGGCCTGGAGCGAAGCGCTCAAGTACGAAAGCTACGTTTTTAAAGAAGGAAAGTTTGAGGTCAAATAATGAGTTTTATTCGTAAAAGAGTTCATGATACAGGAAAGATAGACGTGTCGCCGATGCTCGATTGCGTCTTTATCCTGCTTATCTTCTTTATTGTGACGTCGACTTTCACCCGCGAAACGGGCGTGGACGTTACCAAGCCCAAGGCAAGTTCTGCAAAGGATTTGGCCAAGGAAAGCATTTTGATTGGCGTGACTCGTCAGGGTACGATTCACATTAACGAAACCCAGGTGAATCTTTCGACTTTGAATACGGTGCTCCGCCAGATGATGGCTGAAGCCCCTGACCGTCCGGTGATTATCGTGAGCGACCGCGATGCCCCTAACGGTGTCGTTGTCGATATTCTCGATGAATGCAACCTCGCCAAGGTCCGTAAAGTCTCCATTTCGGCGAACAAGGAAGAATAGCTCCGTTTTTTATGCTTGATTTTGTTGGAAAATATCTCCGTTACCCGGTTGCGCTGGTGCTCTCCTTTGTGTTGAGCGCGGTGTTTTTCCTTGCAATTCCGGTGATTAATGCGTTGATGTCGGATAAAGGAGTCAAGGGTGAAAAGGAACTTGAAGCGGTCACCGAAGTTGAAGTCCTGGTGAGCGAAAAGAAGCCCGAAGTCAAGCAGAAAGTGATTCGCACCATCGTGAACCCGAACCCGTTCAAGATTACTTCGAATATGGGCATGTCCCGCAATCAGAATTTCCAGATGGATTTGTCGCTTGCACGCGGAGCCTCTGGAGATGGTGTTGCCGTTGGTACGGGCTCCATGGAAAACGTGGTGTACGAGGCTGGCGAAGTGGATGAACAGGCTCAAGTTTTGCGTGAAATTCAGCCCAAGTTCCCCGAAAAGGCGAAACGCATGGGCGTTTCGGGCTATGTGAAAGTCTTGATTGTGATTGACGTGTATGGCGATGTGGCCCAGGCTCAGGTGCTGACGCAGGAACCGGCCGGCTATGGATTTGATAACGAAGCCCTGAAGGCTGTAAGACAGTGGAAATTTAGCCCGGCGCAGTTGGGCGGATTCCCCGTGGCACAGAAGGCCACAAAGGAGTTCCGCTTTGTTAACTAGACTCTTCGCGCTCGCCCTGCTATTTGCGATACCCCTTTTTGCTGCTGAAGATTATTTCTTCAAGGCGAACGAGTTGTACGACCAAGGCAAATTTAAGGAGTCGGTGCCGCTGTATCGCGCGGCCATTGACGAAGGTCGTTACGAACCCTTTGCCTGGTTCAACTTGGGCAATGCCATGGTGCAGCTTGACCGCAAGCAGGTGGCCATGGTCGCTTACAAGCGTACGGTAGAACTTTTGCCGAATTTCGAGAAAGCCTGGATGCTCCTCGGCGACCTTTACTACTTGGGTGGCGATGTGGGCGAGGCCATTGCGGCTTACAATCGCGCTATAGAACTTGGCGTAGAATCGGACCATGTGCATTTTGCCTTGGCAGAATGCTACTTGAAGGGCCGCGATTGGACCCTTGCCCAGAAGAATTTTGAACGCGCCTTGCAGCTGAACCCGGACCGTATGGATGCTTGGTATGGCCTTGCAGAAGTCTACGAAAAATTGGGCGACTACGAATACGCCATCAAGACGCTTCAGAATGCGTTGCAGATGACCGCTACCGCGGGCGCCGATGTTCACTTTACTATGGCCTATTACTACCGCAGCATGGATTCCACGAGACAATCCTTGAACGAAATGGAAAACGGAATCTTGATGGATCCGGAAAATGTTTCGGCCCGCCGCTACTTGGCGCAAATGTATGTGCAGAACAATTCTCCGTGGATGGCTATTTTCACGCTCGAAGAAGGACTTCGACACAATAAGGGCAAGGCGGATTTGAACCTGGATTTGGGACAAATTTACTTTACCCAGAAACGCTACGACGAAGCTTTCGATTGCTACATGAAGGCATGGATTGCCGGCAATTCTCAGGGGCGTATCGGTGCCGAAAACGTGGGCCATGTGTTCTCGAATGCAGGCGATGTTGAAAAAGCCGAAAGCCTGTACAAGCGCATTCGCGAGAAAAAGTAATTTTCTCTAAAAATTTTATATTTGCCAATTGTATGAAATATTATAAGAGCGTTATTATCTTATTTGTATTTTGGGTATTTTCTGCATGTGGAGATACTTCTTCTTCTAGTGACGATGATGATTTGCTTCCGCCGACACAAGGCCTTGTATCATCTATTGAAGATGCCAGAGATAATCATGTTTATTCTACGACTCAAATCGGAACCCAGGTCTGGCTTGCCGAAAATTTGCAGTATAAAACAACACATAGTTGGTGCTATGACAATGTCGATTCAAATTGCGTGATTTACGGTCGGTTGTATGGTGAGGGTACAGACAACCTCTGTCCAGAAGAGTTTCACATTCCATCTCAAGAAGAATGGCAAGAACTGATAAACTATGTCAAGATTGTTAAACCGGATTTTGAAGTTGCCCGAAGCTTGAAAAGCTTTACCTGGCATCCGGGCTCAGACATTTTCTCGTTCAATCTTCGTGGTGCAGGATACCGCACTGTAGAGGGAACTTATCAAGATCTTTATAAAGAAACCTATTTGGCTACATCGCAATCAGGCTGTTATTTACGGTTTTTACCGGGTACAGATTATGACTTCGTTTGCGATGATTCTATTGCGGGTTTCTCGGTGCGTTGCCTAATGGATTCTACCAATGCCAAAAATCTGTTGCCCTCTTGCGGATCATCGAATAAAAATGAAATTGTTCATGAAGCAAATGGTTTTTATACGTGCGATGGAAAGGAATGGCGTCCGTCCAATAAGGCCGAATACAATGCTTTCGGCAATGAGTGCGTCAATGGTGTTGTCGTTGAAGGTATTTTCTATCAGGATCGTTATTATGACCGGTATATTTGTGATGGGGGCTTATGGAGAGAAGCTACCGAAGCGGAACGTAATACGTACGGAAATGAGTGCGTTGCGGGGAATTCTCAAATCGTTAAAGGGGTGGTTGAAGACTATAAGTATTTCGTTTGCACGGATTCTGGATTCCGCAGGACAACTTTGTGGGATTTTCAAAAATCAGATTACCTGAACCCTTCTATTGAGTATGGGACCCTCGTTGATGCTCGCGATCAAAAAAGCTACAAGACAGTTTCTTTGGGTTCGCAGGTGTGGATGGCCGAAAACTTGAATTACGCGGATAGCGTAAGTACTCCCAATTTGAAGGGAAATAGCTGGTGCTATGAGGAAAATCCGTCGAACTGTGAAAAGGTGGGGCGTTACTACAGTTTTCTCGCGGCAATGAATTTGGATGAATCCTATGCGCCTGATACGATTAAATACCCGATTGCGGACGTCAATCAGGGAATTTGCCCTAATGGGTGGCGAATCCCTTCTGAAGAGGACTGGACAACGCTTGTAAATTATGTCGTGCAAGCCTATGGAGCGCAGGCTAGTGCGGGAAGAGGCAACGTTCCGAATGATTATGAAACGTTCCCCTATGCGATGAAGTCGGTTACAGGATGGAATTTTGATTCATGGATGGAACCTGGTAATGCGTCGGGCTTTTCGTCTGTTCCTGTGGGATATAGAAGCGAAGAAGGTTCCTTTATCAGTGTCGGAGAAAGTGATGGTTTTTGGTTGGCTTCGATACATAGATTGTGGGGCGGCATAGTTGGGGATGCTGATGGAGAGCTTTTTCCTGGTTCGATTTATGTTCCTTATGTTTCTGACATGAAAGTTTGGCAAATAGATGGATGGGGCTATCACGTAAGAGAACGAAAGATGGGATATCCAGTCCGTTGCATAAAGAATTAGCTTGCTTTTACTCGTTGTTATATACGCAGCTTTTATTGGCTTAGGTCTCCCTGATACGGTGCTTGGGGCGGCGTGGCCCTTGATGCAGCGTGACCTGATGGCGCCTCTTTCGGCAGCGGGGCTTTTGTCGATTATCGTAAGTGTGGGAACGATTGTTTCTAGCTTGTGGACTCCGGCACTTTTGCGTTTGATGGGGACTGGCAAGCTTGTCTTTATAAGCATTGCGCTTACGGCGGTGGCTTCGTTCGGTTACGGATTTTCGACGACATTTTGGATGATGTGTTTGTTTGCGGTTCCCATGGGAATCGGGGCGGGTGCAATTGATGTCGCGATGAACAACTTTGCGGCCATTTACTTGGAATCGAAACACACGAGTTGGCTGCATGCCAGTTGGGGCGTGGGCGCATGCCTTGGTCCAGCTCTGTTTTCTATCTCGGTGGTGACGGGTGTCGGTTGGCGCGGTGCCTACGATATGGTCGCCTTGCTGCTTGCGGTGATTGCCGCGATGATGCTTATAACGCTCCCGATTTGGAAAAAGACGGAAAAACGCGGTGAATCGCAACAGGTGCCTGCGGTAAAGGATATCTCGTTGCGGGCGGCGCTCAAGGTGCCCGGCATGAAGCTTTCTTTTTGGGTGTTCTTCTTTTATTCGTCGCTTGAAATTTCCACAAGCCTTTGGTGCGGTACTTACTTGGTGGCCCGTGGCTTTGAACCTGAAATCGGGGCAATCGCGGTTTCGCTCATGTTTGCATCTGTCATGATAGGGCGCATTCTGAGTGGCTTTTTCGCTATCAAGTTTACGGATATGCGCTTGGTGCATGCGGGTATTGCCATCGTGGTACTCGGCTGTCTTGTTCTAGTGTTGCCTTTGCCGCTCTGGTTTACGCCAGTGTGTATTTGCCTGCTTGGGCTCGGTTGCGCTCCGGTGTATCCCTCACTCATTCATGCGACCCCAGCGCGATTTGGCGAAGAACTTTCGGGCCGTGCGATTAGTATTCAAATGGCTGGCTCTTATGTGGGCTCTATTCTGATGCCGCCAGCGTTTGGACTTGTAGCCATCAAAACATCCGTGATTGTGTGGCCGGTGGCGCTAGCGTTATTTGTGGGCTGCCTTTTGCTGTGTGTATGCTTGCTCGATTATGTGACCCGTAAAAAGTTGCATAATGCCTTTGCGACCGAGCGAATAAAGGACATTTTGCACCAGGTCGAGAAAATGGCGGAACTCCGCCGAAGGCTCCGTAAGGAACGCCGCCGTGAACGCCGTAAAAACAAGCTGAAACAAGCGCGAATCAAACGAAAGCTGGATCGCCATTAAATAGAGACGGTTGTCTTTTTCTACATTTGGTTTCATGGCAAAGAAGAAAAAGGTATGGAAATCTCCTGCCATGGCACAGGCCATGCGCAGCAAAGAAGACAAACTCCGTGAAACGCTGACGCAGATTGTGAGCGGGCAGAGCAGACTTTTACATCGCCCCGAAGATTTGTACGAGGCGATTGCAAACGGCATTGACGATATCGAAAACTTCAAGAATCCGAAAGACCAGTTGGAACTTTTGGCTTGGACGTTGCGTGCCGACTTTATTTCGTTCAAGGCCGATACCGACGAAGAAAAGGAATACTGGGACAACCTCTTTTACGATGCGGGAACGTTCTTTGTGGAACTGGCATCGCAGTATACCGACAAGGATTATGTTGCGGACTTGATTCATGACCTTGCCATGCGCCATGTGGGTGGTGAAGGTCGCTCGGTGGTGTTCCTGAGTGTCGAAGAAATTTTGCCCAAGGAACGCGCGCAGGCCTTGCTCGAAGAATTGATTAACAGGGTTACCGAAGTCGACCAGGGCAACCGCGAAGATATTCTGGATGCCATTTGCGATATGGCAGACTCTATCAAGGATGCCGCGAACTTTGCGAAGGCCGCCCTCCTTAAGGACCCGGACAAGAGCAACGCCACGCTTATTGATATTGCTAATGCCCAGTTTATGGCGGGGAATATTGAACTTGCCAAACAGTGGCTCGGCGATGTCCGTAACCCCGGCTCCGAAGACGAAGAAGCGTACCTGGATTTGCAGGCTGCCATTGCCGACAAGGAAGGTCGCAAGTCTGACTGCATCAAGATTGCTCGTACCTTGTACGAAACCTTCCCGAAGGTGATGAACCTCGGGCGTTTGGCCGCCTTCTTGCCCGATGCCGAAGCCGATCGCGTGCTCAAGGAACATGAACAGTTCCGTAACGGCAATACGGCGAATCTCGAATTTATGCAGTTGCTCGCAGGCATGAAGCGTTACGAGCAGCTTTCGGGCTACGTGGACCGCTACGAAAAGGATTTGACGACGCTCGATGCCGAAGAACTGACTGACCTTGCCGATGCAATTGAAAAGGACGGCCAGAAGGCTCTTGCCGACCACATTCGCGACTGGATTGTGGAAGAACCCGAAGATGCCCAAGCCTTTGATGACAAGGATTAATTTTTGATGGCGAATTTTGGTCATGTTTACTTGATTGGTGCAGGCCCCGGCGATCCGGGTCTTTTGACCCTTCGTGGAAAAGATATCCTTGAAAAAGCCGATGTGGTGGTGTACGACCGCCTGGTTTCTCCGGCGATTCTTGGAATGTGCAATTCAAAGGCGAAGATGGTTGACGTAGGCAAAATGCCGACGCACCATAAAGTCAAACAGTCCGAAATCAATAAACTCTTGGTACAGTATGCGCAGGAATACCCGCAGGGCATTATTGCTCGCTTGAAGGGCGGAGACCCGTTCGTGTTCGGGCGTGGCGGCGAAGAAGCTTTGGAACTGGTTGCGGCCGGTGTTGAATTCGATGTGGTACCGGGCATTACCTCGGCTATTTCGGTGCCGGCTTATGCGGGCATTCCCGTAAGCCATCGCGGCATTGCGACAAGTTTCCACATTATCACGGGCCACGAAAAGGCTGAATCGAACGGCGAGCTTTCGCTGGACTTTGAAAATCTCGCGAACTGCCAGGGCACCCTCATTTTCTTGATGGGCATTGCCAACATGGATTTTATCGCCAAGCGCCTTATGGAATGTGGCAAGGCCCCGAAAACTCCGCTTGCCTTTATCGAAAAGGGAACCACGCCGTACCAGCGCACAGTCATGGCAACGCTTGAAACGGCGGGGGAGACGATTGTTCGTGAAAATGTGACAGCCCCTGCGATCACGATTATGGGCGGTGTCGTTGAACTGGGTAAGACTCTCGCCTGGAAAAAGAATTTGCCGCTTTCGGGCAAGCGCTTGGTGGTGACTCGCGCCGCGAAGCAGGCTAGTGGGATTATCGCCCGCCTTACGGCTCTCGGAGCCGAAGTCATCGAAACTCCGATGATCGAAACGCGAGCGGTTGAGGGCTCGTTCAATTGGGCGGATCTTGCGAACTTTGACGTACTCGCCTTCACAAGTACGAACGGCGTTGAATCTTTCTTTACGCAGTTGCTCACTTCGGGCAATGACATTCGCGTTCTTGCCGGCAAGAAGATTGCAAGCGTGGGAAAGATTACCGAAAAGAAATTGCTTGAATATGGCATCCGCTGCGATTACGTGCCCGAAGACCATACCGGCGAAGGCCTCGGAAAACTGCTGCGAGATGTGGTTGATAAAGGCGAAGGTGTCATCCTAGGTCCCGGAGCGGAGTCCGGGATAAATTCCGAGCGTAGCTCGGAGTCGAAGGATCTGATAGAATCCCGCATCTTGTTGCTTCAAGGCAATCTCGCTGATGACACCATGCTGAAACTTTTACCGCAGGCAACGCGCTGGGTGGTTTACGAAACGCTCCCCGTGGCGGAACTTCCCGAATGGAAGCGTGAAGCCGTTGAATCTGCCGATGCTATCGTTTTCGCTAGCACCAGCGCCGTCGAGAATTTCTGCAGTGTCATCCTGAGTGGAGTGCGAAGCACGGAATCGAAGGATCTAAATAGAGATTCTTCGACTACGCCTAACGGCTTCGCTCAGAATGACAATAATGCTTGTTATCCTCGAAAATCCTTCTGCATCGGCCGCATGACAGAATCAGCAGCCCAGAAGCATGGCTTTGAAACGGTTACTTCCGACGAAACCACCATGGATTCCCTCGTCAAGAAAATTGTCGAATTCTACACTTAAGAAAACTTCCTACATCCTACTACTCTTATGAAAGCTATCCTGATTATCGCGCATCACTGCATTTTGCCGGGGGCCTACAAGGGCTTCGAAGAAATCATGGATAAACTGCACCATGATTTGCCCGGTACGCGCGTGGCAAGCACGAGCCTGTTGGATTTGGAAAATGACTTGCGCACGCTCTTGCGCGAAGATGTGGAATCGGTGACGCTTTTGCCGTATTTGCTACTGAACGGTCAGCATACCAAGAACGATGTGCCCAAGGTAGTGGCGCATTTGCAAGCTGAATTCCCGCAGATCCCGATTACGCTTTTGCCTTGCCTCGGCGACTGGAAAGAATTTGCCGACATGGTGGTCAATGGCGTCCGCAATGCCCAGAATGAAGCAGTACGTCCGTCGTCAAATTCTACATTTCACACTACACATTCCACATCTCACACTTCAAACCTCTTCTCCATCGAGCTCAATCTCGAAGGCAGAAACGTTCTCGTTGTGGGCGGTGGCCGTATTGCCCTCCGCAAGGTCAAAACGCTTTTGCCCACGGGAGCCCGCATTACCGTAGTCGCCCCGCAGTTCGATCCGGAATTTAAGTCTTTAGATTCTTCGACTACGCCTAACGGCTCCGCTCAGAATGACACTTTGACATCTGTGACTTTGATCAATCGTCCCTACGAGCCGCTCGATCTTCGCGGGATTTTCATGGTCTTCATCTGCACCGACCAGCCTGCGGTCAATGCCCAGGTATCAAACGATGCCCGAGCCCGCCGCATTCTGGTGAACAATGCCTGCGATTACTTGGATGGCGATTTCATTGTGCCCGCTCGCATGGATTTTGGCGAAAATATCGCCGTAACGGTCTCCACACAGGGCCGCGCCCCCTCGCTCGCCAAAAAACTCAAGCAGAAAATCCAGACCGAATGGGCAGATGGGCTTGAACAGATTGAGCGGGATTTTTTGTTATAATTATGAATGGAGGTGAAAATATGATTATCCGTCCGCGTCGTTTACGCAAGAATGAAACCATTCGCAGTATGGTGGCAGAAACAGCCGTCAATCCCGATTCCCTGGTGTACCCCATGTTCGTGGTAGAAGGGGAGAAGGTTAAAGAACCGATTCCCTCGATGCCGGGACAGTTTCGCTTTTCGATTGATGAAATCTTGAAGGAACTGGAAAGCTGCGTCGCTTTGGGATTGAAGTCCATTTTGCTTTTCGGCATTCCCAGTTACAAAGATGAAATGGCGTCGTCTGCTTATGACGATGACGGAATCGTGCAGCGTGCGGTTCGCTCCATCAAGACTAAATTCCCGGATTTATATGTGATTACCGATGTGTGCCTTTGCGAATACATGAGTCATGGCCACTGCGGTATTGTCAAAGAAGACGGCGATGTGGATAACGATCCGACTCTGGAACTTTTGGCAAAGACGGCGCTTTCGCATGCAGAAGCTGGTGCCGATATGGTTGCTCCGAGCGACATGATGGATGGCCGTGTGGCCGCCATTCGCGGAAAATTGGATGAAGGCGGATACCAGAATTTGCCGATTATGGCCTACAGTGCCAAGTTTGCAAGTGCCTATTATGGTCCCTTCCGCGATGCCGCTGATTCCGCACCGCATTTTGGCAATCGCAAAAGCTACCAGATGGATGTGCGCAACGGTCGCGAGGCATTGCGTGAAGTTGAACTGGACATTGAAGAAGGGGCTGATATTGTAATGGTGAAGCCTGGACTGGCCTTCCTGGATGTACTGCGTCAGACAGCCGAAATGAGCTGCGTGCCGGTGGCGGTCTACAATGTCAGTGGCGAATATTCCATGGTAAAGGCGGCTGCACAGGCTGGCTGGATTGATGAAAATTCCATTATTCGCGAAAATTTGTTGGCTTTCAAGCGGGCTGGGGCTGACATCATTATTACTTACCACGCTAAGGAAGCTTTAGAAAAGGGACTTATTTCTTAATTTGCTTGTTTTGTAAATCCATTTTTACATCTTTTTGTGATAATAAATTAACTTTTTTGTGCTTTTTGCGTAAAAAAGAGTTATATTTCGAAGTGTCAATTATGACGCAAAATTAACCATTTAATGGAGAATGAAAAATGAAAAAGCTTATGATTCTCGCCGCTCTCGGTACTGCTGCTCTCTTCACTGCTTGCGGTGACGACTCTTCCTCTTCCCCGTCCGAAGGTTGCGACGTTACCGTGAATGACAACTCTGTTGTTGTTACGACTTCTCTCGGTGGCTATTCCTCTACCACGACCTATACCATCACTGAAGAAGGTTACACCATGAAGAGCGAAGGTGACGGTTATGAACCTGTTGAAACTCCGGTTCCGACTAAGGTTACCATCGACGATTTGAAGGCCATGGGCGATGCAACTTGCAAGGCTTTCGAAGAAGCTGAAACCGTTCCGGCTGAATAATCGTTTCTTAAACGAATTCGATTTTAGAGAATCCGACCTTCGGGCCGGATTTTCTATTTTTATGGCATGAACCATTCTCTGAGCGAAAAACTTTTTGCAGAAGCCAAGAACCTGATGCCGGGTGGCGTGAATAGCCCGGTGCGAGCCTATAGCAATGTGGGGGCTACCCCTCCGTTTATCAAGCGAGCCAAGGGCAGCCACATTTATGATGTCGACGGTAACGATTACATCGATTACGTGGGCAGCTGGGGTCCGATGCTTTTGGGACATGCCCATGATGCCGTCATCAAGGCGGTAGCCGAAACGGCCCAAAATGGCCTTAGCTTTGGTGCCCCCTGCGGGCTGGAATCGGAACTGGCGAAGCTGGTGATGGAACTGGTGCCCAGTGTCGAGATGATTCGTATGGTCAACAGTGGCACCGAAGCGACCATGAGTGCGATTCGTGCGGCGCGTGGTTTCACGGGCCGCGACAAGATTGTCAAGTTTGAAGGCTGCTACCACGGCCATAGCGATAGCTTGCTGATTAAGGCGGGCTCGGGTATGCTCACGACGGGTAAACCGAGCAGCAAGGGTGTTCCGGCGGATTTGGCCAAGTACACGCTCACGCTTCAGTACAATGATGTGGCGGGCGTTAAGGAACTCTTCGATAAGATTGGTGACGAAATTGCGGGCGTCATTGTGGAACCCGTGGCCGGCAATATGGGCGTGGTGCCTGCGAAGCCTGAATTCTTGCAGACGCTTTCCGAAGAAACCAAGAAGCATGGCGCTTTGCTCATTGTAGATGAAGTCATGACGGGTTTCCGCGTAGGCATCCATTGCGCACAGGGCTTGTACGGAATCAAGCCTGACCTTACGACTTTCGGTAAGATTATCGGCGGCGGCATGCCGGTGGGCGCTTATGGCGGCCGCTTGGATGTGATGCAGCAGATTGCTCCCCTCGGTGGAATTTACCAGGCGGGAACCTTGTCGGGTAATCCGGTCGCGATGGCGGCAGGTCTTGCTACGATGCGCGAATTGAATTCGCACCCCGAATATTATGTCCGCGCCGAAAACTGCACCAAGAAGTTGATTGCGGGCCTGCAGGATGCGGCAAAGTCGGCTGGAATTCCACTCGCTACGAATCAGGTGGGGTCTATGGGCTGCATCTTCTTTACCGAAGGCCCTGTGACTTGCTTTGCCGATGTGCAAAAGTCCGACTTGGAACTGTTTAAGCGCTACTTCCTCGGAATGCTTGACGAAGGTATATACCTCGCCCCGAGCCAGTTCGAGGCTATCTTTGTGAGTGCCGCCCATACCGAAGCTGACATTGACCGCACCGTCGAAGCCGCTAAGAAAGTATTCAAAACTCTATAACAACGTCATTGCGAGGAGCCGTAGGCGACGAAGCAATCCATGGATGAAATTAATGAGGATTTAAATGATTGTATCTTGGATGACCACCAACAAGTGTAACCTGACCTGTAAGCACTGCTACCAGGACGCAGGCGAGAACAAGGCTGCCGAACTTACGACCGCCGAGGCTATGAAGCTGATTGACGAAATCGCGAAGGCGGGGTTCAAGATTATGATCTTTAGCGGTGGCGAACCCATGACCCGCCCCGACATTGTGGACCTCGTTGCCCATGCTTCGAGTAAGGGTCTCCGCCCAGTATTTGGTACCAACGGTACGCTCATTACGCACGACTTGGCTTTCAAGCTGAAGGCTGCCGGTGCCATGGCCATGGGTATCAGCATCGACAGTATCGATCACGACCGCCACAATGATTTCCGCGGTCTCCCGAATGCATTCGAACTCACGATGATGGGTATCGAAAACTGCAAAGCTGCTGGCCTCCCGTTCCAGATTCACACGACGATTATGGACTGGAACCAGAACGAAATTTTTGACATCATGGACTGGGTCAAGGAAATCGGTGCGGTGAACCACCAGATTTTCTTCTTGATTCCGGTGGGTCGCGGCAAGGAAATCGAAGGCCATGCCTTGCGAGTTGCTGAATATGAGGGACTCCTCCGCAAGATTATGGAAAAGAGCCGTACGCTCGGCATCCCGGTGAAGCCTACTTGCGCTCCGCAGTTCCTGCGCATTGCAGACCAACTCGATATCAAGACGCGCTACAGCCGCGGTTGCCTCGCTGGCCTCGACTACTGCATCGTGAGCCCGATAGGGAAGGTTCGCCCTTGCGCTTACATGATGGAAGAAGCGGGCGATGTACATGACACGCCTTTCGACGAAATTTGGGCGAATGCAGAAATTTTCAAGAAGCTCCGCACCAAGGCTTACGCCGGTGCCTGCGGTAAGTGCAAGTTCAATGACCGCTGTGGCGGTTGCCGTGCCCGTGCTGCCTACTACCACGACGGCGACTACATGCAAGAAGACTCCTACTGCGCTTACGGGAGAGGAATTAAGTAAATGGTGTGTGATGTGAAATGATTGATATCTAATTTCACACTTCACATTACACACTACACATTGTGGCGTAGTTACATAAACCACAAAACACGAATCACGTCAACATGGATAATACGAACGAAGACGAACGTTATATGCGCATGGCGCTCCGCGAGGCGGAGAAGGCTTTTGACGAAAAGGAAATCCCTATCGGTTGCGTTATCGTGAAAGATGGGATAGTCATCGGTAAAGGCCATAACCAGATCGAGATGCTCAAGGACGCTACGGCCCACGCCGAAATCTTGTCCATCGGGACTGCCGCGAGCAGCCTTGAAAACTGGCGTCTGGATGGTTGTACTTTGTATGTAACGCTGGAGCCTTGCCCCATGTGTGCAGGCGCCATTTTGAACAGCCGAATCAGCCGTGTGGTCTATGGTTCTCCGGATACCCGTTTTGGCGGTTGTGGCACCACAATCGATGTCATTTCGAACAACGCACTCAAACGCGAAGTCGAAGTGGAGGGTGGTCTCCTGGCCGACGAATGTCTGGGTCTTTTAAAGGCTTTTTTCCAGAAAATGCGCCTTGAAAAGGGTGATTCTGGAAATAAGGGAATTAGTTAATACTATATTCTAAACATGAATTTCTTTAAGCTTTTTACGGGCTCTGTAGCCCTTTTCGCCCTTTGTGCTTGCGACGGGAATGAATTTACTCTCTCGTTCAACACTCAAAATGCTCCACAGCAGACCTATTTCCTCGAATCTTCCTTGAACGCCATTCTTCCGGCAATGGATTCCGTGTCCGCAACGCCCGAAGCCATGAATACGCATCTGGAAGTTCGCGCCACCAATTCACTTTTGACGGCATACGATGACGGTTCGGCCAAGTTCCAGCTGAAAATCGATTCCGTGGACTACAAGTCCGACAAGCGTACGGTGGAAGAGTTCCGCAGCATGGAACGCTACATGTCCACGGAACATTTCCAGTTCAAGATGGGTAAAGACGGTGCCATCCGCGACGCCGTTATCGAAGATTCCGTGATGCTCGGTACCGAAGCTTTGGACCTTATCCGCATTTTCCTCAAGGTGCAGCCCCTTTTGCCGGGTAAGCCGGTCAAGTTGGGTGAAACCTGGGAACGTCCTGTAGAAATCCCGGGTAATTCGGGCAAGACCGTGGTGTACAAGTCCTTTACCCTGGAAGACCACTACGTTCATGATGGAATCCAGATGGCTAAGGTCGGCATGAACCTAAAGTACAAGGAAGTGGCTGATTCCACCTCTGACCTGCGTATGGAAAGTAAGGGCTTTATCGTGGGCACGGGAACGATTCTTTTCGACATGACCAACGGTGTGATTTCTAGCGTGAAAATGGAACTGACCGGCGACCTGAGTGTAAATGACATCGTTGCCGACAACGTGATTCCTGACATGCATGTGATTCAGAAAATTAAACTGAGGAGTGAATTTTGATTCTAGGCTTTAAAAAATGGTCGGGGTTAGCCTTAACGACGCTCCTGTTTGCATATGCTGCCGTTGCGGGGGAGATGCCTTTCCCTTCGATTGAAAATGGCAAGGTGAAACTGGTAGTGGCGGATAGCCCTTATTTGCTGGAACAGGGTGCTGTTTTTTCGGCGAAAGACACTTTGGAAATTGAACCGGGTGTCACTGTGCTCATGGGTGAGTATGCGAAGTTGATGTTCCGCGGCTCTGTGAAAATTATCGGTACCGAAGCGGCTCCTGTGGTCTTTAAGAGTGCCGATTCCGTCAAGAGCTGGAACGGCGTGCACTTCGTGTCGGCCAACCGTCCCTTCGAAATCAAGAACTTGATTATCGAAAACGCTTTCCGTAATACGGTGTTCCGTTCCAAGGGAATTTTCGAAAACGTGAAGTTCGTGAACAACTACTACGGGCTTTGGATTGATGATGTGCCCGAAGTATTCTTGGCCCGTTGTGAATTTTTGCGTAACCGTTTTGCCCTTTCTATTCGTGCAGGGCAGGTGGTCGCAGCCGACACCAAGATCAACGACAACGTTTATGGCCTTTACCTGGAACCGGGTGGAAAGTTCGATGGCGACAGGGCTTTGATCAAGGATAACCTTGAAGCCGATGTTCGCAACGAAGCCGAAGAATTGGCTGCTCAGGGCAAGCGTGTGAACAGAAACATCTGGCACCGTATCGAAACTTCTTTCTAGGGAACTTTAGTGCAAGAGTCCTTTCGCAGATCCATACGCAAGATGACGGACAGCAGTGTCCGTCTTTCGGTGCGCCCGAACCGCTCTACCATGATGGCGACGCTTTCTCAGTCCATGATGGTGACGTGGTCCATTGTGCTGCACGAACATTTGGATGCCATGCTGAACGACCCTGCGGTAAACGTGGGAACCACGGAATTGATTTCTTTCAGCGAAACGGCCTGGAAGTTGGCTGATTCCAGTTTTCCCCAGATTGTGGCTGACGCCAACAAGCTTTATGACGAATTCCGCACCAAGTGGATGCAGCGCTTTTCTACCGACGAAGTGATGCGCTTGCTGCTGGAAGGTGGCGACTTCTTGCATCACGACGAAGAAAAGGGCTGGGCCCTGACGGTCAAGAACAATAAGCAAGACATTAACGCTTTTTATTCGGCGACTATTCACCTGCTGGTGAGCGACGCCGAACCGTTGTTCGTCCGCATGCACGGGCGCGTGATGCAACTTCAGGAAAAGCTCTGCAAGTACTGGCATTCCGAAAGCGCCGTGGATGCGGTTTCCAAACTGCTCCCCAGTTTGGAAGCGTCGCTCCGCGATAAGGAAAACGCTCTGGTGGTTTCTCTCCGTAGCTCGCTGAACGCCTTGGCAAAGAAACGCTTTGCGGCGGCTTTCAACACCAAGAGCCCTGCGCACTATTACAGCTCGGCAGCCTCTTGTGCCCGCAATGTGGGCCGCTACTGGAATCCGCATTACGCTTACGAAAACGGCTTCTTGGCCTTTACTGATGACTTTTGTGATTACGCCCGTGGACTTACCCTTCAGGTTATTGAATGGTACCAGAGCAAGTGGGCGCTATTCTTGCGCGGGTTCTCCCGCGGTCAATTGAATCTATTTGAGGTGAAAACATGAAAAATTCGTTCCATGTCATTTTAGCTCTTACCATTGTGGGACTTTTGGCCCTGGTGATTGCCGCCTTCTATTTTGGCGCACCGCTTTTCGGCTGGATCATTATGGCGGCTATCTTTGCCGTATTTATTGGTGAACAGTTGGTTGCCTTAAAGACTGTGAAGCAAATTGCTGCCGAATCGGAAATCCTGGAAACCTGCAAAAATCGAGGTGGGTATGTCAGTGGCGATGGCGTGGTGGCTAAGCGCGTGGCATTGGCCCAGAGCCTGCTTTCGAAGGACATTCGCCTGGATTCCTCCATGGCCTACGAAGTGCTTTTCAACAGCGTCTCTATTGCCGTTCCCAAGAGTGCTGGCGGTACGGTGATTCTTTTGGGCCTTATGGGTACATTCTTTGGTCTTATGTATTCTGTGGCTACAGCCGGTGGTGCCATTGATAATTCCACGACGCAGGGCACTCTCGATACCATTCAGTTGTTGTTCCAGAACATGAAGGGTATTTTTGGCACGAGCCTTTGCGGTTTGTTTGCCGCCTTGATTTTGAATTCAAGCCGCAACATGATGATGTCCGCTCGCGATGCCTTTGTGGCTAAGCTCGATGCCTTGACCCTTGACTTGCAGGGTGCTGCAAGCGGCGAAAGCGAAGAGGCTATGGCCCAGACGGAATTGGAACGCCTCTTTGATTCTGTCGAAAAGAATTTGTCTGTAGTAGCCTCCTCCGTGAAGGACGGTCTCTCCGGCGTGGTGTCCATGGTGGGCGATGAACTCACTTCGATGACTTCGAAGTTGAATGAATCTCTTGCAGCCGCGGCCGTGAATATGAATAAGGCTGTAGAAAACCTGGGCCCCTCGGTCAAGGATTCTCTGGCCGGAGCATTTACGCCCATGGAACAGAACATCAAGAGTCTTTCTGCTTCTGTGGAATCGATTCCGTCTAAGCTGGACGAAAAACTGAACGGTATTTCTTCGACCCTCAAGGCGTCTCTCGAAGGTGTGTCGAACAATGTGGAAACGGCTCTTTCGAAGGTGGCTTCCGATGTGAAGTCTGGCTTGGATGGCGTTGCTTCTGCAACGGAATCGGCCATGACCGATTCTACGAAGAATGTGGCCGCCGCCGTGGCCGAACAGGTCAAACAGTCCGACGAACAGTGGAAATCCTTCATGGAACGCCTTTCTGCCGAAACCCTCAAAAATGTGGATAGCCAGAAAGAAGGTCTCGAAACTCTCAAGAATGTGGCTTTGCAGGTGGCCGAAAAGGCGCAGGCCGGTTCTGCCGAACTCAGCAATTCTGTGGCCGAAAAACTCTCGGCACTTTCTTCCGACATTCTGGGTGCCTTCCAGAAACTTTCCGAAACCTCTGCCGTGCTGCTTGATGCTCAGAAGGCTCTTACCGAAAGCATCGACAACCGTGTGGTCAAGGAAAAGGAAGCAACGGACGCCCTGGGCGGAAACATTGTGGAAACCGCAGAACTGATGCGCGTGAACCAGTCCGAACTCAGTGCCAACTTGGAAATGCTCCGTGCCGGTCTCGAAACGATTCTCGAAAAACTCTCCGGCGATACCGCGGAAAGGGAAGACGAAGAAAGTTTTGTGGAACATCTCAACCAGTCTCTGGAGGCCTTCCACGAACGCGCCAGCGAAGTGCTTATGGAAAACGCCGTCAAGACCCAGGAAATCTTGCTGGAAGTCTTGGAACAGACACAGCGTTCTGTCGCTCAGCAGCCTAAGGTCGAGGGCTAAGCATGCGCTTCAAGAAAGACGAAAACAGCAATCCTTGGATGGCGTACACGGACTTGGGTGTTGCCCTGGTTTCGTTGTTCATCCTTGCGTTTGTGGCCATGGCGACCCTTAAGGAACAGAAGGCCGAAGACCTTACCCGTACCGAAGAAGAAGTCTTGAGTTGCCAGGAACAGATGCGTAAAATTGCGGCAGAACGCAATGCACTCTTGTCCAAGAGTCTACAGACCTCTATCGAAGCTGGCCTCATTGCTCTCGAAGACGGTAAAATCCAGATTCAGGCAAGTTTCCTTTTCCCGATTAACGGAGCTGACCTTACTAAGGAAGGCGAAGGCGTGATTCGCGGAATCAGCAAGGGGCTTTTGGAAGCCTTGGATTCCACCGACGTGATTATGGTGAGCGGATTTACCGACGATACTCCGGTGAAATCCAAGACTTATACCAACTGGAACCTTTCTACCGAACGCGCTGTGAACGTGGTGAAGACCCTGATTGCGCAGGGATTCCCACCTGACAGGCTCTTTGCCGCAGGCTTTGGCGAACACATGCCCAAGTATCCTAACGACAGCGAAGAACACCGTCGCTTGAACCGTCGCGTGGAAATCGGTGTGACTCCGCTCCAAAAGGTTGAGAAACAGTAATGCAAGAACGCCTAGATTCCATTCGCCAGAACATTGATGCTATCCGCAAGAGCGGAAAGCTTTCTCATTGGCGTATGGTCTATGCCGAAAACCTGCTGAATCGTGCTGGCGAATACGTGGCGGTGGACAGGCTTCCGGAAGCAAGTCGCGTGGCCGATAAGCTGGAACGTTGGATCAAGAACCATACTCCTCGCGTAGACAAGTCCGACCGGTTTTCTGAAAGTCCCATGGTTTTCTGGAATGGGGACTTGCTGTTGTCCATGTCGGCCAAGTTGAAGCAGACACTTCTTGATAAGCGTCAACTGGTTCCTGCAACGGAACGGGATTCGACTCTCCGCCGATTGACCCTTGTGGAAGACTGGATTCGCGAAGGAAAGTTGCTGCAGGCTCACGATGAGCTTTTGGCTCTCCGTACCGCCCTGATAGCCCGCTTGAGACGTAGCTTCCGCGCGCGCCTGGTGGCAACGGATTTGTACCGTGGAACAGCCTCTGTTCCGGCAGGGAGCCTTGTTGGCCCTTATAATGCCTTGCATACGCTGGAAGAAACCTTTCATGTGGTGGGCGAGCGCGATCCGATTTGGGTTGAAGACTTCCTTGAAATTTATAACGACCTGTTCCGCGTAGTGGAACGCCTCGTTCCTCAAGACAAAAAATGACACGTAGTGTCATCCTGAGCGTAGCGTAAGCGAAGTCGAAGGATCTCTAGATAAATTTTATAGTCAAAAAAAAAGAGCTCCCGAAGGAGCTCTTTTAAGTTTTATGGAGGGGTACTAGAAGCCGATACTCAACTGACCCATGTAGATACGTTCTTCGTCCTGGCCGGTGTAGTAGCCCAGTTCTTCGGCCCAGGTGGCGAATTCAACCGTAATGAAACGCAGGGCTTCGACGGCGAAACCGGCAGCGGGGTAGCCGCCTTTGAAACCGCCTGAAAGTCGCACGGCCAGTGCGCGGAATGCGGAACTGTAGCCGGGCCATGCCAATAGAGTCTGTTCCACTTCAAGACCCATATTCAAGTGGGAGAAGGGCTTGTAGTTGTTTTGGCCGTTAAAGGCGTCCGCATAGTCTAGGGCTATGTTGAATTTTCGGCTAAAGCCGGTGTTCCTGTTAAAGAAACGGGGGCTGTAGTTTATACCTGCAGTAAGGTTCGGCGTGATCTTGTCTCCGGCCAATTCCTTAAAGTAGATATCGCGAAGCGACATGCCTAGGCGAAGTTCGCGGGTGAGTTGGTAAAGGACACCGAGATCGATACCCGCAGAGACTTCGTCGAAGTCGAATATTTGGTCTGTGGCATCGTGATAGCGGTCTTCTAGGGTGTCCTGTATGTCGTCATAGTTGGCCATGTTGATGTGGACGCTTTCTACTTTATGGCGCTTGGCGAACTTGATACCGATACCGGCAGAGAACTCGTCCGTGAATCCGTAAGCGGTACCCACCTGAGCCACACCGTCAATATAGAAGGTGTCGATGATGAGCTGGGGTACAATCAATCCCGCATCCATATAGGGGGCCACGTTTCCGTCAACCCAGATTGCGCCACCGAAGTTGTGGAACGCCATTTCGGCGTCCATCTTGATTTTCATGGTCAGGTACTTGTGATCGTAACTGTTCATCTTATGGATGAGTTCGGGATGGCTTGCGAGGGAATCCAAAAGGACGTTGGATTCCTTTAAGCCTTTTTCTTTTGCGACCTTGCTTGCTCGGCTATAGATTTTCTGGACATCTTTTGCGACGTTGTAGGTTGAAAAGTAGGTCTCAAAGGGGCCTGCTCCGCCCAGGTTCAGTCGCATGTCGCCTATGTTACGCGGATAGTAACCTTGTTCGGGGCGCATATCGTAATTGCCCAATCGGTTAATCTGGTTCAAACCGGCGTAGTTGAAGTAGATGGCTTCCTTATCGTCTACAAGGGCTACATGGGCATTACCCATTGCTTCGGCGCGTATAGAACGGTGTGTCGGCGCTTTAGCCGCAAAAGAGATTGCAACAAACGTAAGTGCTAAAAGAACAAGGAGCTTTTTCATTACTTGTTCCTCCCTTCAAACCATTTCTGGAACGTTTTTTCAGTGTAATTGAGCCAACAGCCTCCCACCATTTGCTTGCGGTCTTCTAAGGAGTATTTGAGGTTGTCGTAGTCTGTATCTTGGGCGATGAGGCGTTTTCTTTCTTTCAAACCTTCAACGCCGCCTTCCATGTTCCAGTAAATGTCCTTAGTGAAATTCAGCTTGTGGTTGTTGTGGGAGACTCGGTCCGTGTAGTTCTTGTAAATGAATCCCCATTCACGATCTTGTTCGTCGGGGTCGTCTTTCACGGTAACACCGTTCATGTCTATATCGATAGACATGTATTTTTCGTTGGGGCCGGCACTCTTGATGACGCGGATATCCTTGACGGAGGTTTTCTTCTGCTGGATATTTTTCATAATGATTATATCATCATACTGGATTTCGTTGGTCTTGTCGTTGATGTCTTCATCGATTTCGCCATCACCGTCGTTGTCTTCGCCATCGTAGAGTTCTTCGTCAATGCAGCCGTCGCCGTCATCATCAAGGATATCACTATAGCCCAGTTGGCCAATAATGATATTCATCGTTTTGGATTGCTTGGTGCTGTCATTCTGCTCAACAGTTGTTTCCTGAGAAAGGGCGGAGCACATGCCTTTGACTGCATCGTTTTTGGCTTCCTTGGTCAAGTAATTTCCGCCTTCGAAACCCTGCAAGTAATCTTCGAATAAGGAAGACATACTTTCTGGGTTTTCTTCGCAGGTGTTAAATACTTCGTGGAAAGCTTCAACTGTTTCGATAGGATCTTTCTTGAAGTCGTTAAGGATTGTCTTCATGCTACAGTCGCCATTGATCGATGCGCTAGAGTTCTTATTGGCGCATTCCGTGGGCATCTTGGTCTTGAGAACGAGCATGGTCTTCATCATCTGGATAACCATGTAGCCGTCAGCGATGTACTTGTAGGTGACTTTTCCGTCGGTTTTATTGTTCTTGTCCAGTTCAATGAACTGGGCTGCAATGATGCTGACCGAGTCAACAGCTTCTTTAAGGGGAATAGCGACCGAGTCTGGCAGGTTGGCAAACGGAACGGTAGAATTATCAGCTTCACGATTTGTATTCACATACTTGAGCAAGGTGAATACATTTGTTTCTTGATTGGTGTTAAGCTTGCGGTTGAGCACGGACTTCATGAGGCCGAGCCATGCTTCGGAATGACCCTCGTCGGCTTCGATGGCTTTTCTGAAGTACTCTTCGGCTTCGCTATATTCGTTGTTACGGAATTTGATGTAGCCTTCGTAGGTGAGGGCGTCTGCATCGTCGTTTTTAATGTTTACGCTTTCGGTTGGGTTGAAAATGTTGCACCCGGCAATGCCTAATGTAAGCATGAGCGCCGAAGCCCACAAAAACTTGGATTTAAGTACGTTTTTCATTACACTATTCCCATTTTTCTAAAAGATAACATTATTCTTACAAAAAGGATTCTTCAATCTGTTTTTTGCGTAGTTTTTGGGAAATCTTTCGTTTTTTGTGGCTTTTTTGGTGCCAATTTTCGGATATTGTTAAAATATCTATCTTTGTGATATGGAATCTTATCGAGAGTATTTTCCGACGAAGGCTTTTCGCTTGGCCGAAATGCGCCTTGCTACCCTTTTGAGGGCGGAAAGGGATCGCTTGGATGCGATTGCGGCATCTTTAGGGCGTGAATCTGCGATAGGATCGGATAATCTGTTGCAGGAGCTCCCCAAAATCAAGGAGTTCACCCGGGAATACCACAAGCTGTTCTCTCAATATCTGGATGCGGTTCTTCCTCAACAGCCGCGTCCGATTCAGTGCAGGCCTGCTTGCGGAAACTGTTGCCATCATTACCCCATGTCGGTGGAACCCTTTGAGTTGTTGACTTTGTATTGCGACCTCCGGGGGCGGAATGACCTGTTGGATATTATGGAAGCCTGCCAGGTAAGGTCGTCGCTGTTTAGCAAGTTTTTCGAGGCGAGAAGGACCGAAGGGGTTGCTCCTGACCAAATGGATTTGGATGATTACGCCGAAGATAAGGCGCTGCACGATTACTTTAGCGCCTGGAATCCGTGCCCGTTTTCGGACAAGAAGGGGGATTGCACGGTATATCCGTTGCGCCCGGTATCTTGCCGTATGTATTTTAGCGAAACGGATCCGAAGTTCTGTACGCCGGAGCATTTACAGACTCCCGAGAACGATAGCTATATTGTGTACTTGCCCGATAGCATTGAAGATGCCGTTTACGGAATCTCGGAGCACTACGCCCTTTTGGATTTGCCCGAAAGTTATTTTGGCGGACTCTTGGCGGTAAACCGCTTCGAAGGCTTGATTGGCGGAAACTAGAAATGAATCTGTTTGGAATGCAACTCGACCTGTTCGGGAACAATGCCGATGCTCCCAAGGAACCGGCTAAGCCGAAAGTTCCGGCTTCGGTGTCCCAGAATGGCCTGGTACATTTCAAGTACAATTCGCAGTTAAAGAAGAGCATCCGTTGCAAGGGGGGAGTGCTGTTTGGCCACCCTGAGGTGATTTTGCCTGCTTACATGAAGGAGCCTGAGTTTGCGCCGGCGCGTGAGCTTGCCGCCGAATGGGCGGAACACGCCGTGAAACGCAAGACGGCGAAGAACAAGGCGATTATCAAGGATTTGGTCAGCCGCTTTTGGACTTTGGTGGAGCAGATTCTTGCAGACCGAGGCGATGAATCCTTGTCAACCAAGGGCAGGCTCCCGCCGATTAAGCCCCAAGGCAAGTACCATAATTTGAACGATGTGCTTGCTGCTATCAACAGCACTTATTTTGAAGATAAATTAACTTGCCGTATCACCTGGAGTAACCGTGTCGGTGGACTCAGTTTCCATTCGGTCCGTCAGGACCCCGTGACTGGCGAAGAATTCCATTTGATTAGCATTAGCAAGGGTTACGATGCCGCGAACTGCCCGGAATACGCCGTGGCCGGTGTCGTGTACCATGAATGCCTGCACATAGCCATTCCGGTTGAAGTCAAGAACGGCCGTCGCATTGTGCATGGCCGTAACTTTAGACGCCGCGAACGCCAGTACATCTATTACGATGAATGGATTCAGTGGCACAATCACGTGCTTCCGCAGAATATCCGCAAGATGCGTCGCCATGGCGAACTCTAAAATTTCTATCTTTCTGCCGTAAATTTTAAACGTGATTTAATCACAGGATAAATACTATGGCAATGCAAGATATGAACGACCAGGTGCAAGCGCGCCTCGCTAAGCTCGACAAGTTCAAGGAAATGGGTGTGGAAGCTTATCCGCACAAGTTCAACCGCACGCATGATTCCAAGGTTTTGAAAGAAAATAAGGAAGCCCTGATGGCTTCTGGCGAAGAAATCGCTTTCGCTGGCCGCGTGGTTCGCTTTAACCGCAAGGGCAAAATGTGCTTTATGCACCTCAAGGACCGTTATGGTCGCTTGCAGGTGGTGGTCGCCCGCGACGAAGTCGGCGAAGAAAACTACGAAATCGTGAAGATGACCGACCTCGGTGACTTTATCGGTGTGAACGGTTCCATGTTCGAAACCCAGACGGGGGAATACTCCGTGCACGTGAAGAAGGTGACCATGCTGTCGAAGGCCGTGCGTCCGCTTCCGGTCGCCAAGGAAAAGGTCGACGAAAACGGCAACAAGGTCGTGTTCAACGAATTTGCCGACGTGGATACCCGCTACCGCCAGCGTTATATCGACATGGCCTTGAACGACGACGTGAAGGAAGTCTTCATCAAGCGTTCCAAGATTATGCAGGCTATCCGTGAATACCTGATTGAAAAGGGATTCATCGAAGTCGAAACCCCGACGCTCCAGCCGATTTACGGCGGTGCAAACGCCCGTCCGTTCACCACGCACCACAATGCTTGCGACATGACGCTTTACCTGCGCGTGGCTCCGGAACTTTACCTGAAGCGCTGCATTGTGGGTGGCATGGAAAAGGTTTTCGAATTCTCCAAGAACTTCCGTAACGAAGGCATGGACCGTACGCATAGCCCGGAATTCACCGGCCTCGAATTCTACGAAGCCTACGCCGATTACAACGACATGATGGTGCACTTCGAAAACATTTACGAACGCGCCTGTATTGCCGCTAACGGCACCACCAAGATTGAATATCAGGGCAAGGAAATCGACTTCAAGGCCCCGTGGCCCCGCTACAGCATGATCGAAGCCATCGAAAAGTTCGGCGGCCTCAAGGTCAACGAAATGAGCGACGAAGAAATCAAGGCCAAGATGGAAGAACTGGGCGGACACCTGGACGGCGAATTCAGCCGCGGCCGCGGTATCCTCGAACTGTTCGAGCTCACCGTGGAAGACAAGCTCATCCAGCCGACCTTCATCAAGGACATGCCGACCGAAAGTACTCCGCTTTGCAAGAAGCACCGTACCATCGAAGGCCTTATCGAACAGTTCGAACCGTACGCTAACGGATGGGAACTGGGTAACGCCTATACCGAACTGAACGACCCCATCCGTCAGCGTGAGCTCCTGGAAGACCAGGTGCGCCGCGGCCGCGGTGGCGAAGGTGAAACCCACCC
>JAFXLS010000040.1 GCA_017530965.1 Fibrobacter sp.
CAAGTACCCGCGTTACTTCGCCTGTGCGGCAGCGTTTACCACTCTGGCAAGTTGCGGACGGAGCAGGGCCGAAAGAGCGTCGGCCATTGCAGCTTCTGTAAATTCGTGGGTGACCTTGCCGCCATCGAGCTTGATGCGGAAGCCGAACTTGACACCCTTGTCGCTTTCGACCTTCACGCCGGCGGAAAGCTGCTTCTTGAACTCGCCCATCACAAAGGAACTGAGCTTACGGGCATCGGCATCGGAGAAATCCACCTCGATGTCGGAGGTATAGGACTTGGCTACCGTGAGGAGCATGCTCTTGACGGTGGATTCGTCCAGGGACTTCTCCACCTCGAGGTTCAACAGGTCCATAATCATCTTTTCGAGATTCTTGCCTACCGAAAGCAAAAGGTCGCGGGCGGACTGTTCCAGGGTGCGTTCGCTGCGTTCCGTAAACGCTTCGGCGTCCTTGTCAGCCTTTTCGAGCTTGGCGCTCGCTTCGGCTTCAGCCGCCTTTACGATTTCTGCCGCTTTGTCCTTGGCGCGGGCGATAATTGCCGCAGCCTCGGTTTCTGCTTTATCGACAGCATCTTTCTGGATGCGTTCCATAAGGTATTGCAAGTCTTCTGCCATATATATCATCTCCAATACTATTCCGACGAAACCAACAGGCAAAAAACGCCCGAATAGCCCTTTTCGGAAAAATTTCGATAGTAATATACAAGTAATTTTGACAAAAAGTCGAAAAAAACGGCAAAATTTTTGAAATAATGGATAAAAATCACGTTTTGGGCGATAAAAACGCAAAAACTGCGAAAACTAAAATTTACAAGTAAAACTTTTGGATTTACAAGATTTGTTTTGGAGCTAAAACGATTTACAGAATTTGTTTTCTACGCAAAATTAGCGGTGTTCGTTAGTCGAGGGTTCAAGGCCACGGAAAAACGCCAAACCGTCAAAATCGTCCTTGAGAGCCTGCACCGTTTCACCAATCATATAGAGGCTACCGGTCACCAAAACGGGGACATTTTTATTATCCGCATAGGCAATCTCGGCAACCTGATCCAATAATTCGCGACTGAGTTCGCCTTCACTAGCCACCTTCAAACCCAAATTCGAAAGTTCTGATCGCAAATCGTCCAATTCACGGAAACGCGGGTACGGGGTCTTGGTAATATGCCAGTGGCTTACAAATGGAGACATCAACTTAAGCATCTCACCCACATCTTTATCCTTGAGAGCCCCGAATACACAATGGAACTGGACTCCCGGATAATATTGAGCAAGCGTTTCGACCAGACGACGCACCGCATGGGAATTATGAGCACCATCTAAAATGTAGCGGACTTCTCCGTTCTTGTCGATGAGTTGCTGCATGCGACCCGCCCAGGAGCGTGTTTCAAGAGTCTTGAGGGCCAAGGCTTCGTCATAAGGACGGTCGGTGCCCTTCACAAAGCATTCGGCTGCAGCCAAGGAAAGGCTCGCGTTTTCGATGTAATGGCGACCCAAATTCGGGAGTCTGATGTCAGTCCGAATTTCGGGAACAATACATTCCGCATCGTGTTCGCCTGCATAAGTACGGGCTTCGGTGAGCAACTCTTCGGAAAGACCGCCGACAACGAATGTCTTATTGCGACGACGATCCGCTTCGACAACCGCCATCTTTTCTTTAAGAATAGCGCTTTCAGTGGGGCCCAAGACTTCGGTGTGTTCAAGCCCGATACTCGTGAGTACCACGATATTGCCGCATGCCACCGCCGTACTGTCCAGGCGGCCGCCCATGCCCGCTTCCATAGCGACCACATCGACACCCTGTTCGACGTAATACAAAAACGATACAAGAGTCAAGACTTCAAAGAAAGTCGGTTCCACCTGCACTTGTTCTGCAGCGGCCTTCACCTGGAGAAGCAAACGGTCCAAATCAGCGTCGCTAATAGGATTGTCGTTTACACGAATACGTTCGCGAAGGCTTACCAGATGCGGGCTCGTGAAAAGCCCCGTCTTAAAACCATGTGCCTGCAAGATGCCCGCAAGATAATAGCTCGTAGAGCCCTTGCCGTTCGTGCCGACGATATGGATTGTCTTGAAAGAGCGTTCAGGATTTCCGAGAGCGTTGCAGAGTTTTCGAGTCGATTCAAGCCCCGGCACCATACCGAACATGAGCCGAGAATTCAAATAATCCATACCAAGTGATTGCATGCGACAAATTTAAAAAATGTGTAATGTGTAATGTGTAATGTGTAATGGCAAAACCACTGCCAACTGTCAACTTCCTACTGTCTACAATTCATTTCACACCTCACATTACACATTAGAATAGTTATCTATATTTCTTTTCGTTACTACATGGTTTTTATATGAAAAGTTTTGGATTATTACTGCTTCTGGCGGTTTTTATCGCTATTGCCTGGTCGCGCGTTGACCCGACAGCCGCCCCACAGCATTACAACTACCGCGACGCAAGCAAACAGCTGAGGCGCGTGTACTACGGGGAACTGCAAGAAACCCTTTACTGCGGTTGCAAATACGACGACAAAAAGAACGTGGATTTTTCTAGTTGCGATTTCAAGCCCCGCGAAAACCCAAAACGAAAAAGCTTCAAGCGCGCAGAGCGCATCGAGTGGGAGCACATGGTAACCGCCCACAACATGGGGCAACACCTCCCCTGCTGGCGTGACGGTGGCCGCAAGAACTGCAGCGCAAACGACACTGTTTTCAAGGTCATGGAAGGCGACATGCACAAC
>JAFXLS010000004.1 GCA_017530965.1 Fibrobacter sp.
ACGACAAGGCGCCGGGTTATGACATGACGGCGGACTGGTTCAAGTCACATGGCGGTGAGCTTGATCCGGCACGACCTTTCTTCTTTTTCCTGCATCAGCCGCCGGCCAAGACGACGGCCAGTAGCTGGGACGGGCGTTTGGCCCAGATGGTGACCGATACGCTTTCCGCCAAACCCAACGCCGTCGCGTTTTCCGGGCATTCGCACTGGACCTTGAACGACGAGCGATCCATCTGGCAGGGGGCGTTCACGGCGGTCTCCGTGCCGTCGCTTTCCTGCACGGGCGTGATGAGCGGCTACGAGAATGGCGCGGACGTGCGCAACGGCAAGACGACGCTTGCCATGCCGATGATACCGGCACGGTTCCGTCTGGAAGAAAGAAGAACTTCCACACGGGCCTGCAAAAGATTTTGCAGAAGATCGTGAAGGAACACAAGCGCGTGATTTTCAACGGCAACGGCTACACAGACGAATGGATTGCCGAAGCCGAGCGCCGTGGCCTCCCGAATATCCGCACCTCCGTGGAAGCCCTCAAGGCCCTCACGAAGGACGAGAATATTCAGTTGTTCGAAAAGTACGGTGTGATGAACCGCCGCGAAATGGAATCCCGCTACGAAATCAACGTCGAGGACTTCCACAAGCGCATCCACATCGAAGGCGAAGTCTGCCGCGACATGGCGAAGAACATCATCTTGCCGAAGGTGGTGGAGGCTTACTCCAGCGCTCTCAAGACAAACGAGATGGCTCTGAACCAGGGCTTCCCCGGCGTCGATGCCTACGTGAAGTCGCTTGGCGAAGGTGTCAAGAACCTGAGCGCCGCAATCGCCACGATGGAAAGCTCCCTCGAAGGCGAACACGAGGGAATCATCGAAGCCATGGCTGACCTCCGCAAGGTCGTGGACGGCCTCGAGAAGGTCGTCCCCGACGAGATGTGGCCGCTGCCGAAGTATAGGGAGATGCTGTTTATTTACTAATGAAAAGCGTCGCAATACGTCGTTACCCCCGGCCTCACGTATGCTTGATACGCTTCGGCCGGTAAGGCGCCTTGTCTTGCTCGCTTTTGATTAGTAACACAAGTTGTTGTCCCTGCCTTCGGGCGGGGATTTTTTTAAATTTGGCCCTGTCATGTTTTTTAGGAAACATTTGGGGCTTATTTTTGGATTTGGAGTGGCGGTTATTGCGCTTGCCATGGTCTACCTATCTGCTCGTCCGCTTATCCCGTTGGACGTTCAGGAACAGATTGAAGCCGATATTGAAAAATGTGGCGGACAACTGAAAGAGGCTCGCTGTGCGGTAAGCGGTGAAGGCGACTGGATTTTCTTGCAGGAAAGTCTTGTCAACTTGGTGGCGGACTGGAAAGACAATTTGAAGCCCTTTGTCGCTTTCAACGATTCCTTGGAATCACGCGGTATCAAGTTGGTGGTGGTGCCTGTTTCAGATAAATTGCAAATCGAGGCGGAACATTATTCGGAAGAATTGTCGGGGGGTATTGTTGCCCCGCAATATGAAGAATGGGTGGATGCGTTGCAAGACGAAGGTGTTGTCGTTGTCGATGCGGTAGAAGAGTTTCTTGAAAAGAATGAAGAAATGCCCATGTTCGAGGCGCACGAAAGCCACTATACCAGCGCGGGGCGGCAGGTTCTTGCCCAGATGATTGCCGATACCATCAACGAGATGGACTTGGATGTTCCGAGGGAAGAATGGTTCCTGCGCGATACGGTTGTTCCCGGTACCGGAAATCTTTATCACCTGAAGTACAATTCTTATCCTGATTACGATGTGCAGGTTTTAAAGACCGTGGATGCAGAAGGTAAACGCTACCGCGGATCCAAAGATGCTCCCATTGTGGTAATTGGCGACAGCAATGCCGATTTTGGCTGGAACAGTTCTTCTAATATCGGCGCCTACATTGCGCAGGCGACGGGGATTAAGACGTTTACCCGTAGCCGTATCGGCGGGGGAAACCTGGGACCGACCTTGTTCAAGAACCGTTCGGAATTCCTGGAAGGCAAAAAGATGGTGGTCTGGGTATTTGACGGCCGTGAACTTTACGGCGATTTTAGCATGCCGGAATTCTAGTTTCTTACTCGGCGCTTGCTAAAGCTTTTTGATAGATGTCGTTCATCACGAGGCCCGCAATCATGAATCCAAAAATAGCGGTGGAGTGTGCCATGGTGCCGTTGATTTGCGCCTTGCTGCTGCACCATTCGTGATCGACTAGGCTTGCGTTTTGGAGTTCGGCTTCGCTCCTTTCGTGGCGCACCTTGGGGCACATGCAGGCGTCGGTACCGCACGAGGAATTCTTGCCGCGGTTCTTCAGAAGTTCGTCGCTGTAGACACACAGCACTTTTTTCTTGAGAGCCATTTTCTTTTTCTTGAACTTGTCGCGGAGCGCGCGGGCGAGCGGGCAACCGGCGACTTTCCAGAATTCGGCGACCTTGATTCGTGTGGGGTCCATCTTGAGGGCTGCCCCCATCGAAGAGAAGACTGTTGCCTTGGTGCGCGTGGCGTGCCACAATAACTGCATCTTGTTTTCGAGGCTGTCGATGGCATCGATGATGTAGTCGAAGGTGTCTAGTTGGAATTTGTCCGTATTCGCTTCTTCGTAGATGTCTTGGAGTGCTACGATGTTGGCGTGCGGGTTGATTTCGAGCAGACGATTTTTCAGCACGTCCACCTTGACTTGCCCCACGGTTTTCGTGGTGGCCATCAGTTGGCGGTTCACGTTGGTGACGCACACGCGGTCTGAATCAACGAGTACGAGTTCCTTGATGCCGGAACGCACCAGGCTTTCGGCGCACCAGCTGCCGACTCCACCGAGACCGAAGATGATGACGCGCTTCTGGTAGATGTTGCCCATCACGTCGTCTCCGAGCAGGAGCGATGTGCGGTTAAAGATGCCTTTCTCGATTCCCATACGAGTCCCGGTTAACCGAAGAGTCGGAGAACGCGCTTGATGCCTGCGATAAAGCGGTCGATGTCGCGCTTCAGGGTGTATGCGCCAAAGCTCAAACGAAGCGTGGCGTCGACGCCGAAGCGGTCCATGACGGGTTGGGCGCAGTGGTGCCCGCTACGCACCGCAACGTTTTCTTCGTCGAGAATCATGGCGGCGTCGCTGACGGCGATGCCGTCGAGGGTTACGCTGATAAGGGCGCCGCGTTCCTTCGGGCTCCCGAAAATTTTCACCTGCGGAATCTGCGCAAGCTGTTCCAGCGCATAGTTCGTAATTTCTTCTTCGTGCTTGCGGATGTTCTCGATGCCGACTTCATTTATCCATTCGATGGCCTTGCCGAGCCCGATGACTTCGGCGATCATGGGCGTGCCCGCCTCAAAGCGTGCGGGAACATCGGCGTAAGTCGTCTTTTCGAAAGTCACGTTCTTGATCATTTCGCCGCCGCCGTGCCAAGGGGGCATGCTGTCGAGAACTTCATACTTGCCGTAGAGTACGCCTACGCCTGTGGGGCCGTACATCTTGTGTCCGCTGAAGGCGAGAAAATCGCAGTCCAGCTTCTGCACGTCAATCTTGATGTGGCTTGAACTCTGGGCGGCGTCAATCAGAATCTTTGCCTGCGGGGCGAGCTTGCGGACGGTTGCAATGATTTCTGCAATCGGGTTCACGGTACCGACGGAGTTGCTCACGTGGGCGACGGCCACCATCTTGGTGCGCGCATTCAAAAGTTCGGGAAGCTTGCTCAGGTCCAAATCGCCGTTGTCGAGAACCGGGATGACCTTGATCTTGGCGCCCTTCATTTCGGCGACAATTTGCCAGCTCACGATGTTTGCGTGATGCTCGAGTCCGCTAATCAGAATCTCGTCGCCCGCTTCGAAGAACTTGCGTCCGTAACTCCACGCCACCAGATTGATGCTTTCGGTGGTGCCGCGGGTGAATACGATTTCGTCTTCAGTCTTTGCGTTAATGAATTTCGCGACATTCTTGCGGGTGGCTTCGAATGCTTCGGTGGTGCGGGCGCTCAGGCGGTACACGCCGCGCTTTACGGAACTGTAGTGCTCGCGGTAAAAGTCGTCCATCGCGTCGATGACGCATGCGGGCTTTTGCGTGGTGGCCGTGCTGTCCAAAAAGGCGAGCGGTTTTGCATCTTTATCGCCAGCGACAAGCATCGGAAATTCGCTACGGATTTTTTCGGCATCAATCATGGGCCCAAATATAGTAATTAACGTTATAGTCTGAATTTATTGATTGTTATAGCGTACTAGGATCAACCAACTAAGTCCTGCTTACTGCATTCTGCCTACTGCCATTTTTTCTATATTTACATCGGAATTTTTTGTGAGGGTTAAAATGAAAATTCTTGGTGGTGTATTGTTTTTGGGAGTTCTTGCCTTAGGCGTTTCTAACGTTTTTGCCCAGCCGGAACTTCGTGACGCTATTGATAACGGCGATATTGCCGCGGCCCAGAAAATCGTGAAAAAGGGCGCCGCCGAAGAAATCTATTGCGGCAAAATGACGCCGACCGATGCCGTCAAGGTTTACGAAAAAATCTTCAAGGCCATGCCTTACGAGTCCTTCTCAAATTGTCAGTCTCAATTCTCTTATGGTTACGGCACCAAGGTCTGTGCGAATGCCAAGGCCATGGATGCATGTACCGAGGTGATTTCGTTCTTGCTTTTGGAAGGCGAATCGGGCAACACGAAGGCTCTTGAAACTTTGGAATCGGTGGCGAAGGTCGCTCTGAAGACGAAGGGCTACTCCAAGCCGGTCAAGGTCGATGCCGACACGAGCATTTGGGTGCCTTGCCCCAAGAAAAAGGGCGAAGTCCGTGACAAGTGCATTGAAGAATGCTATGAAAAGGCTGGCAGCCTGCGCGATACCATTCGCGAAGCCGCTTGCGCTACCAAGCCGGAACACTTTGTCGATACGACTATCAAGGTAACAGTTCCTTCTCCGCTTTATGAAAAGCTCCGCAAGGGCCTGCTCGAAGGTTACTGGAAAACGCCGAAGGCTACTGCTGAAAAGTATTCCAAGATCATGGAGGCTTCGGCCAAGGCTCTTTCGATTCCGGATACGGCAATCATTAACCTTGCTTATGTGGATCGCTGGGCTGAAAAGCACAAGGCCGACTCTACGGCGCTCCCGGGTGGAGAACTTTTCCGTTTCTGCACGTCTTGGCAGCCTGCGGTGGACTCTATTTTGGGCGCCAAGGAATTTGAAACCCGCTGCCCGGTATTTGAATCGTTCGTAGACAATCGCGATGGCCAGGCTTACAGGGTTAAAGAAATCAATGGCACGCGTTGGTTTGTGCAGAACTTGAACTTTGCGATTGAAGAAAATTCCATGTGCTATGACCGCGAAGATGAAAACTGTGCAACTTATGGCCGCCTGTATACACAGGATGCGGCTTTGACGGCTTGCCCCGAAGGTTCGCATCTTGCAACGGATGACGACTGGAAAATGCTTGAAATTTATGCTGGCGGCGCAAACACTGCTGCAGTCCGCCTGCGTAGCAACGGCTCTGACGATTATGCCTTCACGGCCATGTTCGGCGGCTATGCCAACAAGAACGGTATCTCGGTGATTCAGGGTGAGGGTGCTTACTTCTGGACAAGCAAGGATGTGGGTGACGGTCGCGGTGTCGCACGTTCCATGTTCAATACCGATAAAGAAGTGTCTGCCATTCCGGTCGATAAGAAATTCTGGCTCTCCGTTCGCTGCGTGGTGAACGGTGATTAATGTGTAGTGTGTAATGTGAAATGATAATTTCACACCTCACGCTCCACACCTTACACTCCACACCTCACATTCCACACTATGTCCTTCTCTCCCACTTGCGATCGTGATTCTTGGATAAAGCGTCAAGCCTTGATGAACAAGGTGCGACGTTTCTTTGAAGGTCGCGGTGTGCTTGAAGTGGAAACGCCGACGCTTTCGAATGCGGGCGGTACCGACCCTCAGTTGGATTACTTTGAGGTCGAGGGCAAGCATTTTATGATGACGAGCCCTGAATTCCACATGAAGCGTTTGCTTGCTGCGGGCTTCGGCGACATTTTCCAGATTACAAAGTCTTTCCGCAAAGATGAATTCGGTGCCCACCACAACAATGAATTCAGCATGGTGGAATGGTACCGTGTGGGTATGCCGCAAGAAAAGTTGATGGACGAAGTCGAGTCGCTCGTTTCTGAAATCATCGGTAAGCCCATTAACGCCCGCCGCACGCGCTGGATCGATGCGTTCAAGAATTATGCGGGCGTGAATCCCCTTACTGCTTCGGGCGAAGAATTCGCCGCGGCTTGTACCGCCCGCGAAATTCCGCTCCCGGCCGATGGTACCGCCATGTCCCGCGAAGACTGGTGGGATTACCTGATGGTTTTTGCGGTAGAACCCGCGCTTGCCAAGAACGGTCCCGAGTTCATTTTAGATTATCCACAGTCGCAGGCGGCGCTTGCGCAAACGTACGTGGGTGAAGACGGCTACACTTGGGCGCGTCGATTCGAACTGTTTGTAGACCAGGTGGAACTTTGCAACGGCTACACGGAACTCACCGATGCAGCTGAACAGCGTAGACGCTTTGCTGCTGACCTTGAAATTCGTCGCGGCATGAACAAGCCGCAACCTCCGATCGATGAAAATTTCCTAGAAGCCCTTGAATCGGGAATGCCCGCCTGTTCCGGCGTGGCGCTTGGTCTAGACCGGTTGTTTATGCTTGCGATGGGAAAGTCCGAAATCAAGGACGTCATCCTTTTCCCGAGCCCTATTGCTTAAGGGCTTTCTCGATTAGCTTTCGCATCTGGTTTTCGTCGAATTCTCCGACGTTGATTTTCACGATGCTGTCTTGGGCGTTCACAAGGTAGGTTACTGGAATCACGCCCGGATTTCCGAGAACGTTCATCATGTCGTAATTCCAGTGGAACGTTGTCCATGAAATTCCAGCGGCCTTGTTGTACTTTGCTCCGATTTTGGGCGAATCATCTTCGTTCACCATCAAGATTCTGAAACCCTTGTCGGCGAATTCTTCGTCAAGCTTTTTAAGTAGTGGAAGTTCGGCGCGGCAGCCGGGGCACCACGAGGCGGTGAGTGCGATTAGGGTGACGTTTCCCTTTTCGGCTTGGTAAGTTGATATGCTGCCGTCGAGAAGTTTTCCCTTGAAATCTTGAATCTTGGTTGGCGCGGCCTGGAAATATTCCTGCTTGCATGCAGAAAACAGGAATGCGAACGCCAAAAATAGCGTGCAAACCACAGAAAAAACACCCCGTAAAGAGGTTATTTTACGCCCAAGTTCCATTCTGGTATAATAAAATAGTGTTTTTTTTGAAAAAATGTGGGTTTTTAATGAAAAATCGGGCCTATTTTAAGTTATATTCTTTGGCATGGCATATAATATTCAAGATCTTCTTTCTGAAATGGTCCAGCGTGGCGCTTCTGACTTGCACATTACCGCAGGTGCGCCTCCTCTTATTCGTCTTTCCGGTAAACTCACGCCTATTGGCGAAGATAAGCTGAAACCGGACGAAACCATGCGCATGACCTACAGCTTGATGAACGAAGGCCAGAAAAAGACTTTCGAACAGCAGAAGGAATGCGACTTCTCTTTCGGTATTGCAAACCTCGCCCGTTTCCGTGCGAACGCCTATTTGCAGCGTGGTTGCGTGGCCTTGGCCTTGCGTATTATTCCGCTTGAAATTAAGACTTTTAAGGACCTCGGTCTCCCGAAGATTATGGCCGAATTTACAACCCGTCCGTCCGGCCTAGTGCTGGTGACGGGTGCTACGGGTTCGGGTAAGTCCACAACCTTGGCTGCCATGATCGACAAGATCAACAAGGAACGTCACGACCACATTCTGACGGTGGAAGACCCGATTGAATTCTTGCACAAGCATCAGGGTTGTATGATCAACCAGCGCGAAGTCGGTAGCGATACCAACAGTTTTGCCCAGGCGCTTAAAATGGCATTGCGTCAGGACCCCGACGTGGTGCTTATCGGCGAAATGCGTGACCTTGAAACCATTCGTGCTGCTTTGACGATTGCTGAAACCGGTCACTTGGCTTTTGCGACGCTCCATACCAACTCCTGCGTGCAGACCATCAACCGCGTGGTGGATGCTTTCCCCAAGGGTGAACAGCAGACCGTGCGTACCCAGCTTTCGTTCGTGTTGCAGGGCGTCATATGCCAGACTCTTATGCCGCGAATTGGCGGTGGCCGCGTGATGGCTTACGAAGTCATGAACGTGACTCCGGGTATCCGCGCCCTGATTCGTGATGACAAGGTGCACCAGATTGAGTCCATGATTGAAATTGGTCAGAAGTTCGGCATGAATACCATGAACATGTGCTTGTGCGAATTGGTGAAGAACCACAAGGTGGACCGCTTTGATGCTCTTGCCCGTTCTCCGAGCCCGGACCAGTTGGAACAGTTGTTCGTGAAAGAAGGGGTGTAATCCATGGCTGAATTCCTTTACAAGGCGACAAATAGCCAAGGCAATAACTTTGAAGGTACAATTGAGGCGAAGGACAAGGCTGAAGCCGAAGCCATGCTCATGCGTCGCCGCCTGATCATTGTAAGCCTCAAGAAAAAGCCGACAGAAATCAAGATTAAGATTGGCTCGGGAATCAAGCCCGCAGAAATCGCCCGCTTTACCCGTATGTTCTCTTCCATGAGCTCTGCCGGTCTGCCCATGCTGCAGTGCCTGAACATTCTTGAAGGCCAGTGCGAGAACCCGGAACTGAAAAACGTGGTTCACAAGATTACGCAGTCCATTAACGGCGGTTCTTCTTTGGCAGATGCTTTGTCCCAGCACCCCAAGGTGTTCAGCAACCTTTACACCAACATGGTGGCGGCTGGTGAAGCGGGTGGTATTTTGGATGGTATCTTGGCTCGTTTGGCTGAAACTTTGGAAAACCAGGAACGTCTGAAACGAAAAGTGAAAAAGGCCTTGACTTACCCGGTGATGCTTATTATCGTGGGTATCTTGGTGGTGATCGCCCTTATGACCTTCGTGGTGCCGGTGTTTGCCGAGCAGTTTGCCTCCCTTGGTGCAGAACTTCCTGCCCCGACTCAGTTCGTGATGAATATTTCGGACTTTATTCGTGATAATGGTGCATTCCTGTTTATTGGTGCAATTGTCATAGGCGTAGGCTTTAAACTCGCCATGCGTGTGCCCCAGGCCAAATTTGCCTGGGATGGTTTTATGCTAAAGGTGCCCAAGCTAGGTGACCTTCAGATCAAGTCGACGACGGCCAGTTTTGCAAGAACGCTTGGAACTTTGTTGAATGCAGGCGTGTCTATCATGGATTCTTTGAAGGTGGTGGCATCGACTGTTACAAACAAAGTCGTTGAAAAGGGTATCAACAAGATTGCCATCGGTATTGCCGGCGGTAAGAGTATTGCAGACCCCATGGCCGATACAGGTCTGTTCCCTCCCATGGTGATTCAGATGACTGGCGTGGGTGAAAAGACCGGTAACCTTGGCGGCATGCTTTTGAAATTGGCTGACTTCTACGATGAAGAAGTGGATGCCGCAGTGGATGGCGTCGTGGGTATGATGGAACCGATTATCATCGTGTTCCTCGGCGGCGCTGTCGGTGGCTTGCTAATCGCTATGTATATGCCTATGTTCTCGATGGGCGACGCCATCAAAGGGTGATATTTCGCCCAAAGCCGTCGCGATAGTTCGTCACAACTCCGCTCACGTACGTTTTGTACGCTACGCGGAGTTGTTCCTGCTCTCGCTAGGCTTTAGACGAAATCTCGGTTTTAGATAATTGTCTCGCTCGGTTTTAAGCGAAATTTTGGTAAAATCTCGGTATTGCTTTGTTTTGTAGATCATGAAACAGAAATCAAAAGACTTTATAAAAATTTTTATCAAGTGTTTTGTTTTCGCACTTGTCATGAGTGTGGTTATGTTGATACTTGATCCAGAGAATCGCGGAGTGAGGTCTATTTCGATAAATCTTACTCCAGAAATTGAACTTCCTCTGCTTTTCATTTTCGTAGAGAACTTTATTATAAATTTTATTATTGCCATTCCGCTGACAAAATGGCTTCACTTGCGCTAGGCAGCCTTTTTACTTCCTACCGTCTACTGTTCACTTCCTGCTGTTATGGAAGTATTCCTAAAATTTTCTTGGCGTTAGCGACTCGTTCTGCGGAGGGAGATTTGACGTCTTTCAGCACGTAGTCGATGCCAAGTTCTTGGTACTTGGCGAGGGCCAGGGCGTGGTAGGGGAGAACTTCGACTTTCTGCACGTTGTGGAGCGTGTCGATGAATTCGCGCGTCTTGATAAGCAATTCGTCATTGTCGCTGCCGCCGGGTACGAGTACGTGGCGGATCCAGATGGGCTTTTTGATTTCGTCCAAGTAGCGGAACATGTCGATGATGTTCTTGTTGCCGTGTCCGGTGAGTTTCTTGTGCTCGACGGGATCGATGTTTTTGATGTCGACGAGGAGCAAGTCTGTCGCAGCCATGAGTCGCTTGAACTTGCCGAAGTAGGGCTCGTTACGGACAAAGTTTACGCCCGAGGTGTCGATGCAGGTGTTTACGCCTACGGCCTTGGCTGCTTCAAAGAATTCGATGAGGAAATCCATTTGCGATAATGGTTCACCGCCGCTTACCGTGATGCCGCCGTCTTTGCCCCAGTAGCTTTGGTAGCGCAAGGCTTTCTTGAGCAAATCGTTTGCAGAAATTTCGAACGAACCATTGTTGATCCCGTTTGCGCTTTGTGCGCCGAAGTCCCATGTTTCGGGGTTGTGGCAGAACTGGCAACGCATGGGGCAACCCTGCATGAATACTACAAAACGTACTCCGGGGCCGTCTACGGAGCCAAATGTCTCTAGTTTATTGATTCGTCCGAGCATGCTGTAAATGTAGAAATATATGGTTAAATACAATTAGTACAGTTGTAATTAATTTGTGTTTCGAAGTGTACCCAGGGGGCGTAAAAGGGGGTATATTTATGTTCAAAGACAAGAGGTTTATTATGAAAACGAAATTCCTACTCTCCGTTGCAACACTGGCTCTCTTTGCTGCTTGCTCTGATGACAGCAACTCTTCTGCACCGGAAAACAATGTTCCTGGAACCGATACTCCCGCAGTTGAAGATCCTTCTGGCAATACGACTACTGACCCTGCTGCAGATCCGACCAAGACTGACCCTGCTTCTACCGATCCGGCTGCTGATCCCGCTACTACGGACCCGGCGACTGATCCTGTAACTGATCCCACAACCGATCCTGTTGAAACTCCGGATCCGGTCCCCGCCCCCGAACCGTACCGCTTGGAAGTTGAAAACATGATTCCGGACAACCAGGTTGTCGAAGTGGACGATTTTGACAATTATGAATACTGGGGCGCAGAACTCAGTGGCCGCGAACAGTTTACTTATGGACGCTTTGAAGCCCGCATGAAGATGGTTTCTATTCCGGGTTCCGTGAGTTCCATGTTCCTTTACTACGACCCGTCTTACATGCTGGGCGAAGAACCGTGGAATGAAATCGACATTGAAGTCCTTGGTACGAATCCGGGTGTCTGGCAGTCTAACCTGATTACCCGTTTGCCGGATGAAGGTAAGAAAAATCCGAAGATTACGTCCGAATATAAAACTGGTTTTGGTTTCAATTCTACTGAAGACTTCCACCTGTTTGCCTTCGTGTGGACTCCGGAATACATTTCCTGGGAAATTGATAGTGTAGAAGTCCGTCGCGATGTTCTCGGAATGGCTAAGGGCCAAGTTGAGTTCATGACAAAGGAACAGACCCTGCGCTTTAACCTGTGGGCTTCCAAGAGCGCTGGCTGGACTGGCAAATATACGGGTGCTGAACTTGCTGATGGTCCCGTTGCCCAGTGGATTGATTATGTCCGCGTTTATACCTACGATCCCGAAACAAAGACTTTTGCTGAACATTGGACGGACGATTTCGATGGCGAAGCTCTTGACCGTACCCGTTGGAGCAGAGGTAACTGGGAAATGGAAAACGTAACGCTGTCTGTTGACAATGTTGTCGTGGAAGACGGCTATTGCAAGCTCCTGATGACTCGTACTCCGAAGCTGGATCCCGCTCCTGCTGAATAGAAAGTTTCTAGTCATTAGTCAATGATTTTGAGGTGTTTGTCTTGACTAATGACTAAAGTTTTGTTCTCCTCCATAAATGAAAACGTCCCGGATTTTCATCCGGGACGTTTTTTATTCTCTTTTGCGCGCTATTACAACACACCGTGGCAGGTACGGCTGATCACGTCGTCCTGCTGTTCCTTCGTGAGCGAGAGGAACTTGACTGCGTAGCCGGAAACGCGGATGGTGAAGTTCGCGTATTCGGGCTTTTCCGGGTGCGCCTGGGCGTCGAGGAGCTTTTCAACACCGAACACGTTCACGTTCAGGTGGTGTGCGCCCTGGGCGAAGTAACCGTCCATGACGGTGACGAGCTTCTGGGCGCGTTCGTCGTCGCTGTGGCCGAGAGCGTTCGGGCTGATGGTCTGCGTGTTGCTGATGCCGTCGAGTGCGTATTCGTACGGAAGCTTGGCGACAGAGTTCAGCGAGGCCAGCAGGCCGTTCTTTTCGGCGCCGTAGCTCGGGTTTGCACCGGGGGCGAACGGGGCGTGAGCCGGACGACCGTCGGGGAGGGCGCCGGTGGCCTTGCCGTAAACAACGTTACTGGTAATGGTGAGAATCGACGTGGTCGGTTCGGCACCGCGGTAGGTGTGGTGCTTCTTGATCTTTGCGATGAATTCCTTGAGGAGCCAGACTGCGATTTCGTCGGCACGGTCGTCGTCGTTGCCGTACTTCGGGAAGTCGCCTTCGATCTTGAAGTCCTTCACGAGGCCGTTTTCGCCGCGAACGACGGACACCTTGGCGTACTTGATGGCGCAGAGGCTGTCGACCACGTGGCTGAAGCCTGCGATACCCGTTGCAAACGTGCGGCGCACGTCAGTATCGATAAGAGCGAGTTCAGCAGCTTCGTAGTAGTACTTGTCGTGCATGTAGTGGATCAGGTTCAGCGTGTTCACGTAGATACCTGCGAGCCATTCGAGCATGATGTCGTACTTGTGCATCACTTCGTCGTAGTTCAGCACGTCGCCGGTAATCGGAGCGAGTTCCGGACCAATCTGCATGCCGGGCACGAGGCCGGCTTCTTCATCCTTACCGCCGTTGATAGCGTAGAGGAGAGCCTTGGCGAGGTTTGCACGAGCGCCGAAGAACTGCATTTCCTTACCGGTCTGCGTTGCAGACACGCAGCAGCAAATGCTGTAGTCATCGCCCCAAACCGGGCGCATCACGTCGTCGTTTTCATACTGGATCGAGCTGGTCGTCACAGAAATGAATGCGGCGTATTCTTTGAAGTTTTCAGGGAGGCGCTTGGTGTAGAGAACGGTGAGGTTGGGTTCCGGAGACGGACCCATGTTTTCGAGAGTGTGCAAGAAACGGAAGTCGTTCTTGGTGACCATCGGGCGGCCATCCTGGCCCATACCGCCGACTTCGAGGGTGGCCCACACCGGGTCGCCGCTGAAGAGCTGGTTGTAAGATTCAATACGTGCGAACTTGACCATGCGGAACTTCATGACCATGTGGTCCACGAGTTCCTGGGCTTCGCTTTCAGTGAGTGTGCCGTTCTTGAGGTCTCGTTCGATATAAATGTCGAGGAAGGTCGAAATACGGCCGACGCTCATGGCGGCACCGTTCTGCGTCTTGATGGCAGAGAGGTAGCCGAAGTAGAGCCACTGGAAGGCTTCCTTTGCGTTGGTGGCCGGCTTCGAAATGTCAAAGCCGTAGCTGGCTGCCATCACCTTCATGGCCTTGAGGGCCTTGATCTGTTCGGCAACTTCTTCGCGCAGGCGAATCACGTCGTCGGTCATGGTGCCGTCACCCACATGGGCGAGGTCGTTCTGCTTCTGCTGGATGATGTAGTCAATACCGTAAAGGGCTACGCGGCGGTAGTCACCCACGATACGGCCACGGCCGTAGGTGTCCGGAAGACCGGTCAGCAAGTGGGCCTTGCGGACGGCGCGGATTTCAGGCGTGTAGCAGTCGAACACGGCCTGGTTGTGGGTCTTGTGGTAGTCGGTAAAAATCTTGTGGAGGTCTGCGCTCGGCTCGTAGCCGTACTGCTTGCAGGATTCTTCGGCCATCTTGATGCCGCCGAACGGCATGAAGGCGCGCTTCAGCGGCTTGTCGGTCTGAAGACCCACGACCTTTTCCAGGTCCTTGAGGCTTTCGTTGATGTAGCCGGGCTTGTGGCTCGTGATGCTCGAAACGATGTCGGTATCCATATCGAGTACGCCGCCCTTCTTGCGTTCTTCGGCCTGCAGCTTCTGGAGTTCACCCCAGAGTTTTTCGGTGGCGTCTGTCGGGCCTGCCAAAAATTCCTTGCCGCCTTCGTATGCGGTATAGTTGCGTTGAATAAAGTCGCGTACGTTAATCTCTTCTTGCCAACGTCCGCCCTCAAAGCCTTTCCATGCTTCGCTCATGATTTTCCTTCTTTGCTCGGCTGGCCAACGCCATAAATTTAGACAGCCGAGTCTTTCTTTTTGTTGATTTTTGTTTGAACCCCAATATAGAAAATAAGGGAGTACGCCCAAAGGTGTTTTGGGGACTATATTTTGCTTTCTTAACGAACGGATTTACAGTTTTTGTTTTTTGTAAAAGACTTAATTTAAGACCTATCAATGAGATAGGATTGTTTGAACTTACTCGCCACGGTTCTTGGCGGCAACGTCCTTGTACTTGTTGTGATCTGCCAAATTGGAGCTAAAGAAATGCGTCATGGAACCGTCGTCTTTAGCGACAAAATACAGGGCTTCGGTCTTGGCCGGGAAGAGTGCTGCTTCGATTGCCTTGCGACCGGGGTTCGAAATGGGTCCCGGCATGAGTCCCTTGAACTTGCGGGTGTTGTAGGGGCTGTTGCTGTTGAGCTGGCTCTTGTAGATGGGGCCGGTCAGGTTCCTAAAAATGAACCGCACCGTGGGGTCGGCTCCGAGCGGCATGCCGATGCGCAGGCGGTTGTGAAACACTCCTGCAATCAGCGGGCGTTCTTCGGGAATGCCGGTTTCTTCTTCCACGACGCTTGCGAGAGTCAGCACCTTGTGCCAACTGCCGAGGGTATTCCACATGGAGCCAGGCTTCTTCTGCATCTCGTCACGGACCTTCAGGTTGGCGGCCACCATCTGCTTGAGGATGGTTTCTTCGTTGGCGTCGATGGGGAAGGGGTAGGTGTCGGGGAGCAGGTAACCTTCCAAGGAGTTTGCTTCGACTCCGAGCGAGCGGGCGAACTTCGGGTCTTGGACGAGCTTGTTCCAACGGGTCTCGTTCAGGTCCGGGTAAGCCTTTTTCAAGTAGTCGGGAATTTCCCAGGAGGCACGTCCTTCGGGGATGGTTACGCGGCGCACGGCGACCTTGCCGCTTGCGATAATGTCCAGTACCTGGGGCAGTGTAAGCCCTGCGGGGATTTCGAACCAGCCGGCCTTGAGGCTCGGGTTTAACCTTTTCATGGTCAACCGGAAGGCGAGGTCGTCGCTCCAGATTCCGTTCTGTCTTAGAATCTGGAAAACTTTCGAGGGGGAACTACCTTTGGGGACTTCCAGGAGCACAGTTTGACTGTTTTGAGCCTTTTCCTCCATCCTAGACTTGAGGTTTAGGGCTAAAAAAGTGCCCAAAAGTGCCAAAATGAGGGTCAAAATAAGTAAAATCTTCTTCATATCGCAAAAATTTAAAAGAAATTGTGACGAAAGTCAAAAATAAAAGGTATATTCGTATCTGCATTGTCAAGTTTTTAACCTGTTTCTGAGGAAAGATATGAAAAAGGTGCTTTTAATTGCTCTTGCTCTGATGGTTAGCGTTTCTTTCGCTGCTGGCAAGAAGGTCAAATCTAAGCTGGGTGACGTGGACCTGACCAAGGAAAAAGATGGTGGTTCCGTTGTTTGTACCGCAGGCTTCAATGACGAACTGACGATCCTTAAGGACGGCGAAACGGAAGTGCTCGTGAAGGGTCCTTGCGGACAGGGTTGGGTTCAGAAGTCCAAGATTGAATACGTTGCACAGGCTGCTGGTGACAAGTCCATGAAGCTCGATCAGGTGGACGTGGTCGGCTGGCTCGATAACCCGAGCGCCGTGTTCGTGTTGGAAAACGATGATCTCGACCTCGACGGTGTGAACATCGACCGTGACTTCAAGGAATACTTGCAGCACACGATGGACCGCGAACAGATGGAAATGCACAACAACGAAAACTAATTCGTTTTCCGTCGCAAACGCGTTTGGTTCCCCTGCAATATGCAGGGGTTCTTTTTTTTGTGGAACTCGTTGTTCCGCATAGGTACAGTTAGTGTACATGCGTAAACATTATCAATTTATTATGTGCTTGAAATCACGTGAAAAAAGGGGTCTATTAATCTAAATTTGTCAGCGAAAAATTGGTAAAAAGAGGATGTATGGCAATCAATTTTAGCGCAAAGATGTTGGGCTTGGGCGTTCTCGCTATGGGCCTTGTTTCCCTTTCTTTTGGTCGCGTTGGCCCGGTGAGTGCTTACGGTGAATTGCTGGCTGGTAAAAATTCCAGTGGCAAGGGCCAAATTTATGGAGCCTGCAAGGGTGTTACCGATGGTGCCGAAGTGGCTGTGCAGGGCATGAGCCTTTTCTGGAGTATTTCAAGCGATGTGGGTGCTCCTTTCTGGACTGCCGAACATGTGGACAAACTTGTCCGTGAACAGAATATCCAGCTGATTCGTGCCCCGATGGGTGTGGATGGAAACTGGGGCGCTGGCAACTATTTTTCCAATGAAAAATATTATAAAGGTCTGATGGATATTGTGGTGCAGGCTGCTATCGATAACGACATCTACGTAATTATCGACTACCATAGCCACAATGCCGCAGACAACGTGAATAATGCAAAGGCGTTCTTTACTACCATGGCACGGGAGTGGGGGCAATACGACAACGTTATCTTTGAAATTTTCAATGAACCTTTAGAAAACCAGTCCTGGGGTTCTATCAAGACTTACGCCGACGAAGTGGTGAAGGTAATCCGTCAGTATTCAGATAACCTGATTGTGGTGGGTAACCGCAGCTGGGACCAGTATCCCAACGAAGCGGCGAGTAATCCCGTTACAGATTCCGAGAATAATACAGCTTACACATTCCACTATTATGCGGGTTCCCATGAAACTAACCGGGAAGGGGCCAATGCGGTTTCGGCAATGAACAGCGGCCTTTCGGTATTCGTTACTGAATGGGGGACGGTCCACTCTTCGGGCAACGGCAGCTTCGATGCCTCCAATAGCACCATCTGGTACAACTGGATGAAATCGCATAAGCTTTCCGGTGCGAACTGGTCTGTGTCTAACAAAGATGAAGATGCTTCTTATTATACCGGCAGTGCGGACAATCCGTCTTATACGACGAGTGGTCAGTGGGTGAATTCCAACGTGTTTGCTTCGCTCCCTAAATCCTATACGGCCTGCGATGGTTCCGTGCCGGTTTCTAGCAGCTCCATTGCAAGTTCTTCAAGTTCTCTTCCGTCGGGCTATACCGACTACATTGACGATTTGGAAGATGGTGATAACTATACCTTTACCGGTGGCGAATGGTACGCCTACACCGACGATGGTGATATGGGTGCTTCTACGATTACGAACGGCGAAGGTGCTCGCGGTGGCTACGATGTTGTATTCGCTGGTTCCAAGGCCGGAAACTCCACCAAGTATGTGGCTGGTGTCACTGGAATCAAGCTTTCGCAGGGCGGCAACGAGTACGATCCCTATGTTGCCTTGGGTCTTTCGCTGAATGCAAAGCAGACTGCCTACGATTTGTCGGCCTGTAAGCAGATTACTTACAAGTACAAGGGTGCAGCCCATAACTTCAAGGCCGAAGATACGGAAGTCTTGGATTATGGCTACCATCAGATTCATAAGTCCGCATCGAGTACTTGGACGACGGTGACGATTCCTTGGAATATGCTTTCTCAGGAAGCATGGCCCGAGCCGGTGGATCTTTCTCAGAAGCGTATTGCCAAATTCACCTGGGAGGTCAAGGGCGATCAGCCGACTCTCGATTACTTGTATGTCGACGATGTGCGTTGCACTGGAATGGCGATTGCGCTTCCGACGTCTTCTAGCTCTTCTGTACGTTCTTCCAGTTCCGCAGCACGTTCCTCCAGCTCTGTAGCCCGCTCGTCTAGTTCCGTTGTGGCTTCTAGCAGCTCTGTGGTTCGCTCTTCGAGCTCTGTTGCGTCTTCTAGTTCCATGACGCGATCCTCCAGCTCCGTTGCCTCTAGCAGTTCTGCGGTACCTTCTTCTAGCTCGATTGCTCGTTCCTCCAGTTCTGTTGTTCCCTCGTCTAGCTCCGTTGCTTCCTCCAGTTCGGCGGTGTCTTCGTCTAGCGTAGTAAGCAGTTCTTCTGCGGCTCACGCTGTCGTTGTCAGCGGCGATTTGGAACAGGCCGTTGCTCAGAACGGTAAGCTTGAAGCCATTACATTCAAGAACGCCAAGGATTATACTCGTACTTGGAATCTGTACTTCTTGAATATCGAATCGAATAACCTGGGCTTGGTTGTTTCGGGAACTGTTCCGAAGGAATTTGCTGCAGGAACTTACACCGAAACCTTCACCATCAACACTCAGGAATACAAGCTGAATCTGACGGTAATTGCTGCCGAAAGTAGCTCCTCTGTAGCCTCTAGCAGTTCTGCGGAACCGACCTCTAGCTCTATCGGAACAACGGGTATCGTTGCTCAGAATATGGGCTCTCTGAAGCTTTCTGTTGCAGGCCGCATGTTGAATGTCGGCGGTGTCGAATGGGCTAACGTTAATGTGTTTGATATGCAGGGCCGTCCGGTGGCAAGCTTCAAGCAGGTGAAGGGTGCCGTGAACCTCGACATGCTCCGCCAGGGCAACTACATTGTACGCGTGAGTGCGGGCTCCGACAGCCTGACTCGCCGGATTTCGATTAAGTAAATGGATTTGTAGGTGATAATGCCCCTGCCGAATGGCGGGGGCTTTTCTTTTGCATAGATTTGCATATCTGCATACATTTCTGATGTTTTTTTCTATATTTTGGGCCCATGAGATTTTCGGATGGTGTAAGAGATGGCTTTCCTATAGGACTCGGCTACTTTGCGGTGTCGTTTTCCTTCGGTATTGCCGGGTCCAAGTTGATTAGTTGGCCGCTGGTCACCTTTATTTCGATGACGAACTTGACCTCGGCGGGGCAGTTTGCTGGTTTGCAGATTATGTCCGATGCTGCAGGTACTTTTATTGAAATGGCGATAGCCACCTTCTTTATCAATTTGCGTTATAGCCTTATGGCGATTTCTTTGTCGCAGAAGGTGGCGCCGACTTTTGGCACTTTCAAGCGCTTGCTTTTGGCAACGGGAATTACCGATGAAATCTATGCCCTTGCGGTTAGTCAGAGGGAACCGGTGACTGCCCGGTATTTTGCAGGCCTCATGGCATTGCCTTATATAGGTTGGTCTTCGGGTACCTTGTGTGGGGCTATTTGTGGTGAAATTTTGCCTGCTGTCGTGACGAATGCCTTGGGCGTTGCCCTCTATGGCATGTTTATCGCTATTGTTGTTCCGCAAATGAAGGTGCACCGCCCCACGTTTATCGCTGTTTTGATTGCGATTGCCTGCAGCCTTGCGTTCAAGTTTGTACCGGCGCTCAGTGGCGTGACGGTTGGCTTTGCTATCATCATTTGCGCTTTGGTAGCCTCGATTATCGGTGCTGCACTGTTCCCGATTAAAGACGACGAGGAATCGCAGGAGGATGCATGCACATAAGAGATTACTTCTTGTTCCTGCTGGTTATGGCAGGCGTGACTTACCTGTTGCGCGCGGTTCCCTTTGTCTTGCTGAAGGGTAAAATCAAGAGCCGTTTCTGGCGCTCCTTCTTGGCATATGTGCCTTACACCGTGCTCGCGGCCATGACGGTTCCTGCCATTCTGTATTCGACGGATAGTGTGCTTTCGGGTGCTTGCGCCCTGATTGCTGCGGTAATTGCATCGCTCCTTGGTCAGGGGCTGGTGGGCGTTGCCGTTGTGGCGTGCCTTACCGTTCTCGGTGTCGACGGCATCTCCATGCTTTTTTAAATTTGTTCCATGCTCCCTGAACAATGGAAAAAAATCCAGGACATTTGCGACAGACTGTCCAAAGTCACCTACGAGAACCTGACGAAGATTATCCGTCTGGAATCCACGGGGAGTTCTTCTGCTGCGCAGAAACTGGATGACAGTTTCCAGAATGATGTGGACGCCTGGATGGGTGGCGGTACATGCTTTAGCATGACCTGGCACTTGTATCAGGTTTTTAGGGACATGGGATTGAACCCGCGTCTTGTCATGGGCCATAAGCGCAAGGAACGCAACATTCACTGCGCATTAATATTGCCCGATCCTGATGGATCCTTCGACTTCGAACCTGCCGGTTCTTCGCTCAGGATGACATTGGCTTCTAATTCTGATTTTCTCTCGTCTACTGAATATCTCTTTGATCCCGGTTACCTGATTTTTGATCCGCTTCCGATACCCTTGCCGCAGCCGCAGGGAACGGGCTCTGCATTTTTTCCGTTAGTGCCTAATTGTGTCAAGCTTGTGCGTCCGACTGCAGATTCTATGGAACTTTGGACTGGCGGTGCGGGCGCTCCCATGAAACTTCGATTTGAATACCCTGTAGAGGGAGTGTCTGTGGATGAATTCAAGCAGCACTGGAACGAAAGTTTTTATCGGGAAATGATGACTTATCCGGTGCTGAACCGTTTGGACCGAGAAAGGGGCGTGCAGTATTATTACCAGAAGGGCAACCTCGTGACCCGCGATGCCAATGGTTCCTGCATCGAAAAAATCGAGGAGTCATCTCGCGTTGAAACTTTGAGCCGCATTTTTGACTTGAAACCCGAGCTCATTGAACGGGCCTTGGTTATATTGAAAAACCGCTAAAAGCCCTCTTTGTAGACAAATATTTTCACTATTTCTTAAAAAAAATATATCTTTGCTATACAATAAAGAGGTGAAAATATGAAAAAACTTGCCCTAGCAGTCCTGTCTGTCGTTTCGCTGGCTCTTATGGCTTGCGGTCCGTCTAAACTCGAAATCCAGGAAGCATCTTCACAGAGCGATGTAATTCTCGAAGTGCGCCAGGTTTTGAATGACTCCATCAGCCTCTTTGTGGGCAATACTTTCTACCTCAATTCTAAGCAGGTCATTTCTGATGCGATGTACCCCCTCTTGGTGAGCACTCGCGACCCGGCTGAACTTGAAAAGCCGACCGCAACGGATATTCTGAATAACGATGAAGACTTTCTGAATTACCTGCGTCGCAAGTCTCCGGACCTGATGAATGTGGGTATTGTGATTGGTGAAACCGCCTACAACGAAATAGGTTTTGAAGAAGAGCCTGTTGTTGCAAAGCTGACTGCGGTTTTCAAAAAGTTGCAAGGTGGCTCGTTGGTTCTTTTCCATGAAAAGGCTGGCGAACTCACTGACATGAAGAAATTGTACTAATAGGAAAATATGAAAACGATTCGTAATATAGTTTGTGCGGGCACGTTGTTGCTCGCTTTCTCTGCGTTTGCCCAAGACGATCTATGGGGAGATGCTGTCGTTAGTAAGCCCAAGGTGGTTGAACAGCCCAAGCCGGCTCCAGCGCCGCAGCCTGCGCCTGCTCCGGCTCCCGTACAACAGGCAAAACCGGCTCCAGCGCCGCAGCCTGCGCCTGCTCCGGCTCCCGTACAACAGGCAAAACCGGCTCCAGCGCCGCAGCCTGCGCCTGCTCCGGTCCCCGTGCAACAGGCAGAACCGGCTCCAGCGCCGCAGCCTGCACCTGCTCCGGCCCCCGTACAGCAAGCTGAACCGGCTCCTGCCCCGCAGCCGGCTCCTCAACCGGTTGCAAAACCCGTCGAGAAGCCCGCTCCCGCCGCTAAAGAGGTTGCCGCAGCTCCTGCCGCCCCCGCCAAGGCCTCTTCTGACTCCGGAATGAAACGCTTCTGGGCCGGTCTCATTGTTGCTGGAACTTACAACGATTTCCATGGTACCAAGTTCGGTTTCGACAATATCGAATCGGGCGAAGGTTACCAGTTGAAAGTCAAGGGCGCGGACGATGTCATGGCCAACTATTGGGGCATAGGTGCCAATGTGGGCTTGAGTGGCTTGTTCCTGATTAACTCCTATTTTGGCGTTCGTGCCGATCTGGCCCTTGCATCGAGGCGTGGTGACGGCGAATCCGATGTTTCGGTAAGACTGTATTGGGATGACGAAACCCGTCAGCCCGAAAAATCCGATATCAAGATGAAGTATTATGTGCGCCAGATGAATATCGATGTGCCTCTGGCCTTGCGCTTTATGTTCCCCTCCAGGGTTTACCTTGAGGCGGGTCCCATGATGTCCTTTAATCTGTATTCAAAGACCAAGTTCTCGGTGACTGATATTTACGGTACCGAAGAATTTAGGGAACACGATTGCTTTGACGTATTCGAATTTGCAACGGTGTACGGAATCGGTGGAATGCGACCCATCGGAAAAACGATGCTTGATATTGGACTTCGTTTTGTTTATGGCATTACGGCCCTTAGCGATGCCGATGATTCTCCCAAAACATGGCAGTGGCAGTTCAACATTGCTTTCTGGTTTATCTAAAGGAGTTTGAAAAATGAATACGATGATAAAGAATTTTGTTTTTGTGTTGCTCCTTGCTATGGTTGGAGTGCAAAGCGCGTTCGCATTGAGGTGCGAGGGAACGATTTATTTTAAGGCTCCTGCCGATTGGTCTAGTGTCTATTTGTTTTCTGCAGGTAGATTTGATCCTGTTCCTAAAACATCTATAGAAGATGGATGGTATAAAATAGATGCAAGTAAGATTGGAATGGATTATTATGACGATTTTGTTTTTACCCAAATTCCTGAGTTTACAGGAAATGGTGTCACAACTAAAGTTTTTAATGAAAAATGGTATCAGGAAGATGCTTTTTCCTGTGCAGAAATGGCCCAACTTTATATTTTCGAAAATCCTGTGGAGCCTGGCAAAACGGTTGTGAGTGCAAATCCTCCTGACGCCAAGTATTTCTTTGTGATGATTCCGCCAGATATGGAAGAATGGATGGCGGATCTTCCCATGCTGAGTTTTGATGGGGGCAAGACGGGAAAACCCCTGACTGCTGTGGCAGATATGTGCGGTTGGTATTCCTATATATTCTGGAACGAGGAAATCTCGGATAATGTGGTGCTTTATCGTGATGGAGCCGCCATTGATCCTGTTACGGGAATTCATGAAGATCTGATTGGTTTGCGCGGCAATTGGGAAGATTCTGATGTTGCAACCCCGATTCCGATGGGATTGTTTTTCGGGATGGGTGTAGACTCATTGTTCTTTGTTCCAGACGAAGATCAAAAAACGAATGAAGATGGTTTTTATTACAGTGCTGCCGAAATTGATGGCATTGAAGGAACATGCTCTTATTCGTTAGCCGCCATCATTTATGATACCGATGCCAAATTGCATCCGTCATTCTCCTGTTATGCTGCTGGTGGTGAGGGATGCCAATTTGGTTTCCCTGGTGTGGATACGATTGTTGTGAGAACAGCCATTAATGCCTGCATAGGTGTGACGCCAGGAATTGTGGAATCTACCTTGGATCCCACCACGAAAAAGCCGAAACTGGCTAAGGCTGGTGAAAAGTGCTTTATAAATGAAAAGTTCTTTAACCAATTGTTCAATTACACCGAAGGGGTGAACGAAAAGAGTTGTTTTGATATGCCGTTCTGGCGTTCACAGGATGGTAAGTGGGAATTTGATTCGGACTATTATACAAGTCCCGGAGCGGCTGTACAAGGCGGCTTTTATCCGGTGGAACTTTCGAAGGATGCGACTATCTTGGCTGCAGATCCGACTCAAACACCTGTGAGTCAGGCTCGTTTCAAACGTCTGGCTGAAGGCCCAACTTTTTATGCTCCTTTATTGCGAGAAAACGATCCTATAGAAGGAGCCCCTGTACTTGATATTGCTTGTAATGGACCTGGTTGGGACGGCGGCCATGATTGCACTGGTTTGTTCGCTGATGGTGAATATACTGAGGCCGCTTTTGAAGATTGGTATCCGGGGCTTCAAGGAATGTTTGGCTGGAGTGCATATTATACAGCTCCTACCGGTTGGCCTTATTTTGTAGAAGGTACGGAAACGTATGCAAGTTCGACTAGTAGTAGCATGGGAACGCCTCGTTGGACATCAAAGACTGGCCGTAACCAGCATTTCTGCTTTGAATCCCATGCAAAGTTTACTCACAAGCCGGGACTGCGCTTTAGCTTCCGTGGCGACGATGATATCTGGGTGTTTATCGATAATAAATTGGCTGTTGATATTGGCGGTACCCATTTGGCGGCCCCTGGATACGTGGATCTTGACAGGTTCGAAGGCCTAAGTGGATCATTGGTGTATGGTAACAAATACGATATCGATATTTTCTTCTGTGACCGTCGTACCACAATGAGTAACGTTCGTATCAAGACGAACATGTATATTCAGCAGAAGGTGGGAATCGACATCAAGAAGACGAAAAAAGCCAATGGCGAAGAAGATTTCCATGTTTGCTATACTCAAGCGAATGATGGCTCTTGCGCTGCCGCTATGAGTGCCATTGCAGAAGTGGATACCGTTTGTGATGAGAATATTGTCAATGTCGGTATTCCTGTGTCTTACACCTTGGTGCATGGGAACACAATTGATTCCGAACCTGAAGAAGGCTTTGCCAATATTTCTACTCCGGGTGTGTACAAGTGCGGTATCGACCTGACGAATATTACTTCACCTAAGATTGACAAATCTAAGGTTTGCTTGAATCCCGGCCGTTACACGCTGTTTATGAATATCAATGGCAAGTCTGCGAAGGTGGCTACTTTCCGTGCCGCAGGTGGCAACGTAGATGTAGTCTATCGTAACGCCGTTACCAAGGATGCCAACGATGAAGTTGTGCCGGACGGAAATATCTTGATTCAAACGTCTGCCTTGGGTGGTGACCTTGTTCCGGTCTATATTTCCAGTGTCGATGAGCCTCTTAATGACGGAGAACCGTTAGAAGTGTTCCCGCAAGAAGCATCGGGAATAATGTATACGCTTTCGTACAGCGATGTGATGGAAGTGTTCTACAAGGATGCCGATGGTAAGCTTGTACCCCTGACTTCGGGACAGAAACGTATAGTAGGAACGTCTGGTATCGATACGGTCTATGCGACTGTTTCTATGAGCAATTTGACCAAGCCCATCGAATCATTTGACATTAAGGTGTCTGGTGGCAAGACGGTCATGTCGATCAGCTATTACCTGCCGAAGTTGGCATTCGTGTCTACTTCTGATCCGACAACTGCTGTTCAAGAAAAGGGGCAACAACCCGATGCTGATGGTTCCTATGAAGAACGTTGGGTTGGTTCCGTTTATGACTTGTATGTGGCGATTCTTAAGCCCGATGTGAACGGTAAGTATTATTTCTGTCAGCAGGAATGCGATGGAATCAAGATTCACAAGGGTGTAGAGACTTCTCCGAAAATTGAATTCGTTTCGGATACCGTTGCCTTTGTAAATGGCGTTGCGACGGTTTCTGTGCGTTCGCTCAAGGCGTATCGTTACGACACTGATCCCGAATTCGATAATCCGGCAACAATTGCTGTGGAATACAACGATGCCGTGGGAACGACCTATTCGCCTATTTATTTCCGCCAGTCTCCGGTACCTTACCCGGTTATGGCCGATGTGTTTGACGTGCATGGAGCTACGCCTGTCCAGAAATACAAGATTCCGGAACCGTACTTTAGCATGAATTACGAGTATCTGGATGGTATTGCGGATTCTGTGGCAATCTACTTCAACCGCGCCCTTCACAAGGATTCCTTGCCGAGTAAGGTTTGTGTGCTGTGGGATTCTGTCTCTGCAGAAACCCATAACCCCTACGAAGAAGGTTTCTCAACCTCTCCCAAGGACACCCAAGTTTATTGTAACGCTTTGATCTCGTTGGATAGCGATAATATTGACTGCTCATCGAAGAAGGAAGGCTATTGTTCCAATGTTGTTACCGTGAGTGGAGTTGCACTTTCTAAAGAAGTGAAGACTGCCGGCGTGGGCAAGGTTTATGCCTATTCCGAATTCCAAGATAGGGGCAAATTGGTAAAGCAGAGCTTTGTAGGCGCTCTGACGGACCGAATTGCTCCCGTGCCGTTGCGAGCCGAGCTCTTTACCATGAAAAATGCAAAGGGTGAACCTACAGGTCGCGATAGCTTAGTATTGACGCTTTCTGAACCGGTTGTGTTGAATACGGAATCCAAGAAGCGAGTATCCTTGGGCTTTTATCTGAATTCTGCAACTAGCATCAAGTCCGAGGCGGACCGCTATGTCTCTATAAAGGTGGAATCTGAACTGGATCCGTCCATTACGACCGATGGCGCCTTGGGCAAAGTCCGCTTTGTTTACGACAACAAAAAGCTTTCTCCGCAAGTGGGCGATTATGTGCGCTTGATGGCCGATCTGGATAAGATATACTGGACAGACCAGGTCAAGTTGAGCTCTAAGGATACTTTGCGCGCCAAGGCGGATGCCGATTATCATTGGAATTCGCCGACTGCCTATAACGAGACGATTCGCTTGCCTTCGCCGTGGGTGCCCGTGATTAAGGAAGGTAGCTCCAATAACAGTGAGGAAAAGTCTCAAGAAGGTGACGAAGAATTTGCAGAACCGTCTTTCCGCATCAAGATGGTTGGCCCCTTCCAGTTTAAGATTGTGATGGACGAACCGGTTACTGCATTGCAGAAGACTTATGCCGTCATGGACCTGCAGGGCCGTGTCGTGCAGCGCGGCAAAATCACTTCTGCGGAAACCATTGTCCCTGCACTGGGTTCCGGCTCTTACGTGGTAAGGATTGGCATTGCCATGCGCCGTGTGAACGTAAAGTAGGCTGAATATAAAGTAACGACAAAAACCGCGACTTGTGAGTCGCGGTTTTTACTTTTTAAAAAGAAAAAAAGTCTAGGGGAAAAACTAAGGTTTTCCCCTACGTCTTATTAGTCGGGGCTTGGCGGGCGACAGGAGCGAGCTGACCATGTTTGCGGAACAGGTGCTTCACGAGTGTGCCGAATCCACGCATCACGCGGTAGCGTTCGCGCGGGTTCTTAATCGCCATGATGCCCTGACGCAGAATGTAGCTCGGACGCAGGTAGAATTCACGGCGGGCCTTGTCGCAGAAGTCCACGAGTGCCTGGCTGGTGAGTTCGCCGCGCTGGATTGTGGTGCGGTGGAAACCGTCCTTGTCCAGCCATTGGTTGTAATCCTTTGTCTGCAGGGCGCCGCTTGCGAGAGCTTCCTTGTAAGCTTCGGTACCGGGGTATGCCATGATGGGGTAGAACTGAGCCGTATTCGGGTTCAACTTCTTGGCGTAGTCCAGCGTCATGCGGAGCGTTTCCGGCGTGTCGCCTGGGTTACCGACCATGAAGCAGCCGTGCACCAAAAGTCCTGCCTTGCGGGCATTCTTCGTGAACTCGATTGCCTTGTCGGTGTTTTTCACACCCTTGTGGATGTTCTCGAGAACCACCGGAGATGCGCTTTCGAAGCCCACGCACATTTCGCGACCGCCGGCCTTCTTCATGAGCTTGAGCAAGTCGAGCGGAACATCGGCGCGGGCGTTGCAGCTCCAGGTAATCTTGAGGCCACGTTCCAGAATCAGGTTGCAGATTTCGCGGACGTGTTCGTGGCTTGCGGTAAATGTGTCGTCTTCGAAGAAGACCTCGCCCAGGTCGTCAAAGTTGTCCTTGATGTACTGCAGTTCGTCCACCACATCCTTCGGGGAGCGACGACGGAACTTGTGACCGTTCAGCGTCTGCGGAATCACGCAGTAGCTGCAGCGGTTCGGGCAGCCACGGCCCGACAGAATCACAATCAGCGGGTTCAGGTTGGCGCCGTAGAAATACTTCTTGTAGCAGCTGTACAGGTACTTGCGGTAAACTTTGGAAACCCAGGGGATTTCGTCCAGGTTTTCAATCTTCGGACCTTCCGGCTGGAAGTCGACAGTGCCATCGGCCTTGCGGAAGGCGAGGCCAGCGATACTAGAAATTTCCTTGATATCGCCGCGCAGGTAGCGGGCGAGGTTCCTTGCAGTGTAGTCCGCTTCGCCGATAATCACGAAGTCGAGGCTCGGTTCCATTTCCATGGATTCCAGCGGTTCGGCGGTAGCGTGCGTACCCATGATAGCGATCTTGGTTTTCGGCAGAGCTTCCTTAATGGCGTGCACCACCTTCAGGTCGTTCAAAATACTTGGCGTACTCGTGCTGCAAACCACGAGTTCGGGGTCAAACTTCTTGATGCCATCCAAAGTCTGCGTAAGGTCCAGTTCCATGGCCGGGCTATCGATGAGCTGAATCTCGTTACCGTCAGCTTCGACAGTGCCGGCGGCATAACTTAAAAACATGGGCCAATAAAGAGTAGAAGACTTGGTCACGCACGGACTGCGGGACTCGCGACTGAACATCGGATGAAACGGGGGATTTAAAAAAGTGATGCGCATAAGCAATGGCAAAATACATAATTATCGGTGATAAAGCTACATTTGTAACCGATGAAAACGTTATTTTCGTTGTGTATTTCTCTATGTGGGCTCTGCTCGATTGCGCTGGCGCAGAATTCGCCAGCGGTAGCGCTTGATACGATAAAAGAATTTTACGCCGAAGGTACGCTTTCACGCCTTTACGCAGTCCAAAAAGGGACGAACATTCGTGAAGGAATCGCCTACAGTTATCACCCCAATGGCAAAATCGCAGTCGAGGCTCCTTATAAAAACGGTAAGCTTGACGGCGTGTTCAAGAGCTATTTCGAAAACGGAAAAGTCTGGCAGACCATAGGCTATAAGAACGGAATCGAAGAGGGAATCTCGACGATTTACTTTGAGAACGGAAAAAAGAAAAGTAAAGAAGTCTATCGTTCCGGTGTGCTCGACGGCATGACCGAAGAATGGGACGAACAGGGCAGACTCCGCCGCAAGTTGCCGTACATGCGCGGGCAGTTACATGGTACTGCAAAAATCTTCGATGAACTCGGCGGCCTTAAAGAAGAAATGATGCTGGAACGCGGATTGCGTCAGGGACCATACCGCCGTTACAAAAAAGGCGTCATGGTTCTCGAAGCGGAATTTGATCAGAACCGCTGCGTTAAGAATTGTGATTTTTAAACGTAGCCAGCCCATTCGGCCGCAACACTGGGCGACGCTTTGCGAATTTCTTTCGCATGTTCGCTGTCGTCGGCAATCGCGATATCGCCGTTTGCAATTTTTGCCTTGATGTCTTCGAAAGATTTCGGTTGCTTGGATTCAGGTAACTGATCTCCCGGTACAATGCAGGGGGCGTCAATAGCGGTTTTTGCTTTATCTTTTACCGGAGAGTATTCCCTGGCGGCGGGTACTTCGTAGAATTTATCTTCTTCGGGGCACCAGGCCATAAGCTTTTTGCCGTAAACGCAACCGGCGTCAAGCCCAATAAACCCGGGCAGATTCACGAACCCCATCTTGGCCCAATGTCCGAATACGATAGTCTTGTTCCAGTTAATTTGTTCAAACCAAGGCCTGTCGTTCCAGTATCTTACGGATAAAATAACTTCGGGATCCATGTCCTCTAGTCTGATCTTTCCCGGTTCCAAACCGGCGTGAACTAGCAGTGCATGTGGGGTGTCTCGCCATAGGGGCCAAGTGCTTACTTCGGCTGCGATTGCGTGCCAAATTTCCATGGGGAGCTTCGCGAAGCGGGCTCGCTGCTTTTCAGTCCAGCCGCTTTCGGGCAGTTCCAATGCGCGAATCAAGTGCTCTTCGTGGTTCCCGCGCACCGTAAGGATTCCGTTGTCCTTGACGAATTTCAACGCCCGCAACATGTCGGGGCCTTTGTTGATGATGTCGCCGGTCTGGTACAGCGTGTCTTTGCCGCGTACAAAACCGAATGCGTCTACAATGCGCTCCAGTTCGTCGGCGCAACCATGCACATCCCCGATGTAAAGAGTTCTGCTATTCATAGCTAGAGTGTCATCCTGAGCTTGTCGAAGGATCTAAACGTGTACCGCCTGGCGGATTTTGTTGAGCTCGTCGGCGGTGAGTTCGCGGAATTCGCCGGCGGGCAAGTCGCCCAAGGTCAGCTTGCAGTAGCTCACGCGCTTGAGGTCGCGGATCTCGTAGCCCACGGCGCGCATCATGCGGCGGATTTCGCGGTTCTTGCCTTCGATTAGCACGAGTTCGGCGAAGCCCTTCTCTAAATAGATGTCGGTGGCGAATGCGATTTCTTCTTGCTCGGCGCCTTCTTCGCGAATGTCGACGCCATCCACCAGCTTTTGGGCGGCGTGCTCGCTCAGCGGGCGGTCTGTCCATACGTAGTAGCTGCGTGGAATTTCGTAGCTCGGGTGCGTGAGTCGGTGCAAGAGTTCGCCATCGTCGGTAAATAGCAACAGTCCGCGGCTCTGCAAGTCCAGGCGGCCCACATACTTAAGGCTCTGGTAGGCGGGCGGCAAGTAGTCGTACACGGTGCGGCGGCCCTGCGGGTCGGTCTTGGTGCAAACGCAGCCGGCCGGCTTGTGGAACATGATGGTCGTCGTCTTGCGGGGGAGCTTGGCGGGCTTGCCGTCGACTAGGATTTCGTCGGCGTTTTCGTCAACCTGGTGGCCGAGGTCCTTAATGACTTCGCCATTCACCTGCACGCGGCCTTCTTCAATCAAGGTGTCGGCGGCGCGACGGCTCGCAATTCCACAGAGTGAGATGAATTTATTGATTCTCATAAAGCAACCCGAATCTTAAACCGGCTGTACTTATTTTAAATGTTTCGACGCGGAGCTTCTCCAAGAGCGACTTGAGCCAGAAAAGCCCGCAAATAATAACTTCGTGTCGGCCGTTTTCCAGGCCCGGGAGCATGGCGCGGAGTTCCTTGGACAAGTTGGAAATACGCGTAGTGACAGCGTCCAAGTCGCTGATCGAAAGTTCCAAACCTTCGATGGCCTTATAGTCGAACTGTTGCTTGTTCAGGTAGACCATGGCGAGGGCAGTGCCCGTGCCGCCAATCAGGTAAACCGGCTTCTTGGTCATGCCCTTGAAGCTGACTTCCTTGAAGGTTTCCTTCACGAACTTCTTGTATTCCGGGCCAGGAATCGGGCCCATGGCCTTGAACATCTTGAGGGCGCCCACCGGAATCGAGAACGTATTGTCCCCATTGCTGAGTTCGGTCGAACCGCCACCGATGTCAATCGTGACGAGGCCTTCGCCGTGCCATTCCTTGACCGAGCGGTAGGTGAGCTTGCCTTCTTCTTCGCCACTGATGATTCGCGGCTTGATCCATAAGGCTTTTTCGACGGCGGCGATGACTTCGTCCGGATTCTCAGCGTTGCGCATGGCTTCGGTCATCACGGCGGCTTTGAGGTTTGCGCCCAGTGCGTGCAGGTCCATGCGGAACTTCGTCATGATGGCTTCCAGTTCCTTGATTCGCTTTTCGGTAATGGCGCCGTGTTCGTAAATGTCTTCGCCCAGTCGGCAGACTTCGACCTTTTGGAGCTTGGGAACTAGCACCCCCTCCTCAAACGCCGCTATCAGCAGAATGCAGCTGTGGCTCCCGATGTCGACTGTGGCAACCAGTTTGTTATCCATTGGAAGCCTCGCTGGATCCTTCGACTTCGCTATCGCTTCGCTCAGGATGACACGTGGGTGATGCCTCATCGGAGCCAGAGACCGCTTCGTCTTTGACTTTCAGCATACCGCTCTTAATTTTCTCTGCGATTTTCGCCGGGTTCATCAAGAACTCCTTTGCAAATGCAATCGCTTCTTCTATAATAGAATTCGGGTGCTTGCCGTTCCAGCTGGCGACCAAATCGCCGGATTCGCTACCCAGTTCTTTACCTTCGCGGAGTTCTTGCCCCATTTTCAAGGCCAACAGCAATCCCAGCTCAAAGGCGCGGGGTTCCGTTTTGCCTTCTAAAAGTTTTTCCACGCGCTCGATGCGCTGTTCATAGGGGATTTTTTCCAATTCGGCAAGGTCTTTTTCAGAAATCATAACCCAAAAATAGAAAACGAGCCTCGGAGTAATCCGAGGCTCGCCAACAAAGGAGAATTATGTTGATTACTTCTTTGCAGCCTTCTTAGCAGCGGGCTTCTTAGCGGCCGGCTTCTTAGCAGCGGCCGGCTTCTTGGCAGCGGCGGGCTTCTTAGCAGCGGCGGGCTTCTTAGCAGCGGCGGGCTTCTTAGCAGCAGCCGGCTTCTTAGCAGCAGCGGGCTTCTTAGCGGCGGCCGGCTTCTTGGCGGCGGGCTTCTTAGCAGCGGGCTTCTTTGCAGCAGCGGGCTTCTTAGCAGCGGCCGGCTTCTTAGCGGCAGCGGGTTTCTTAGCAGCGGGCTTCTTAGCAGCCGGCTTCTTTGCAGTCTTTGTAGTAGCCATTTTTTTTCTTCCTTATGGTTATGTTGTGAATTAGCTGTGTATAAAATAACTTATTTTCACAAATAATCAACACCTTTTTCAAAAAAAATTAAAAAAAAGTTGTTTTTTTACAAAAAAAAGATTATGCAAGTGATGCAATTCACTTTTAAAACGTTTTGTTAGTTTGTTTGTAACACGTCAAAATAGTTTTTGTCAACCAAAATACACTCAAATAAAAAAGTTCCCGACATCGCCGGGAACCGCGTAAATAAAGGGCTCGTAAAGGGGCTGCAAAACGCTGGTTGAGTTCGTAACTTAAAGAATATCAATCAGATACGAACTTCGAACCATCAATTTTGCACCTAAGTTTTTCTTGCGAAATTACTTTCCTGAGCTTTGTACACTATCTATATACTTCTTGAATCCTTCGACACCCAGGCTGTACATGTCGACGAACTTCGTTGCGAACGGTGGCAGCTTGCGCGGGTGCATGCCCAAGGCGTCGTGCATCACGAGCACTTGGCCGTCCGTGAACTTTCCTCCGCCAATACCGATCGTCACCGCGTTCACCATGCCGGTAATCTTGGTGCCGAGCTCCTCGGGAATGTGTTCCAGCACCATCTCGAAACAACCCAGGTCATCTACATACTTGGCAGCCTTGATGATTGCGGCCGCTTCTTCTTCGGTGCGGCCCTTCTGCTTAAAGTTCTCGGCCGTCTGCGGCAAAAGTCCGAGGTGCGCACAAATAGGAATGTCGTGGTTCAGCAAATATTCGTGCACGCCCGTGGGGGTGCCCTCGATTTTTACACAAGAAGCTCCCACGTCCATAAAGCGGCGAGCGTTATCATATGCCGTTTGCGGGTCCTTGTCGCTCAAGTAGGGCATGTCGGCCACCACGTGGGTGTTGGGGGCGCCGCGGCACACCGCCGAAACAAAAATCAGCATCTCGTTCATGCCGATTTCGCGGGTGCTCTTGTAGCCGAGCATCGTGTTTGCTAGGCTGTCGCCTACCAAAATCTGGTCCACGCCTGCCGCCTCTGCCATCTGTGCAAAAGCGTAGTCGTAGGCGGTAATCATCGAAACTTTTTCGCCCTTAGCTTTCTTGTTCTTTATGTCGATTGGGCTGAGCATAATTTACGAACCTCCTGTAGCCATGAAAGGGAATGGATTTCTTTCAGGAATCCGATGTGATTGCGCAGATAAGATAGCAAAGCGTTCTCCACAAAGACGCGCCCCGTGAGTTTTTGTAGCGCCTGCTCGGGGTTGTTTTGCGTTAAATTCAGTTCCCAGAGCCCCTGCAATGTCTCTGCGCGGGCACGTGCGCTCTGTACACCCTGGCACTGCTTGCAAATGAGCGCGCCCGATTCCGGGAAAAAGTCCGCTGCAGGTTCCGTGAGCACCTTTTCGCAGCGGCTGCACACGCCAAGTTCCAGGTGGTAGCCCCACAAGTCGCAAATGTCCAGCAACCAGCGGCTGAATACCGAGTCGGCGGATGATTGATCCTTCTCACTTGCAGCGGGCGAGTCGAACTCCTCAAGCGCCTGTTTTAGCAAGGCGAACTCTTCGGGAATCGGTGTGGCTGGCGGCGCATACCGCAGCACAATCTCGGCCATTACTTGTGCAACCGCCAGGTTCAACAGGGAATTCCGCAACTCACCATGCCAGTCGATAATCGACGCCTCTTTAATGAACTGCAATTCCTTGGCCGGGTTTTGCCGGAACACCACCTCGGAGAGTGCAAGCGGGTCAAGTGCCCCCTTGAACGGGGACTCCTTGCGCTTAGCGCCCTTGATAATAAAACTCACCACGCCGCACTCTTCGGTGAGCGCTTTCACGATAAAGCTCGAGTCGCTATACGCAAACCGGTGCAGGACAATGGCGCGGGTTTTGATCATTTAGTCTTTCGGGAACGGAGGCCAACCCATGACCTGGCCACCAAGTACGTGCAGGTGAATGTGGAACACCGTCTGGCCCGCGTCGGCCTTGCAGTTGAACACAAAACGAGCGCCCGATTCTTCGATACCCAGTTCCTTCGCGATAATTTGTGCGCGGTAAAGCATCTTGCCCACCAGTTCGCAGTCAGTCGGCTGCATGTCCATGATGGTCGAAATGTGGCGCTTGGGCACTACCAGAAAGTGCACCGGGGCCTGCGGGGCAATGTCGTAGAAGGCGAACACGTCGTCGTCTTCGTAGATTTTCTTGGAAGGGATTTCACCCTTGATGATTTTGCAGAAAAGACAGTTTTCACTCATAGTGACTATAAAGTAGTAAAAAGAAAGGCCGCCCGTTTTTTGGGCGGCTGGAAAGGGGAATGGGCTGTTGGTAGAAATTCTAATTGCAGAGGCCTGTTTCAGTCGAAAAACAGACTCCTTGACGCGTCGTGAAAGGCTTTCCTTTATCTGAGCCCTGGGCGCTCTGAACGAAAACTTCAAGAGAATGGGTCTTTTCGTTTTTGTTCAACCATCTAATTTTAAAATTATATCTATTCTGTCCGCCGACTCCGGTTTTTGCGGCGTTTGAGTCTCCGTTCATTGCCTTGCTGACAAAAAGAGGCTTTGTGGGGAATGTTCTCCACCATGTTTCGTTGTTGATTTTAGCTTGATAGGCGGTGAAGGTACTGGTCGATTTAATGTTGTTGCCGTTGTGTTGTCTGGCATAGAGAATATCGGCGACGGCGCCGAAACCGGCGTCTGTAAGAGCATCTCTCCAAAATCCGTCACTTGTAAGGAGCCCGCACATATTTTGGTTGTCGTTGATTCTACGCGTGTTGTTTGCTTGGAAATTGGCTGGGAGAATATCGTGTAGTTCGATAATGAACAGCGTTACACCGTTATCGCTGGCCAACCATTTGCTTAGGTTGTCTTTGTTGTTCTTTCCGCTACCACAGGAGTTCGATTCGTCCATACGATATACGTCATCTTCGTACAAGGCTCTGTTAAGGGCGTCGCGAAGGTAATAAAGCTTCATTAGGTCAATTTTTTGCCTTGTCTTTTCAATGTAGTCCGTGAGCTTTGGTACTGCAACGCCCGAAAGCAGGTTTACAATAATGATTACCACCATTAATTCAACGAGGGTAAAACCGGCCTTCCTTTTGTTCCGGTCAGCGTCTTTAGTGACCTTGAGCGAGCAGAACTCGCCAATTTTCTTTAAAATTCCAATCAGCATAAAAACCTCCTTCTTAACTGAGGCCTAACAGCGTAAATATAAAACAATTTTTTACACGAGTCTGTGATCTGTAACAAAAATATGATTTTTTTCTTATTCCAACTTGGAACATAGGGACGTTGGGAAAAAATGTGCATCTTCCCGTTTTTACAAAAGTTTTACAAAAAAAATGGTATTCAGACGCCTGAAAAAAGCGTGTTAGGTAATAGGGAGTGCCCGTAACTTAACACGAAAGGAAAATACAATGAATATCAAGTCTTTTGATGACCTTGACATTACCGACCCGATTATGTTTGGGCTTGTATTCAGCAACAAGCATATCGCAAAGCCCTTTATAGAGCATTTGCTGGACATTGAAGTTGACCACCTGGAAACACCCGTTCCTGAGGCGGTTTTGAGCTACGATGCGGAACACAAGGGCGTGCGCTACGACGTCTTTGCGCGGGAAACCAACGAAAATGGCGAAACAATCCGTTCCTTTGATTTGGAGATGCAGATGGTTGACACTAAGGAACTTCCGCAGCGAGCCAGATACTACCAGAGCGTAGGCGATGGCGTGGCTCTTTCGAAGGGTGGCTATTATACCAGCCTCAAAGAACAATATATCATCTTCTTATGCCCTATGGATATTTTTGGGCATGGGTATCCTGCATATCATTTTGAAAACAGGGCGAGAGAGGATACTGGTGTCACATTGAATGACCTCACTTATAAGAATTATTATATATTTACAAGGTATAATGATTTTACGGATCCGGTCGTCAAGGCGTATATGAAGTATTTTGCGACCCGGAATGCGGACTCCCGTGAAACCAAAAACATCAACGACCAGGTGTCTCATTACAAAGCAGACACTCTCATAAGGAACAAGTATATGACTTACGAATATGACCTTCATGAAAGCAAGGAAGAAGGAAAAGTTGAGGCTAAGCGTGAAATGGCTGCCGATATGCTTGCTGACGGTGATTCCGTTGAAAAGGTTGTACGCATTTCCAAACTGACCGAAGCCGAGGTGCTTGCTATCAAGGCGAACCTTGTGCTGTAGTCAAAACAATGCAGAATGGTGGCCTGTAACCCGGCGAAAGCCGGGTTTTTCTTTTTTTCAATCCAAGTTGGAATAAAAAAATTCAGTTTTTTTCTTAAAAAAATGTTTTTTTTCAAAAAAATTTGTATATATACATCATCAAAGTTCTGGCTGGAATATGGCGATTTTGATGTGAAAACGATAGAATTTTGCAAACAAAGTAAAAATTTGTGACAAAAGTCTGACAATTTTTACACAAAAATGCAAAAAATTTTGCAAAACTATTGCTTTTCTGAAAAAAATTGTTTATATTACAGACATAAACCGGTTGAACGCCCACTAACGGGCCTAAGACCAAACAAGTGTGTAACAAACAACAAGGAGTACACTATGAAAAAGCAAGGTTTTACCCTCATTGAATTGATGGTCGTGATCGTGATCATGGGCATCTTGGCCGCCGTCGCAGTACCGAAACTGTTCGGCATGATTGCTAAGTCTAAGGCTTCCGAAATCGGCCCGGCCGCTGGCGAATATGTCAAGCTGCAGGATGCCTACATCGCTGAAGTTGGTGACTATATCGGTGGCTTTGGCAAGATTGGCTACGAAATGCAGGCTACGACTAGCTTCGACTATAAGGGCTCGGTTACCTCGACTGGTACGGTAGCTCTTAGCACTGGTGCAACTGGTGCTTGGGAAGCTAAGTCTTTGGTGGCTTTGAATGACTGCACCAAGGGTTCTTCTTGGACGCTTGATGTTGCTGCTTCTCAGTCTGGTAACGGCGCTAAGTGGACCGCAAATTATCCCAGTGGTGTCGCTGCTTGCGAAACCCTGACGCCTCGTTTTGGTGATCTGACTCGTGGTAAATAAGGTTAGTCTGAAATAATCTAAAGAAAGACCTGCGTAAGCTGGTCTTTCTTTTTTTATACATTGTGTACTGTTGATGCTAGTACCATTGAAGTTAAATTAAGATGACTGTGGGTAAAAATATTCGCGTTAGTCAGGTGTTACATGGGATTGTTGGTGGCGGTTCGGAACAGGTGGTTTTGAACTATTGCTCCCGTATGCACGATATCCATTTTGATTTGTTATATCAGTACGAACCGAACCCGCAGATTTTGGAACGCTTTAATGAAGTCGGAATTAACTGCATCCAGATTCCTGACAAGGTGCATCACCCGCTAAAGCATTTGTGGACAATGTTCAAGATATTCCGCAAAGGGCACTATGATGTTGTTCATAGCCATTTAGATTGGTATATGAATAGCTATGTGTGCTTTGTGGCGATGCTTGCTGGCATCAAGAAACGGCTTGCGCACCATCACCAAGCTTACACGGTTTCTCATGAATTGTCATTCCGGGCGTTGCCCCGGAATCTCCTTTGTGCCATAATGCGTATTCCTTGCAAATTATTCGCAACCCGTTGGCTAGCCTGTGGCGAAGCCGCCGCCATCAACGGTTGGGGGCTTAAAGCTTTCAAGAAGGGCAAGGTGACTATTCTCCCTAATGCAATTGATCCAGAACGGTTCAAATATAGTGAGTCTGCTCGCCGAGAAATTCGTACAAAGTATGGAATTGCCGAAACTGATTTTGTAATTGGACATGTGGGGAGATTTTTCCCGGAGAAGAATCACAAGTTTATTGTTGAATTATACTCCGAATATTCCCGAATGCATGACAACTGCAGACTATTGCTTGTCGGGAATGGTCCTCTGCAAGCTGAAATACAGGCCTTGGTGAATCAAAAAAGACTAGAAGATAAAGTTGTTTTTGCTGGGTTGCAAAAAGATGTTGTTGGATTCTATAGCGCGATGGATGTGCTATTGCTGCCATCGACACGCGAAGCGTTCCCAATGACGCTGGTGGAAGCTCAGTATAATGGATTGTGCTGTGTCGTGAGTGATGCTGTGCCAAAAGAAGTTGCGATTACTGATAACGTTAATGCGTTGCCTATTGATGATGTGGAACCTTGGTGTGAAAAGATTGGTTCTTTTAGTGTGAGAAAAAATCGACCTGTGCCACAGGTGAAAAATAGTAGATTTGATATTAGGACCTGTTATAAAACGCTGGAGTTACTTTATCAGATTCCATAATTTCATAATCAGCTTCTTTCCAAAAATTCGAATCATCAGATTCGCAAAGCGCTGTTTGGGGCCTATCCAAGATGCTGCGTAATGGTGTATTGTCAATGTGTTTTCGGTGATATTGATTTTGCCAAACTGTGATGGCTTGGGACAAAAAAAATCTGTAGGGAAAATTGTAACACCTGCAACTTCTTGCTTTTCCCCATTTTTTTTGAGTCCATGTTTAAGAAGAACTTCTGTATTGTATGCAGGCGACGGTAATAGATTTAATGAGCCGTCGTCGTTATAGAAGCTTATGCTGTCGTAGATATCGCGCATTTCTTTAAAGATTTCTAGGCCTTTTTCGCCTGCGATAATTAGACCTCCTGCAACGAATTCCTTGGATTCAAACCCCATAATGCCTTTGTATTGTAATAAAGAGCTTAATGGTTTAATCACTTCCACATCTGTATCGAAATAAAAACCACCATATTCATAGATTAAATCTGAGCGAATATAATCGGGGACAAAACCATATTTCTTTTCTTTATAGGCTGCAGCCATATAGGCATTTTTTGTAATATTGTAGTTGTCTTCATTCCATTCCTTGATTTCGTAATCGGGCAGAAACTTGTGCCAAGATGCAATGCATTTTTTGGCAAGAGGAGGTTTTTCGCCTCGGCCAAACCAGCAGTAATGTATTATTTTAGGAATCATATTAGTGTTTAACTGGAAAAAGATGGTTATATAATGATAAGAGTATTGATGCTAAAAATACGGATGCTCTAGAAACGCCGAGCTCTTTTGCCGTTAGGTTTATGGATTTTATCCCGGCAACTGTGTGACGGTATATGCCGATGGCCAGAAATTGGTCTCTCCATGAATTAGGAAATGTAGCAAGTTGTCCTGTTGCCCAAAGAAGTCTGCCTTGTGGATTGTTTTTATCCTTGGTGTTGTCTTTGGTTAGTCCACCATCAAGGTAATCACATATATAGATGATCTCGTTAAACCATCTTAAATAATAGCCATCTCGCGCTATAGCATTCCATACAATTTCTTCAGAGATGAAATTTTCGCCAGGAATTTCTGGGAATGGATATTTCTTTAAAATTTCCGAGAAATAGATTTCTGCTTTATCGCCTAATAAGTTGAACTTGCGTCTTTCGCTATTTTTTGCATCAATATATTTATATAAGGAATTGTGCTGACCAAGAACTCTATTCTTTGTTTGACCTCTTAATCCTGCGATTCCAGCCCATTTGTGCGAATCATCTAGCGTCGTCGCCCAATGATTGATTTTTTCAATCGCGTTTTCAGTTATATAATCGTCGGAGTCGACAATGAAGAATAGTTCTCCGGATGCTTTTTTTATGCCGTTATTTATTGCTCTATGTTTGCCCCCATTTTCTTGCTTTACATAGCGAATAGAAAATGGCTGCTGTTCGGACAAGAGTGACTCGAAAAAAATTTCAGTGTCGTCGGTACTGCCGTCATCAACCACCAACCACTCAAAATTTTTTTGAGTTTGTGACAAAAGTGATTGATAGAGCCTTTCTATCAATTGTCTGCGATTGTAGGTGGAAGTGAAAATGGTTATGTATGAATTTTTCACGGAAACACCTTCTTTAATGCTTTGGCAAGAGCTTGGATATATCCTTTACCATACCTTAAATCGGGTTCCATATAATTCCCTTCACCCCATTCGTTCCATGATTTTAAGAAGATGATTTTATTTTCTTTTTCTTTTACAATGCTCAATACGGATTCACAATGCTTTTGAAATGCTTCAGGAGTTGCATTATGGAGAATAACTGCATTTCCGCCACTTCTTGGAGAGTGATCCCAGTTTGGAATGATCGTTGGAATGACATATTCTTTGCTGTCAAAAGAAGAATGAGTGAATAAAGGGGCTGCTTTAGAATAGGGGATGACTATGGGTTTTTTGAACTTGGTGCGTAAGATGTATTTGATTATTCTATAGAGAAGAGGCCGTTTCATATATACAGAAGGAATCCTGTCTAACAGCCCGCTAGTAACTGCATCGAACCCCAATTTTTTTATGTTTTCCATTTCTCGATCATCTTTTGCCAAGCCAACAAAATAAAAAGATTCGGCAACGTTATTTTCTTTGATAAGAGCATTCCATATATGAAAAAATTCCTGCAACTGGGGATGTTTCAGCGGTGAATAGATCAAGAATAGCGGGCGGTTGTTGATTCTTATGTAACGGGGGTCTTTAAAGGCGTTTAGTTGGCTGTAGAAATGTTTTTTTATATCCTCGTTACCAGGATATTCTTGAATAATGAGGTCTTTTTTGACGGAAGAACTGCAATCTGCGTTCCATAGCTTTGCTTGCCAGTTTTCGTTTGCCCATCCCAGACAAAATGGAAAATTTGGGTTTCCAGATTCTACGACTTCTTTGAAGGGCCGTTCGAGCAATTCTTTTCCATTGCCAAACCAGTAGTGCCAATAACAAAAAGCATTTACACCTGCTTCACGGGCGAGTTCGGCTTGCGCCTCGCGTATTTCCGGTATTCTCAAATCATAATATCCTAAATCGGCTGGGATCTTGGGCTGATAATGCCCTCTGAAAAGTGGTTTTGCCTTGCCTACGTTTGTCCATTCGGTAAAGCCTTTGCCCCACCATTCGTCGTTTTCGGGAATGGGATGGTATTGGGGTAGGTAGAATGCTATGATGAGTGGCTTATCCATTTGAAACTGCTTGTTTGACGATTTTTGCAGGATTTCCTGCTGCTACAGAATATGCGGGAACATCTTTTGTGACGACGGCATTTGCTGCAATAACAGCCCCATTACCAATAGTCACGTTAGGCAATATAGTGGCTTTGTCTCCAATCCAAACATTGTTTCCGATTTTTACAGGACCTTTAGAAACAATCTTTCTATCGGTAGGTTTTGATTTTAAACTATTTATATCTGTTTCCCCATGAGAATTATCTGTTATTGTCACCCATCTTCCTGTAAGTAATCCATTTCCTATTGTTATTTCGTTAATTGCTGTAATGTGGTTGTATTCGCCGAATTCGCAATCGTCTCCTATTTGAATTTCAGGATTGAAATGTTGATTGCCGTGTTGATCCCATGCTGATACAATGCAATTTTTTCCAAAAAAACAGTGTTCTCCAATAGAAATGTACTTGTTTCCTAAAAAATTTTGAGGAAAATGGCAGAAAAACTTTTTTTTTGATCTAAATGTCTTGGAAAGATTTCTGCTGTAAATGATATTGATGATGTTGTATATGAATTTTATCATTTGGGGCGACCGTTGAGAATGGTTTTATAGCAATTTAGTAACTGATTCAGGATTGTTTTCTCGTTATGTCGTTGGATAGCTGTATTTTGGGCGTTTTGTGAAACTTCACAAAGAAGTTCTTTGTTATGGGCTAATGAAATAATTTTCTTGGCCATTAGTTTTGGGGAATCTATAGGAACTAAAAAACCGTTTTTCCCATCTTCAATAAGGCTTGGTATTCCGCCGACATTTGTTGAAATAACTGGAACTCCAATGATTTGTGCTTCGCAGATAGAATTGGGGCTGTTTTCGATGTATGCATTATGAATATACAGAGAAGAATCTAGTAATCTTTGTCGAATCTGTTCTGCCGTTTGCCAACCTAGAAAGAATACGTTATTTTCTTCAAAGGATGAAAGTTCTTTTTTTTCAACAATGTTCTTTAGATGGTCAGGCATAAGACCTGCAACGAACCATTCAAAACTAAACTCGTACTCCTTTAAAATTTTTGCAGTTCGTAATAAAAGGTTGGGTGCTTTCCAAAATGTAGAGCATCCTGTGGAAAAAAGAATGGTTTTATTTGATGTCCTGTATTGCCAGTGATTTGTAGACTGTATAAAAGGTTTTCTTAGCGCTTCATTTACATGAAAATAAATTCGATGAGGATGCATTTTTTCTGAAAGTTGAAAATCCCAATTTGTGCGTCCCATATAAAATTTATTAGTATGCCATATTTCCTTTTCCATTAAGTATCGAGAATGACTTGAAAATGGCTGACATAGAGTTTCTACAAAATGACGGAGATTATAACGTTTCTCGTAAAGGAAGTCGATAAAATTGTAATTTAGAGGATATATAAATTTGTTGTATTCTACGATGGATCCTTGAATATGTATTACGACAGGTATGTCTGTAAATTTTGAAATCAGTCCAAATGGCCATTCTGTTCCAAATACATGTATGATGTCTGGCCTTGTTGTTTCAATGATTTGCTTTAATGCTGAAATGATTTTTTTTGCGACGACTTTCCATGAAACCAATTTTTTTAGTCTGTCAATAATCGTGTAATGTGTGAAAATAGGGATGTATTGGACTCCGTTGATATTTTTAGGGAGTTTAAACGATTGGGTTGTAAAAGCGATGGAAAGATTAATTTCATCACAATGGGCTACAATAGATTCTAGAGAGTCTTGCCACCCCCCAACAAAACCATTTTCTTGATTGTATTCAACAGGTTCTGTCACGTTAAGCCAAAGAACGTTCATAAATGGGTGCCTTTATTCAGTGGGGCTTGGTTATTAGCAATTTTACGGATTAATCGTTTAATTTTAAACATTTCTTAAACTGGCATATTTTTTCTCTAATATTTGTATTTGGTAGATGCAAAATATTCCATATTTTAGCTCCCAAAGAAATGTTTTCGAAACAGATGTTTGCATCGTATGCGAGTCTTAGAAGTATCGTTGTCCAAAAGCCGTTGTTTTGGATTTCCCACAAATTTTTACATTTAAGATAGGATTCATTCGTTAATAAATCTTGCTTGTTTTTTTCAATGAGATTTAAATTATAAGCAAATATTCGTAATTTGAGAAATGGGGTTATATATCCTTGATTGTTTAAATATTCATATATGTAAAAATTTTCGAAGAATGTTTTTCCGGATGCTGTACTTTTTGATGTTGTGGTGAAAGTGTGCCGTCTAAAGTGATTTAAATGTTTGCGAATATATCTGATATTTCCTTTTTCTAAAAGATATATCCAAAAAAGATAATCTCCACAACATGATAAGTCTTTGTAATTATTCGGAATGGAATGAAGTATTTTTTTTTGAAATAAAATACTGCTCGCGTTGACGATTTGATTCCTGAAACTTTGATATTTTTTTATAAAGTCAATTCCATTGATGGTAATGGTTTTAAAACAGAATTTATGCCGTTCTGTTTTTGCTTCAAATTCCCAGTAATTTTCGCAAAATGTTAGTGCTAGAGAATTGTCTTTGTCTAAAGCTGAAACAAGTTCGTCTAAAAAATTAAACTCAGCCCAGTCATCGCTTTCTGCAATCCAAATATATTCGCCCTTTGCTAAATCAAATCCTTTTGCCCATTGTTTGAATGGAGAACCACTATTTGTCTCGTTATATATAATATGGCTTACTTGGGGACGATTGCGATATTCTTCAATGATTTCTTTGCTGTTGTCCGAGCTGCAATCATCAAGAATGATAACTTCGAAATTTTGATAGGTTTGATTAAATATGGAATCAAGACGCTGCCGAAGATAAGGCGCGTGATTGTAGTTGGGGACTATGACAGAAACTGAAGGAATACTCATTTTTCAAGTTGTTTTTTTGTTTCTTCTAAATAAGATAATCCCCACTTTTGATCTGGCTCTAGATGGTTCCCTTCGGCCCATTCGTTCCAAGCGTTAATAAAGATGAAATTTTCTTCCTCAGAAAAAGGAATAAATTTATCCAAAATAGTTCTTAGCCAAGTGGCATATGTCTGAGGGGTGCTATTTGTTAAAGCCCAATAGTTATCGGAGAGCCTTCTAGGAGAATTGTCCCATGAGGGGGTTATACATGGAAACTCTCTAATGTGTTGGCCGAAACAGTCAATTTCATGTTTGACATATTCTTTGTAATCAATAAGTGTTGGATAGTCTTTGGCGGATATTCTTAGTATTTTGGTTCGGAAAAGGTTTGCCCAGATGTATTTGTTTAGCCACCATTGGGAGGAATAGGTGAAATGCGGTTGAAAATCAATAGAAATGTCAAAACCCGCATTTAGAATCTCTTTTCGTGAGACTTTTTCTATTCGCATAAATCCGAGATACAGATTCATCTTGAATTTGGCTGCGGTCTCTCGCCAGATTTGAATGCTCTCCTTGATATTTGGAAAAAGATCAGGCCTGTATATTGCAAAGAACGGGCGATTGTCTATGCGAATGTATCTTGGGTCGGAGAAAACATTTTTGCATAAATATTCCATATGAGCAACGTCATCTTCTTTTGAGTAATGTTGCTCAATTAAGATTTCTTTTTCGCCGCCATCCCAAGCTCGAGTCCAATTTTCGTTAGCCCAGCAAAGCATGAAAGGAAAATCAGGTTTTCCTGAAGCCAGAATTTCATTGACTGGACGTTCCATTAATTGTTTGCCGTTAAACCAATAATGATAGTAGCAAAAGCCGTATATGCCATATTTGCGAGCCATTTCGGCCTGCATTTCTCTGGCTTCGGGCAGGCGTAAATCATAAAAGCCGGTATCTGCGGGTAAATGGGGCTGATAATGCCCTTTAAAACGTGGCTTGGCTTTGGTCACATTTGTCCATTCGGTAAAACCTTTACCCCACCATTCATCGTTTTCTTTGAATGGATGAAACTGAGGAAGATTTATGGCGATGAGGCGTTTATCAAGTTTCATTGGAAACCTCTTTCGAGATTTTTATAATTCGTGCGGGGTTTCCTACGACAACGGCGTATGGAGGAATGTCTTTCGTTACAACTGCGTTAGCGCCAATAACAGCCCCATCTCCAATTTTGACATTTGGTAGAATTGTGACCTTATCTCCAATCCAAACGTTATTTCCAATTTTTACAGGACCCTTAGATGACAGTGGACGGAGAATGGGTTCTATTGATAAATTTTCATATTCTGTAGAACCATGAGAATTGTCTGTGATGGTGACACATTTTCCAGTCAATAGATTGTTTCCGATAGTAATAGAATTGATTGCTGTTATATGGTTGAAGGCTCCAAAGTGACAATTAGACCCGATAGTTATTAATGGTAAAAATGATTGTGATGATTCTTTACTTTGATAGGAGTCCCATGCTGTTAAGTATAGGTGTTTGTCAAAAAAAGAATTATCATCGATGGAAATGTATTTAGCGCCGACTAGAAAATCGATTTTCTGAAAAAGTACAGATTGGCCAATATGCTTAAATTGCTTTCTTAACCATAAGGTTCGTATGTAGTTGATTCTGCGTTGCATACACTCATGTCTTTTGGGTGAGTAAAAACACGAACAGATTTTTACAACTATATAATATATGTGTTCAGTAAAGGTCATATATGAATCTCGGCTATATTACTTAATATAGTGTTTTTTGGAATAATCTGCGTGAAACTGCGCTTATGCAGGCTTTTATGCTGACGTAAATTCCCCATAAAAAGAGAGCTAATTGCGGATTAGATGCTTTACATAAGGAAATCCAGTGCTCACTGTACTTGTCGTAATTATGTTTGCTTTGGAGTCGGCTTTGATTCCGAAACCATTCAAATAAGCCGCAATTAATCCATTTCTTCCTAGAAACATCTTTTATTTCATTGTGTTGGTAAAAGATAAAGTGCTGAGAATTGTGAGAGTCTTCCCCGGCGGGTAAAAATAGTTGACGATTAATGTTGTATTTCCAGAAACAGTACATGTAAGAAAACTGATCTCTAAAGGAGTAGTGTGTTATCCACCACCACCATTCTTCGTCGGCTTGTTTCATTCTTTCGCTATGTGTGCGAAAAATGATGTTGTTTTCGTTGAGCCCGAAATGCTCTGGAAAGCCGTTTTTCATCATTGCGTGACATTGATTAATTGCAATATAATCGTGTTCGGCACGCATTGTACACATATCGTAGGCATGACGGTAGATACAGTCTCTTCCTGTGAGAACTAATTGTATTCCTGCAGTATCATAATTTTTTTCAAAGCATTCTATAAAACGATTGTAAACCCATGTGTCAGCAATTTGAATATTCGCATCAATGTAAAGCGAAGCCTGATAATCTTTTAAAAGTGTTTCTGGGTGTGTTTTGGGATAGCGGGAAAGACGTTTATTGTCGTTTTTTACGATTTGTGGTATCGGATGAACTTTCCAAATGCCAATTTCTTTCTCTGTATAGTCATTAGAAAAAAGAATATAGTCAAATCTGTCATCAATTACTAAAGGTTGATGAATGGTTCCGTATCTACCGACCATTACAGTGTATATGACAAATTTGGCTGGCATATAGTTAAATTAATTTAAAAATTTTCCAAATTGATTAGCTTGCCGAATTCTTCGTCCCATTCTGGTGGATCGAATTTTTCAAATCCTGCGCCGGGATAAAAAGTTAGTTCTCCTATATAGAGTCTATTTTTGTGTTCGTAAAAATCAACCCGAAGAAATCGAAATTTCTTTGCAATCTTCTCGCTAATTTCAACCATTCTTTCAAAAAATAAGGGTTGTGCTAAAGCGTCTGTTTCTTTTGGGTATAGCTTTGTGAAATTTAAAGGATTCCATCTCCTGTCAAAAAAAGTAACATGTAGCCCATCTTTTGAAAAGCGTTTGCTGCATACAAAACAGTTTTTTACTTTGCTATTAAATACTTGAAATTTATAATCATTTAAATCAGTTGATTCTAAATATTTTTCCGCAATGATTTGAGGCTTGACATTTTTGTATGGCCATTCTCTTGATAATGTATAGTAGTTCACTTTTAATGCGTTGGCAAGTTTTTGTTTTGCTTCGACAATGTCAAATTTTTCTTTATTTTTACAGATGATTGAGCTTCCTGAATCATGTGTACATTTCAACACAAATTGATTTGGTAATTTATCAAAGTCAATGTCGTCTACATGTTTCCAAACACCAAGTAATGGAATTAGGTATTCCTCGCCAATCTTTTTTGCAATATATTTTCGAACTTCATATTTATCAACAAGTTGTGTGTAAAGAGGGTCTCGGTCATGTACTTTTAGCCATTGCAGTTTTTCATTAAAAGTATTAGGATGTTTCCAATTCATCCAATATCCCATTTTACTTCGGAACATTAAAGAGAGATACCATTTGTCAGGCATCCAATTTAAACGGCCTGCTTCTGCCCAATTGTCAAAAAAGGAAATGGGACGTTTAATGTATGTTTTTAGCTGCTTGAGATAAGCTCGAATAGAATACATATTAATCCAATTTATATTCGACAGAATCTATATAATGGTTGCCCCAGCCTTTTTGCCATCCGCTATACGCTTCTTGAGTATTTTTATTTTTATAAAAAATTTGGCAGAAAAGGACATTCTTGACGATGTCATAATCGGTTGTTCCGTGAGAAACATCTTTTATGCCGATGTTGAAATAAATTTTATAATTTCCCTTTGCCAGTGTATGATTTTTTATGGTAAGTTTTATGTTGAAAAAAGCTTTATCTGGGGCATTCAGAATAGGGGAGGCTGTTGTTGATTCACAATTACCACTCATATTTACTGCATGAGTTCCAATAGTGAATTTTTTTATAGATGGATTATTCCTTTTTATTTTTACTCTAAATTGTAGTGGTTCGTCGGTCGCTAAATGCTCAATGTCTGGGTTTAACATTTCGGCTTCGACAAATTCTAAATCTTTAGGAAGTTTTATATCTCGGTGGTCTCGATCATTGATAAGGACTTTTCGCTCGCAATTCTTGACATTTGAGTCGGTATAGTAATTAATTGCTTCTTCAACGGCCCCATCAAATGCCACTTGCCCTTGATTCAGGACAATTCCGCGCTTACACAGATTTTTCACCGCGCCCATGTTATGGCTTACGAACAGCACTGTTCTGCCTTCGCCGCGGCTTACGTCCTGCATCTTGCCGATGGCCTTTTTCTGGAATTCGGCGTCGCCCACGGCCAGCACTTCGTCTACCACGAGAATTTCGGGTTCTAGGTGTGCTGCGATGGCGAACCCGAGGCGTACGGTCATGCCGCTGCTGTAGCGTTTCACGGGGGTGTCCAAGTAGCGTTCGCAACCGCTGAAATCCACGATTTCATCGAGCTTGCGGGTAATCTCGGCGCGGCTCATGCCCATGATGGCGCCGTTCATGTAGATGTTCTCACGTCCGGTCATCTCGGGGTGGAATCCGGTGCCCACTTCGAGGAGGCTCGCGATGCGGCCCCGTGCGCGGATGGTGCCTGTGGTGGGGGCGGTCACGCGGCTCAGCAGTTTGAGGAGCGTGCTCTTGCCGGCTCCGTTCCTGCCGATGATACCCACGACGTCGCCCTGTTCCACCTTGAAGTTGATGTCCTTCAGGGCCCACACGTATTCGCTGTCGCCCTTGTGCGCGCGGTCGTTGACTTCGCCCACCTTGAGATAGGGGTCTTCGCGGCGCAGTACCTTGGTCTGCCAGAACCTGTTCAGGTCGTGGCTGAGCGTCCCGGTGCTCACTAGCCCCAGGCGGTACTGCTTGCTGATGTTTTCGAACTCGATCGCGGTCATGTTATTGAGTAATATAGATTCTTGCGTGGTCTGTGGAATGAATGATTGGAAAAATAGCGCAAATACGCCCCGAAAATAGACTTTACATACAATATTTCTTTATAACAGGAATTCTGCTCAATATACAAATAACTAAAAAACTTGAAAGGAATGTCATAATCGTTCTAATCGGGATGTCGAAAATTTGGGGAATGCCGATTGCGTAAAAGCCTATTCTGTAGAAAATACCGTTAAAGAAGTCGTGGACCAGATACATTCCAAAAGAATATTTCCCAAGTAAGCCAATGAGTTGTATTTTTCTATCGGATAACTTAATTTTGGAACAGATTTCTTTGACCAATAAGAATATTGCTATTGCCTGAATTGCGACATTGGGGGTGAAATTTGTATATAACACCTCAATACCTCGATTATATTTATAACTGATTAGCGATGTCCCAATAATCTGAAAAATGACTGAACATGCAGCCGATATATACACAATATATCTCATTTTGGGGGGCAAATAGAATCTAGAGAAATAGTATCCTAGAATAAAGTAGCATGAATAGCCAAGGAATTCTTTTAAGCTGAAATATAATCTAAAACTTTTGTCGGCGAAAAAAAGAAACTCTTGTAAAAGGGGAAGCGCACATCCGCAAGAAAGAAATAATATAAGGAGATATCGGTAATGTTTTTCTGTTGCATTTTTTGTGAAAATGCGAAAGATGGGAACGAACATATACAAGCCAATGATTAGGTAGAGAAACCATAAATGGTACCATGTCGGCCCTAAAATAAATTCTTTTAAAGCCTCCATAATGGCCATGTTAGAATTGGCTTTTTCAAGTAAAACTCTTTTGATAACGTTTGCTGATTGATATACAATTCCCCAAAAAAATAATGCAACGACAATTCTGAAGATATATTTGCGATATAATTTTTGTATGGATACTTCCTTTTGTGGATTCAAAAAAAACATTCCGCTGATCATGATAAAGACAGGAACAGCCCATCGAGTTAAGCTGTCGTATATATTAGCAATTTGCCAACCCAAACTAGAAACTGGATCGTTGTAAAAGAAGTAAGGGTAGTGTAAATCAAACTGTGTCATCGTCCGTTGTTTGATTCCTTAGTAAAAGTTATAAAATTTTAAACCGGTCCTCGAACCTTATACATAGTTGCTGAGCGATTAAGGACCAGTTTGCCAGCGGCATTGTCCATTTCT
>JAFXLS010000041.1 GCA_017530965.1 Fibrobacter sp.
CCGAAAAGTTGATTGAAGCTGGCGTCATCTCCGGCGGTATGATTCCCAAAGTCCGCGAGAGTTTCAAGTCGATCCGACGAGGACTCAAGAGCATCCACATCGTGGGTTGGAAGGACGCGGAACACTTTGGCAAACAAATTAATGGAGATTTAAACTATGGCACAATCTTGCGCTAACCTGCTCGAACAGGACAAACAAATTATCGCGCCGCTCTACGGCAAGGCAGACATCAACTTTGTGGAAGGCGTTGGCTCTTACCTCTACGACGACCAGGGCAACAAGTACCTGGACTTCGTGGCTGGCATCGCCGTGAACGCGCTCGGTCACCAGAACCAGGCAATCAAGGATGCGGTGGTGGAACAGATGAACCACTTCAACCACATCAGCAACCTTTACCCGAACTACCCGCAGATTAATCTCGGCAAGGCTCTCCTTGAAATCACCAAGTTCGACAAGGCCTTCTTCTGCAACTCCGGTACCGAAGCCAACGAAGGCGCCATCAAGTTCGCACGTAAGTACTTCGATAGAAAGGGTGAAAAGAATCGTCAGAAGATCGTGACGTTCGTGAACAGCTTCCACGGCCGTACTTTTGCAGCTCTTTCTGCAACGGGTCAGCCGGCTATCCGCGAAGGCTTCGGCTCTATGCCGGGTGACTTTGTGCATGTCACATGGAATGACTGCGAAGCTTTGAAGAAAGAAGTCAACAAGGACACTTGCGCTATCATGCTCGAAAGCCTCGCTGCCGAAGGTGGCGTGATGACGCTTTCCGCTGAAATGGTTGCTACCATTAACAGCCTGCAGAAGGAATGCGGCTGCCTCGTCATCGTTGACGAAGTGCAGGCAGGCGTGGGCCGTCTTGGAACCTTCCTCGGTTTCGAAAAGTACGGCCTGAATCCGGATCTCGTAACGCTTGCCAAGGGCATCGGTGGCGGTCTCCCGCTCGGTGCGGTTCTCCTGCGTCAGCACATTGCCGACCAGCTCAAGGCCGGCGATCACGGCACGACTTTTGGCGGCAACCCGATTGCATGCGCCGCAGGTCTCGCTGTCGTGAAGCAGATTCCGGGCCTCCTCAAGAATGTCGCTGAACGTTCCGCCCAGATTAAGGCAGGCCTCAAGGCTCTTACCGAAAAGTACAGCTTCGCCAAGGAAATTCGCGGCGAAGGTTTGATTCTCGGTGTGGCTCTCGACGAATCAATGCCGGTGGGCAACATCATCGCCGCCGCTCGTGAAGAAAAGCTTATGGTGCTTTCTGCCAAGGGCAACGTGCTGCGTATGCTCCCGCCGCTGAACGTGAGCGCCGCAGAATGCGACGAGGCCCTCGCTAAGCTCGGCGCTGCCTTCGAAGCCGCTTCCAAGGCCGCGAAGTAATTTCGTCAATTGCGAATAAATTCACCAGGAACTCCGCCAACAGGCGGAGTTCCTTTGTATAAATTGTAAGGTATTCTTTGCAAGGAATCCATTATTCATGTATATTTGATTCGTATTCAAATGAAAATTTTGGGAGTGTTCATGAAAAAGAATCTGTGGTTTGGGTTATGTGCGGCTTTCGCAGCTTCACAAATGGTGTGGGCTGCTGGTGTCGAAGAGGACGACTATTACGTACTCCCCGTAACAATTTACGATACCGATGCTAGCTTGCATCCGGCTTTCTCATGTTATGCAATGATGGCTGAAGGTTGCCAAAAGGGTGCACAAGGTGTCGATTCCGCGGTGGCGGTAGCGGCCGTTGAGGCTTGCGTTGGTGTTACCCCGGGTATCGTCGAATCTACGCTGGATGCGACAACGAAAAAGCCCAAGTTGACGACTGCTGGCAAGAAGTGCTTTATTGAAGAAAAGTTCTTTAATCAGCTGTTCAACTATACGCAGGGCGTGAACGAAAAAAGTCATTTTGACATGCCCTTCTCCCGTATGGCAAATGGCTGGTGGAACTTCAACTCCGATACCTTTATAAACAAGGGAACGTCTGTTATAGGTGGGTTCTTCCCCGTAGAAGCCGTGACTGATGATGATATTTCGGCTGCGGGCCAGAATCCGGTGGCGGCTGCCCGAACAAAACGCGAGGCTGAAGGACCTACGTTTTTGGGTGAGGCGCTTAGGGCGCTTGATCCTGCCGAAGGTGTTCCTGTAATTAATGTGTTCTGCAATGGCCCCGCTTGGGACAAGGGTTTTGGTTGTGAAGGCAATTTTGGCGATGGCGATGTTACGACTACGTTTATCCAGAAGGCCCTTGGTCTTGATACCGGGTTTATTGCAAGCGAAACGCCTGAAAATTGTGTTTTTGGATGGACTTGTCGTGAGTATGCTCCTGAAGGTTGGCCGTACTATGAGAGTGGAACGGAAACCCCCTATAATGATTCCATAGCGGGCGAACCTCGTTGGTACTCGTATCCAAGAAATGGAACCGGTGGCCGCAACCATCATTTCTGCTATGAACTTCATTCCAGTTTCGTTTACCAGAATGGTCAGCGTTTTGGTATCCGCGGCGGCGACGATATTTGGGTCTACATCGACAATAAGCTTGCCGTTGATATTGGCGGTACCCATATAGACGCTCCCGGTTATGTGGACCTGGACGCATTTAAGGGTGGTAGTGGAAAACTTGAAGCGGGTAAAAAGTACGATTTAGATCTCTTTGCCTGCGACCGCCGTACGACCATGAGCAATATTGAAATTATGACGAATATTGCATTGGGCCGAGCAGATGGTTCCCTCGAAATTGCTGCTTCACGTAAGTTGCGTGGAACGTTTGCAGTGAGCAGCCTTTCGCCCTCGACTCTAATGATTTCCGGTGCAGAGGCGGCCAAGTATGCTGTCATGGATTTGCAGGGCCGCGTTGTTCGCCAGGGCGTTACCGCTGGTGCTGAAACGGTGGTGCCGAATCTTATGCCCGGCACCTATATCGTGAAAGTTGCCCGCGAAACCCGCCGCATGAACGTTCGCTAGCTACTTAAGTTTTTTTAGCTCATGCCAGAGCATGGTAAGCCCGATAATCGCGGCTCCTGTGTCGGCAATGGGCTGGGCCATGAATACGCCCTTGAGTTCAAAGAAGTGGGGCAGTATCAGCAGGAACGGAATCAGTAGAATCACTTGACGGCAGGCGTTCAGGAACATGGACCTGAGCGCCTTTCCTGTACCTTGAAAGAAACTGCCCGAAGTCATACCGAAGGGAATCATGAAAAATGCCGCACCGAAAATGCGGAGCGCCCAGGCGGCCACATCCTGCAATTTCAGGTCGTTCGGTGCAAACGGGGCCACCAGCGCTTCGGCTTGCCACATCATGATGCCCCATGCAACAAGCATGAAGCCGCCGGCGTAGATGAAGGTGAACTTGAGTGTTCCCTTGACGCGGTCGTTCAGGCGGGCGCCGTAGTTGTAGCCGATAATCGGCTGCGTACCGTTCACGAAACCCAGTAGCGGAAGCAGGATGAACGTGGCGATGCTATTCACGATACCGAATGCAGAAATCGCAAGGTCGCCACCCGAAAGGCTTCCCGTATCGTGCAGGCTTACGTTGCCGTAAGTAGTAAGGCTCCAGGCGAGAATCGCGTTCATCAGGCTGTTGCACACCTGCATAATGCTAGGCGGAATACCAAGGACGATAATCTTCCTGACATAGGCGAGTCTAAGCTTCATGTGCCGCCAGCGAATGCGGATGGGCGTATTCTTCTTGACAAAGAATTGTGTAATGAGTGCCGAGGCCACCAACTGCGAACAGATGGTCGCCCAGGCGGCGCCCTCGATTCCCCAGTGGAATCTCATGATAAAGATATAGTCGAGAACGATGTTCGTGACTGCACCCGCGATTTCACGGAACATGGCGGTTTTGGGGTGCCCCATCGAACGGATAAAGTGGTTCATGCCCGGAGCGATCGTCTGGAATACCGCACCGCACAGCAAAATACGCATGTAGCTGCTCGCGACCGGCAAGGTTTGCTCGCTTGCCCCGAACAACTTGAGAAGCGGCACCATGAAAATCTCGCCCAGCGTGAACGTGACGATTGCCATCAGGATTAGGAGCGAGAAAGAGTTGTTCAGGATAATGCTTGCTTGAATGTATTTCTTTTGACCGAGGCGAATGGAGAAAAGCGTATTGCCGCCCACGCCAATCATCATGGACATGGCCATGATGAACAGGAAAATCGGGAAGCAGAGCGTAATGCCTGCGATACCGAGACTGCCCACACCCTGACCTACGAAGAATCGGTCCACAATATTGTAGAGGGCGTTCACCAGCATGCTGATGATGGCAGGTACCGAGAACTGCAAGACCAGTTTCGGGATGCTTGCAGAACCAAAGGAATTGAGGCGCTCGGAATTCAATTTTGACATTTCGGCGCCAAATTTAGCTTTTTTATACTTAAAACGTCATTGCGAGCCGAAGGCGAAGCAATCCATTTGGGGCTAAAAAGCCACTTGATTGCGTCCGCTCTCTTTGGCGATGTAAAGCAGGCGGTCACATTCGGCAATCAGTTCTTCTATTTTGCCGATTTTTTCGCCCTGGCGGCTAGCGAGCCCTAAAGAAATGGTCACCGGGATAATGGTATCCTTCCACGAAAAACGGTGACGTTCTACTGCCGAACGCAGGCGTTCGGCGCTCTTCTTGGCGTCTTCGGGGCCGATGCCCCCTAAAAGCAGCACGAATTCTTCGCCGCCATAACGGGCCAGCAGGTCTGATTCCCTTTTTTCTTCTTTGAGAATGCGGGCGATTTCTTTAAGGACCATGTCTCCGCATTGGTGACCCCAGGTGTCGTTCACGCGCTTGAAGTGGTCTGCGTCGACCATGATGGCGTGAACGTAATAGTTGTTGCGGCGGGCCAGAGCCAATTCGCCGAGGCTGCGGTCCATAAAGGTGCGGCGGTTGCTTATCTTGGTCAGCGGATCCATGGTGGCCGCTTCGTAGAGTTCTCGGTCGAAAGCTTCTTCGCTGGCGTCCTTGAAGTCGATCTTCAAAACCATCTTGCCGATTTGCAGGCGGTTGTGGTCTTCCAGCTTGCTTTCGCTGATGGGGGAGCCGTCTACAAAGGTGCCGTTGGTGCTGCCCAAATCTTTGACGGTAACGCCGTCGCCGTCGAAGGTGATGGCGCAGTGCCTGCGGCTTACCAGTTCGTCGTCCATGCGGATGTCTGCGTCTTGGCCACGACCCAAAACGACCGTGCCCTTTTCAAGCGGAATCTGCTTGAACTGGTTTTGCGGGTATAGCACAATCAGGTGGGGCCGCATCTGGGCGATGGGCAACTTGATGGTGTTTCCGCTGGCGATTGTTCGGTCCATGTCTTGCATAAGCACTCCGTGTTATTTAGAAATGTAGTAAAAAGCACACTTTTTTGCACTTTGCGTCAAACGCTCTGAATTGGAGTGCGTACAACAAAAAGTAATCTTTGGAAAAATTTTGTTTACTAAGCGGGCTTGAATTGGGCAAATTTTTTAAATTAAGCCGATTTTTTTCGTTTGTATACAACTCAGACTCTCCATGTAAAGAAAAAGTGTTCTTTTTTAAACAGAAAAGGATATTTTTACGGGTGGATACTGGCGTCCCAAAAAGACCGGTCTTTTTGCTATGCCCAGTGAAAGGAAGTCATGAGATGAGAAATTTTAGGAAGGTTTCGTTCTGGAAATTCGCCGTGAGCGTTGGTTTGCTCCTTGTTGGTGCACAGGGGGTTTGTGCTCAGCAGGTGTGTAAGGGTACGGTGCTTTTTAAGGCACCAGAAGATTGGACTGGCGCTTATATTGGCGGCTTCAATGTAAACGATCTTGAGCCCATGGTCCTTAATCCGGAAAATGGATATTACGAATTCGATTTGGAAACTTTGGGCATCAAAGATAAGCTCTTTTTTGCAATCGGCAATCAGGCTACTCCTGCCGGAAGCAAGGTCGTTCGAAAGAAAGGTTTTGGTATTATGCCATCTAATGGGGCGAATGATGCCAACTGGCCTACTAACGATGCTGATATTCCTTGCCCAGGAGAAGGAAAAAAGGTTTTTGTCTTGGAAGATCCTAAGACAAAGGGCAAAACATATGTGGGGGAACTACCTCCTAATGCGAAGTATTTATTCATGATGATTCCGGCCGATTATACGGAATGGCTTTCTGCTGATCCCATGATTAGTATGGACGGCGGTGTAACTGGTGTCAAGTTGGATCCTGTAAAAGACCATTGTGGATGGTTCCAGTATATTTGGTTTGGTGAGACTATTTCTGACAATGTGGTGTTCTTCAGTTCTGCCGATGTGGCCCGGACTGATCTTATTGGTCTGAACGGTAACTGGGAGGAACCGGGGAACCCGGCGACTCCGATTCCTTTGGGTATGCTTTTTAAAATGAAGGATACCCTGTACTTTGTGCCCGACCAGGAAGAGTTACTGACCGATAGTGATGATGGCTGGTATTACACCTTTCCAGGTATTGAAGGTACTTGTTCCTATGAACTTGCCGCCATTATCTACGATACCGATGCCAGCCTGCATGGGGCGTTTACCTGTGCTACCACGTACTATAAAGATATGCCTGGTGCAGAAGGTAAGTATAACGGTTGCCCCACGAACGCTCCCTTCAGTTACCCTGCTGGCCAGCCCACACCGTGTATCGGCGTGACCCAGGGAATTGTTGCCGATTTGCTGGACCCGACCACGAAAAAGCCGACCTACAATCCGGCTAGCGGCTGCTTTGTCAGTGCAGAAGCCTTTAACACCATGTTCCAGAGCGATACCCGGTACAACGAGACCTATTGCGTGGAAATGCCCTTTACCCGTAGTGCTGATGGCAAGTGGGAATTCGATTCCGACAATTACACTAGCCCCGGTGCCACGGCCAAGGGTGGCTTCTATCCTGGGGAATCAGCCATCACTGATCCTACCAAGATGCTTTCTGCCGCGGTTCCGGCTGCCCATAACAAGCGCAAGGCCGAAGGCCCCGTGTTTATGGAATCTTCTTTACGAAAGATCAATGCCGCCGAGGGCGTCCCCGAAATTGACATCCTCTGTAACGGTCCCGGTTGGAACAAGGGTATTGATTGTAACCGCAACCACCTTTTCTCGGGTGGCGGAGAATGGTCCTCGACGAATCCTCCCAAGGCCGGTCTTGCCGTAAAGGGCGATGGCTGGCAGTGGTCCGTCATGGGTGATGGCTGGGCCAACGATGATGCCCCAGAGGGTTGGACCTTCTATAAGGAAGGTACCGAAACGGCTGTAAACGTTGCCAATACGACAGGTGGCTATGGTTCCGGTAACGCAGCCCGCTGGGCATCCGGCGGTTGGGTGAAAGATGACAAGGGCAAGGCCGCTGTTCAGGCTTATGATGGCACGGTCTTTACCAACGGCCAGGGCCGTAACCAGCACTTCTGTTTCGAATCCCACGCCAAGTTTACTTATAGGAAGGGACTTCGTTTCAGCTTCCGTGGCGATGACGACATTTGGATCTTTATCGACAACAAGCTGGCTGTCGATATCGGCGGTACTCACCTGGCCGCCCCGGGCTACGTAGACCTGGACTACTTCGTGGGTGCCAGCGGTGGCTTTGAGGTTGGCAAAGATTATGACTTAGATATCTTCTTCTGCGACCGCCGTACTACCATGAGTAACGTGCGTATCAAGACTAACATGTATATCCGTCAGAAGACGGATATCGAAACTACGCCTAGTAGGAATCCCGCCAACAAGGATGAAACCATTTATGACATTTGCTACACCAAGTCCGGTGACGGTTCCTGTGCTGCAGCCATGTCTGCGGGCAACTCTGAAAGGTATTGCGGAGATTCTCTTGTCGATGCCATGAACAAGGGACTGATTACCATGTCCTATACGCTTGTGTATGGTAAAAAGAGAGACGAAAATATCGTTGAAGGTTTTGAAAATGTTTCCGTTCCGGGTGTCTACAAGTGCGGCATTGACCTGACCAATTTCGGCGATCCGGTCTTGAACAAGTCTGCACTTTGCCTGGGTAAAGGCGGCTACTACAGCCTGTTTGTCAATATCGATGGCAAGTCGAAGAAGGTGATGGGCTTCCAGACGTCGGGTCATATGAACGTGGTCAACAAGAACGCTACGGCCATGGCTATCAATGATGAATCCGGTGAAACTGTAAATCTTGGTGAATATACGCCGCAGACTATCGCCATGGGTGGCCAGCTGGTGCCGGTCTATATTTCTAACGTGGCTCCTAGAGTAGGAACCGACAGCTTGGATATTTATCCGAATGACGCCGTGAACCAGCCCTATGCCCTTGCTTACGATAGGCTAATGAAGGCGTATGATAAGACGATTGACCCGGCTACGGGTGCAGAATCTTATGTGAAGATTGTCTCGGGAACCACGCGCAATATCGGTCCTTCGGGTATCGATACCGTATACGTCACAGTTGACATGGAAGACCTGACTGAACCTATCCAGACCTTCAGCATTAGCGTTGGTGGCAGCAAGCCGGAAGATGCCTTGAATATCAGCTTCTATCTGCCGCAGATTACCTTTATCGAAAAGATTCCGGAACCGGGTGAAACCGCCAAGGCTATCACTGGCCAGCAACCTGAACCCGATGGCTCCTACGAGGAATTGTGGGTGGGAACGCAATATGAAATGTACCTTGCCATTGTGAAGCCGAATCTGGACAAGACCTATAGCCCCTGCTTGGAAGAATGCAATGGCATTACCATCCACAAGGGTGCGGGCACTTCTCCGAAGATTGACTTTATGCCGGAACAGGTCACGTTTGTCAACGGCTACGCGTCGGTTCAGGTTCGTTCGATGGTCAAGTACCGTTGGGATACGGATCCAAGCATCCATTCTCCGGCTACCATCGTGGCCGAATACAATGACTACGTGCAAGCCGTTTACAACCCGGTTTACTTCCGCGATCCTCCGGTGCCGTTCCCTGTGCTCGCTGATGTGTTTGACGCTCACGGCTCTGTGCCGCCTATGGAATACAAGATTCCGGCCCCGTATTTCGACGTGAATACGGAATACCTGGACGGTATCGGTGACTCCATTGCCATTTACTATGACCGTGCAATCCATAAGGACTCTTTGCCCACACGAATTTGCGTGTTGTGGGATACTACGGAGGCCGAAGCCCATAATCCCTATGCTGAGGGTTTCTCCACCATTCCGAAGGATTCTGCAATCACCTGTAACGTGCTTGTGCCCATCGATGCCCGCAATATCGACTGCTCTCATCCGTCTGCAGACGGCTATTGCACCAAGTTGGTTACTGTCGGTGGCCTGAAGCTTTCGTCTGCCGTTAAGACGATGGGTCTTGGCGAAGTCCGTTCTTATGCGGAATTCGAAGATAAGGGCAAAAAGGTGAAGCAGGGCTTCAAGGGTGCTTTGACTGACCGCATGGCTCCTGTGCCGCTGCGTGCCGAAGTCCGTACCATTTTGAAGGACGACGAATTGACGGATAGGGATAGCCTCGTGTTGATTCTGTCTGAACCGGTCAAGTTTGTGACTACTTCCAACATAAAGACCTCTTTGGACTACTACTTGAATTCTGCTGTGGAACTGTCTGACGATAGCCGTTACGTGTCTGCCTTATCTGGCGCACAGGTGGTTACCGCTGATAATAATCCCCTGCCTTCTGTGATTCCTGAAACCGGCGAAGGCCGTGTCAAGTTCATGTACAGGCGTGGTAATGTTTCTCCTCACGTGGGTGACTACCTGCGCTTGGGCGGTGACCTGACGAACATCTTCTGGTCCGATACGACGGATTTGTCTCTGTTAGGTGGTGATACGCTGCGTCCTGCTGCTGATGCCGATTACCACTGGAATTCTCCGACGGCATACAACGAAACCCTGCGTCTCCCGTCGATGTGGATCCCGGTGACCGGCGATGCTGAAATCGACGTGACCGAAAACAAGTTCGCTTCGACTGCAAACGCCGACTCTGTTTGGAAGGCAACTCACCAGGCGGTGACGGTGAACGGTTACCGTACCAATATGACCAAGTCTGAAATCTTGGCTCAAGAAGGCGGAAGGCCCGGTCACTTGGTCAAGGCTGACATGTATGCCATCTTCAACGGTCTTACTGCAGAAGAAAAGGCTGAAATCATGCAGGGTAATTTGGAAGATGTGTTCTTCTATTATGAAGTCCAGTACTACACCAACTTGGGTGGTTTCGTGACCAGGAAGTCCCAGAAGATTTACTGTAGCGACGACCTCAATATCCAGAAGAACGGTCAGTCCTTCTTTGGTGGTGCAGGAACATCTTGTATCGATGGCGGTATGGATCGTAATTACTTCATTGGCTGGAATATGCGTTCCGAAAACGGACGCATGGCGGGCACTGGAGCCTACATCGTCAAACTCAATTCTTACGTGAAGATGGGTCCTGCCGGTAAGAAGGCCAAGCAAGAAAGTACTTCGATATGGGGTGTTAAGCGTTCGCCGAAACCCGATAGAGGCTACATGAAGGCCACTTCGAAATAAATGAGATTTGCCTAGTGTTGAAAAGTAATTTTTACACTAGGCTTTTTTTCATGTGACGGAACTCACTCCGTTCTGTTTTAAAAGATTTCTGTATACAAAATGCACGTTTTTTTCACAAAAAAACGATAAAAAGCGTTTGTTTTTTTCTTCAAAAAAGAATAAATTTGAGGGCGGTCTATGGCATATCAAAAAGGCCGTCTTTTTGCTATGCACTGTTGGAAGTAAAACATCGATGGAAACAAAAATGATGAAAAAAACAATGAACCTCCTATGCAAGTGGGCCTTGGGTGTCTGTCTGCTTTTCGTTGGAGCGCAGAATGCTTTCGCATTGAAGTGCGAGGGAACGATTCATGTAAAGTTACCTAAAGGTTGGTCTGCCGCAAATATTGTTGTGGATGGAGCCTTTTTGCCCATCACTCCTGCTGCAGATGGTGGCTGGACTGAATTGGATGCCACGAAATTTGGCTCGCAATACGCCGATAACTTTTTGTTTGTTGGAGGTGCTGATTGGAATAGTCCTGGGATATCCCGTGTAGCCTATGATATCAATGGCTGGGATCAGGCTGATAAGTTCACTTGCGCTGATTTTGGTGCTGGTACGAATGTTTACATTTATGATAATCCAGCCTCTGCAGGAAAGACTGTAATTAGTACTGATCCCCCTGATGCAAAGTATTTCTTTGTAATGATTCCGCCTGAAATGGATGAATGGATGTCTTCTGTGCCCATGCTCAGTATGGATGGCGGCCAGACCGGTAAACCCATGAAGGCTGTTGATGGCATGTGTGGCTGGTATTCCTACGTGTTCTACAACGAAACAATTACTGACAACGTGGTGCTCTTCCGTGATGATGATGCCGCTCGCGAAGACATGATTGGTGTGAACGGCAACTGGGAAACCTCTGCCACGGCTCAGCCGATTGCTTTGCACATGATTTTTAATATGGGCGTTGATTCTTTGTTCTTTGTCCCGGACGAAGAACAGAAAACTAATGCCGACGGTTACTACTATAGCGCCGCCGAAGTGGATGGCATTGAAGGTAACTGCACCTATACCATGGCTGCCATTATTTATGACACGGATGCTAGCTTGCATCCGGCCTTCTCTTGCTGGTCTCAGGGTGGTGAAGGTTGCCAAGCCATAACGGGGACCGCTGCTCAGGGTGTTAGCAAAGAAGCTGCTATTACTGCTATTAACGCTTGTATTGGCGTGACTCCGGGTGTTGTGGAACCGACTCTTGACGAATCTGTTCCGCAGTCCATGAGAAAGCCGAAATTGACAACTGCTGGAAAGAAGTGCTTTATGGATGAAAAGTACTTTAACCAGCTGTTCAACTATACCGAGGGTGTGAACGAAAAGAGCTGTTATGACATGCCTTTTTCTAGGGCTAGTGATGGCAAGTGGGAATTTGATTCCGATTTTTATGTTAGTGCGGGTGTAAAGGTTCCTGGCGGATTCTATCCGGTTGAAATAACGAATGATTCTATTATTAAAGCTGCTGATCCTAACCAGAAACCGGTTGCCGCAGCTCGTACCAAGCGTACCGCTGAAGGTGCAATTTTCTATGGTCCTGCACTTCGTGCCATTGATCCTAACGAGGGCATGCCTGTTATTGATTTGTTCTGTAACGGCTCGGGATGGAATGGTGGTTATGACTGTACAGGTGTATTTGGCGATGGTGAAGAAACTACTACCTATATTCAAAAATCTCTTAAGCTTGCTTCTGGCGCTTGCGTTATTGGCTGGTCTTGTCAGGATAGCCCTCCTAAGGGATGGACTTTCTACAAAGAAAACTCTGAGATTGTAGATTCGGCAGCAACACTTGCTGCAAATGGTAATCCTCGTTGGAAGGCCGATCGAAACCAGCATTATTGTTTTGAATCCCATGCTAAGTTTACCTATAAGTCGGGCCTGAAGTTTAATTTCCGTGGTGACGACGACATTTGGGTGTTCATTGATAACCAACTCGCTGTGGACCTTGGCGGTACACACTTGGCCGCTCCGGGTTATGTGAATCTTGATAATTTCAAGGGTAAAAGTGGTGCTCTTGTTGCCGGTAACCAGTATGACCTCGATATCTTCTTCTGCGACCGCCGCACTACTATGAGTAACGTGCGTATCAAGACGAACATGTACATCCAGCAGAAGACCGATATTGACGTGAAGGGTTCCAAAAACAAGGACAATATGTCTGAAACGACTTATAATATCTGCTACACCAAGTCTGGCGATGGTTCTTGCGCCGCTGCCATGACGGGTGACGATAAGGAAGAAACCTATTGCGGCGATCAGATTACAAATGCTGGCTTGAATCTTTCTTATACGCTTGTTCAGGGCAATCTTATCACGTCTCCGGCTGTACCTGGCGTAGAAAATGTATCTTCGGGCATTCATAAGTGCGGTATTGACTTGACTAATCCTACGGCTCCCAAGATCAATAAGGAAGCCATGTGTCTGGGCGGTGGCCGCTATACTCTGTTCGTGAACATCGATGGTAGGTCTAAGAAGGTGGCAACCTTCCGCATGAGCGGTGAAGTGGATGTGATTTACAAGAATGGTGTAGCTCTTGATACCACCGGTAAGGAAATTCCGGGTGGCAAGTACACCTTGCAGACGACTGCAATGGCTGGCCAACTGGTTCCGGTCTATGTATCTTCTGTGGCTCCCAAGGCTGATGGAAGTGCTGTTGAAATCTTCCCGGAAGATGCCAAGGGTGTTGATTACACTTTGGCTTACGATCGCGTCATGAAGGTCTACGTGAAGGAAGTGGATGCTCTGACGGGTACGGAATCTTACGTGAAACTGGCTTCGGGCGCGGCACGTAAAATTGGCGACAGCGGTGTTGACACTGTGTATGTAACCGTGGACATGGACGACATGACCGAGGCTATCCATACCTATAGCGTCAGTGTTTCCGGCAAGCTGCAGAATGCCCTGAATATCAGCTTCTACCTGCCGCAGATTACCTTTATCGAAAAGATTCCTGGTGAAGGTGAAACGGCCAAGTCTGTAAAGGGCCAGGCAGCTGAAGCTGATGGTTCCTATGAAGAAAAGTGGGTGGGAACTCTCTATGATATGTACCTGGCTGTGTTGAAACCCAATGCCGATGGCAAGACCTATAGCCCCTGCTTGGAAGAATGCGACGGTTTGGAAATTCATAAGGGTGCTGGCACTTCTCCGAAGATTGACTTTACACCGGCAACTGTGAAGTTCAAGGACGGCTATGCGACGATTCAGGTCCGCTCGCTGACCAAGTATCGCTGGGATGAGAGTGAAGCTCTTCGTTCTCCGGCAACCATCGTGGCCGAATACAATGACTATGTGCAGGCTGTTTACAACCCGATCTACTTCCGCGATCCTCCGGTACCTTATCCGGTGCTTGCTGACGTGTTCGACGTGCACGGCTCTACTCCTTCTGTGGAATACAAGATTCCGGCTCCGTATTTTGACATGGACAAGGAATACCTGGACGGTATTGGCGACTCCGTGACTATCTACTACGACCGAGCCTTCCACAAGGACTCCCTGCCGACCAAGATTTGCTTGATGTGGGATTCTGCCTCGGCTGAGGCTCATAACCCCTATGCCGAAGGATATTCCAATATTCCGAAGGATACCTCGGTGACCTGTAACGCCCTGTTGAATGTGGATAAATCCAATGTGGATTGTTCCTCTCCGGATGCTGCAGGCTATTGCACGAGGGTGGTGACCCTGGGTGGCTTCACTCTGTCCCATGCGGCCAAGACATCTGGTGTGGGTAAGGTTCATTCTTACGCCATATTCGAAGACAAGGGCAAGGTGGTGAAGCAGGGCTTTGCCGGTGCCTTGACGGACCGTATTGCTCCTGTGCCGCTGCGTGCCGAAGTCCGTACGATTAAGGAGGGTGACGAAATGAGCAAATTCGACAGCCTTGTGGTGATTATGTCCGAACCGGTCAAGATTTTGACGACTTCTAACGGAAGGAATTCTGTTGACTTCTACTTGAATTCTGCTGTTGATCTGAGTGAAGGCGCCCGCTACGCCTCTGCACTCGGTGGTACCGAAGTCCTGTCTACGAAGGAACCTGGGGTCAGTATTTCTGAAACTGGTGAAGGCCGTATCAAGTTCTTGTACACTCGTGGTGATGTTTCTCCGCACGTGGGTGACTATCTGCGCCTGGGTGGTGACTTGACGAACATCTTCTGGTCCGATACGACGGACTTGACTCTGTCGGGTGGCGATACCTTGCGCTCCACTGCTGATGCTACATACGCATGGAACTCTCCTACGTCTTACAGTGAAACCAAGCGCTTGCCGTCTCCTTGGATTCCGGTTATCGGTGATGCTAACAAGGCCGTGCATGAAAACAAGTTCGCTTCTACGGCTAATGCTCCGGCTGGCGAAAAGGTCCCTGTCGTGACGGTGCATAGCTACCGTACCACCATGACCAAGGCTGAAGTCTTTGCCGAAGAAGGTGGTAAACCGGGTCACTTTATCGAAGCTGACATGTACGCCCTGTACAACGGTTTGCCGGACAGTATCCGTGGCGATGTTAAGGTCGAAGACATCTACTTCTACTATGAAGTCCAGTACTACACCAACTTGGGTAACTTCGTGGCTAGCAAGAGCCAGAAGATCTACTGCGATGACAAGATGAATACCGACAAGGACCCGCTTACGAACGAAACGATTCAGTACTTCAATGGCGGTACCTGTATCGAAGCTGGTAACGACCGTAACTACTTCATCGGCTGGAACATGCGTTCCGACAAGGGCCGCGTTGTGGGTACCGGTGCTTACATTGTCAAGCTGAACTCTTATGTGAAGCTCGGTGATGCAGGCAAGGACGCAAAGCAGGAAAGCACCTCCGTGTGGGGTATCAAGCGTTCTCCGAAGCCGGTTATGGATTACCTGAAGGGTATCGGTCAGTAACCTAGCTCAATGAATTTAAAAGCTCCCTTTATGGGAGCTTTTTTTGTTGCGTGTCCTATTTTATTATATTTGGAATATGCGAAAGATTTTATTTGCTCTTTGCTTGTGCACCGTTGCCTTTGCTGCTGAACCCACCGATTTGGATTCTCTTTTTCGCGGCAAGGAATACAAACCCGTTTTAAGCGCATCGTTGCGTGACAGTTCCAAGAACGAATCTGCCGTGCCGAAGGCTGCTGCAAAGTCGGCTAAGTCCGACGGCTATTACATGCTCCAGTTTGAATCGGTGGCCGATTTTGATGCGGCCCAGCGTCGTCGTGCCCAGCTTTCGGCAAGTACCGGCTATGCCATTCAGGTGGTGTTCGATGCTCCTTTCTACAAGCTCCGCGGCGGTGGATGGGGCAGCAAAAAGACCGCTGAAGACAAGGCACGCGAATTGTCTGCCTATAACATTAACGCATTTGTCGTTAAGGTGAAGTAATTAAAAATCCCCGTTTTGAAAACGGGGGATTTTTTTATTCCAAGAGGCCCATGGTTTGCTTGAGGGCGTGCTCGTCCATGCTTTGCGGCATGAGGGCTCGTTCTTCGGGGGCCACATAGGCTAGCTTACGTTCAAAGTCGGGGCGGTTTGCACGGTTGCGTGCAACCGGATCCTTGGCCTTGAGCGAATAGTAGAACGGACCGGTCTTGATAAAGCGCTTCTTCTGCAAGCCCTGGCGGATAGCTTCTGTCAGCACCTGCTGGAGTACGGGACCAGCCCTGTCTACATGGTGCAGTTCCAATACGCGCTGCTTCAAGATTTCTTCGTGGATCGGTGCTTCGCTGTCCACGTAGAACTTTAGCTGCGTAATAAGGGCCGCAATGGGCAAGTCTGCAATGGGCTTGTCGTGGGCAGTACCTTCGATCTTGGGGTGTTGCACCACGTAAGGTTCTGTCATGGGCTTAGCCGCTGCGTCAAACACTTCGGAGCCGTCATCTTCTTCGGAATTGTCTTCTGTCGGCGGCGGAGCAACGCTCTGTTCAATGGCGATTGTGGCAAGCAAGTGGCCGATTTCGTCCTTGTTGGCCATGTACCAGAACGGAAGCCACACGTTCATGATTTTCCAGCCCAGCTGCTTTAAAATCAGCGGGCGCACGTAGTCGCGGTCTTCGATAGAATCGCGGAAACGCTCCGTGGTGCAGTCATCTTCGATAAGGGCCAAGAAGTGGGTGGGATTGTTGGAATCGACAACCACCGGGCCGACAGGGATGCCGCCCTTGGAACAGTATTCTTGCACGACGATGTTTTCGTCCTTGAGTGCCTGGATGATTTCGTTGCGGAGCGGGGATTCGGCAGGCTCGATATCGACAGCAGGGTCGAACTGCTTGGATTGCATGAAGTTGATCCATTCGCGGAAGAGCGAATTCTTTTGCGAAGCGATTTTGGAAAGATCCAGTTCGGTGGTGAAGGCGCGGAGTTCGCGCTTTGCCAGAGTGGAACAAACAGAAATCTTGTGGTCGGCGGCAGCTCCGCTGGCCCCTTCGGCTTCGATGCAGACCAGGATGGTGTCGCGGAACTGGTCCACGGCTCTTTCGGGGGTCTTGACGAAATAGCGGATATCTGCATTGGACCTTGCGAAGAAGGCTGCTGCGGCAGAACCCGCAACAAGCTTCGCCCGGATGCTGTCTTCGATTTCTTGACAGGTGGACTGGTGGAACGCGATGATTCCGAGAGTCTTTTCGGGGTGACGTTCTGCGTGGCGTATGGCGGTAAGCGCAATGGCCTCGATCTTGTCGGGAACTTCCTTGATGGAAATACCCTTGAAGATTTCGTTGTTTGCTGTAGGCAGCTGCTTGATTCCGTGCTTGTAGATGCGATCGTTTGCGAAGCTTACAATGGCGGGATCGCTATACTGCGTGGAGAACCAGAGCTCGCGGGTGGGTGCCCCGTGACGGAGCGCTGCCGTAAGGATGCTTTCTTGGAAGAAGGCGCTACGCGTAATGGCTTCTTCGTGGAAGGCGTCGATGGGCATGTATTCGTGGCTCGGGTTGTGGGGATTGCCCACAAGAATGGTCTTGGGAGCGGCCAGCAGGAGCGGTATGGCTTCGGCAAGGGAGATGGTGTCGGCATCGAGAATGATGGTGATGTCGAAGGTCTGCTTGTCGGGAATGCAGAGTGCGTCTGCCAGGGAGACTACGGTAAGGATGCTATGGTCTGCATCGACTGCGTTATGTAGTTCCTTGAAGTTGGCGCTGCAGAACTGATCCAGGAGAGTCCTGTATTCTTTGCTCTTTTGGGACTTGACCTTGGGCGTTTCCGAGAAAAGGCTGGGACATGTCTTAGTGGCAGCCTGGATCTGAGCCCCGGTCCAGTAATGGGCGAGGGCGTTGCTAAAGTCGGCATCCGCGTTTTCGGGATCCTTGAGGTATTCGACCAGGGCGGTATTGCAGTAAGTTTCCATTTTCTGGAAATGGGCAGCCAACTGCAGATGGATGTCCAGATGGCTCCAGTTGGCGTTCCATAGCTGAATCTGGCCCAGCCACTTGTCGATACTTAAGCTTTCCAGCGGTGTCTCAAGTTCCATGTCCTTGTTAATCTGCTTGATGGAAGCCTGGAGCTCGATAACAGAATTCCAGAGATTCGACAGGTCCGGTTGCAGGTCCTTGAAATTATGCCACTGTTCCAGGAGCTGCAGTAACAGGTCCAGCTTGGGATCGTCCTTGTGCTGCTCGCGGAAGTTGTAAAGGTATTGGATTTTCTTGTCCAGCTCGACCCAGTTGGAACCTTCGAAGTGCCAGTCGCGGCCCAGCAGGTGGTTGCCCAGCACGGCGCTTTCTTTGTAGGTTTTCTTGTTGGCCTGCAGTTCCAGCAGGGTGTCGATAAGGTCCAGAAGCTTGGCGTCGGAATCCACGCTCTTGGGCTTGCGGATTACCTGCAGCAAGCGCTTGCGCGACGTACGGTAACGTTCCGAAAGTCCCTTGAGGGAAATATTCTGGCATTCGGCAAAGTCGTCGCGGGCGTTCTGAATGTTTTCGTCCACGGCGTTGTCGGTATAGATGTCTGAGGTCTGCCTGCGGTACCGCACCCATTGGTCGCCCGCTTCGGGGAGGTGGAGCAGCGTGTCCCTGTAGGCATGCCAGTTGTGGCTGCGCAACTGCCAGTCTTCGTATGTTGGAGTGTCCTTGCCGAAGTTGTCGCGCAGCAGTTCGAGAATGTCCACCATGCTAGACAAGAAGATTCCGGTGGGGAACAGTCCCGTGGATTCCATTTTCTTGATAATCGGTTCCAGTTCCTTGGCCCGTTCGGCGGCGCAACGGAGTTCTTCGGAAAGGTCCTGTTGCTGTTCGGGAGAAAGGCTGGAAACCTTGACTCCTTGGAAAGCCTTGCGGGCTGCGACACCGTTTTTGTCGAAATACAGTTCCGACAGAACCTGGATGTCTTTCTTGAGTTCCTGATAGCCGTTGAAGTCCAGCTGGCTGATTCCGCGGAAAATGCGGTCGGGGAATTTCTTCTTGGGCTGCTTTACGTCCTTGAATTCACGCAGCAGTTCCGAAAGCAAAACGTTTGTCGGCGGAATGGGCCTGTTGACGGCGTCGTAGTATTCCAGGAAATAATTCCGCATGGTGCGGATTTTCTGTTCCAGGCCGCTACGGTCGCTGTCGGGGAAATTGCGGAAGGGCGGACGCCACGCGTTTTGGAAGGCTCGCTTTGTAACGGCGCGCTTGTGGACCACCAATAATTTTTTGCCCTGGGCTATTTCGTCTGCGACTATGTTGGCGGCGACCTTCATCTTTTCTGTGCCGGGGAGAGCCTGGATGGCGTAGGCGCAGGTGTTTTCGTTTTCGGCATCCACCGTCACCTTGTTGGTGTGGGAATCGGTGGTATAGAGGAAATGGTGGTCGGCAGGCGAGAATACCTTGTCGAAATCATTTTCTTCGAACAGGGATTCCTGGGCCTGGAAGCCGTTTTCGTTCAGCAGGGAGGCAAGAATCGGGTTGCCTGCAATGGATTTTTCCGAAAATCCAAGGCTGTACCTTTTTTTGAGGTTCAGCAGGTTGGAATTGAAGAACCCGAGGCAGACTCCGTGGCGGGTAAAGCGCCAATTGCGTTCGCCAGCGATTGCCTTTTCAAATTGTGAAAAATAAAGGAGCAGACTGAACTTGCCGTTGATGATGGCATCTTCTGCCGAGGGCAGTGCTACGGTGTCCTTGAGGCGTTCTCGCAGGACTACGTTCTCGATTGGATTGCGTGCCGAAATAGAGACTGTGTTCTTGGTGGCGTCAAAGTCCAATGGGACCAAAAGGCTCGGGGCAAGGGCGTTGCCGTCCCATTTCAAAAAGCCCAGGAGCAAGTAAAGGTCCGTTTCACCGTAGTCGTCAAGCTTGTGGCGCAAAACCGCCGTGACGGTATCCAAGGCGGTTATCTTTTGCTGAGCCGTAAAATTCGCAGAAACCTGGAAAAAAGATTCCAACGGAAGAGGCCCATGGGCCTGTAACCATTTCTCGTAAAACAAGTCTCCGGCTTCGGTAATCAGGGGAGACTGAAAGTCGTTTTTAGTAGAAAAACAGAGTAAACGATCTTTGGAATCAAAGAGGGCGGCTTCTTGCCGAATTTTGGCGACAATAGCAGAAGATGAAGACATACCCTGAATATACCTATTTTGCGGGGGGACGTGTTGAACGGGGAGTGCAAAAAAGGGAGAAAAAAGCCTAATTATAAGCTTTCGGCAACTATTGCAATCGCCTGGTCCAATGCTATTGGGGTGTTATTACCCAGAAAGCCGGCCTTGTATAGGATTTGCCCCAGGATTTCTTGCGCGGTCTTGCCAGCATCCTTATCTTGGCGGAGGCTATAGGCATGTTCCCGCTTGGAGAGTTTTTTTCCGCTAGAATCCACAATGAGGGGGTGGTGCAGATAGAGGGGGCGGGTGTAAGCCGGAATGGGGAGGTCCCCTTGGCAGGTATCCGAAATCAACTGGGAAAGGGCTATTTGCCGGGCGGTGGAATTGCGGATGTCTTCGCCCCGGACAATATGGGTGATTCCTTCGGTAAGGTCATCGATGCACACGGCGAATTGGTAGGTCCAAAAACCGTCCCGGTCTCGGATGGGAAAGTCGCCGCATTGCTTTTTGGGGTTCTCGGAGAAATCGCCGAGTCGCTCGTCATGCCAGTTAATTACTTTGTCTGGAATTACGATGCGCAGGCTGTGGGGCTCGCTACAGGGCGCCGTTTGCGTGCGGCATTTGCCTTGATAAATGACTTCGCCGGTTTCGCTGATGGGGTTTTCGGATTGCAACTGTTTGCGGCTACAGGTGCAGGGGTAAACGAACCCCTTGGCGGTAAGCTTGTCCAGGACATTCTGGAAGAAGTTGAAATGGGAGCTTTGGATGCTTTCGCTGTCGTATTTGAAGCCGAGCCAGGCCAGGTCTTCGCGAATTCCGTCGATGTATTCTTTACGGGCTCGGCCCTGATCGTGGTCTTCGATGCGCAGGTGTATTTTAAGGTCCCATTTTTTTGCGGCAGCCCATACGTAAAGGGCGGAGAGTAAGTGCCCTTCGTGTAAGAAGCCTGTGGGGCTTGGTGCAAAACGGATGATTCCTGGCATGGGAGAAAATTTAGAAAACAGGGGGAGATTCCCGCTTTCACGGGAATGACATAAGAGGAATTTTCTAACTTATAGCTTGATGAAGTTTGATTTTAAAGTGATTTTTTCGACGGCTGTGTCGGTGCTTGCTTTGGTGGCATGTTCGGGTTCTCCTGAACCGCAGACGGAACCTGTGCCGGAAACATCTGCAGTCTCGTCGAGTTCCCTGGATTCTTCGGCTGTTGTGCCTGTCCAGGAGCCGAAATCTGCGCTGCCGGCCAGTTACAAGGATATCCAGTTCCCGGAATACAAGTATGTGGCCCCGTACCCGAAAGATTACCGGGTCGAAATTGCCCCGGGCATTTCGGGCTACATCGTAAGTGACCGCAGTCTTCCGTTGGTGAATTTCTCGGTCTATTTCGAACAGCCCCGTACACCGCTGGCTCTTAAGGATGAGGCCGCCACCTCTATGATGGGCGGCTTGTTGCGTCGTGGTGGCGGCGGTGGAGTTTCAGCCAAGGCCCTGGACGATTCCCTGGAATTTATCAGTGCCGGTATTTCTTCTTCTGTAGGAACATTTACGGCGTCTTTCGATATTGACTGCCTGTCTAAGGATTTCAAGAACATGCTCGCCCTTTCTAAGCTGGTGCTGACGGCTCCTGCCTTCGACAAGGACCAGTTTGAAATTATGCGTGCGAATTTCTTGACGGCTTATGACCGCCGTTACGATACTCCGGCAAAAGTGCTTTCTGCACTTCGTTCCAAGGTGAACTATGCTTCGAATCCGAGACTTTGGGATGCCAATGCCGATGACTACAAGAAGGTGAAGGTTGCAGACCTGAAGCGCATGGCCCAGGGCGTATATGCTGACGGCCGAATTGTGTTTGCGCTTTCGGGCGATGTGGATAAGGATTCCGCAGTGGCGATGCTCAAGGAATTCTTTGAAAGCTGGAATGCTTCTGTTGCCAAGAATGTGAAGAAAGAGGACAAGAAACCCTTCCAGGAACCGACTCCGCTTTCTTTCGTGAGAAAGCCCGGAATCTATGTGGTGGACAAGGATATTTCCCAGGCGAATATTTCCATGAACCAGCCCTTTGTGCGCAGGCCCCATGCCGATTATTATCCGGCTGCAGTGGCGAACTTTATCTTGGGCGGTGGCAGCTTTACGAGCCGCCTGATGAACCGCGTGCGTAGTGACGAAGGTCTTGCCTACAGCGTGTACAGCTCGGTAGGTAACGATTACCGCGATACGGCCATGGTGACTGTCGCCTTGCAGACCAAGGTGGAATCCGTGGAATTCGCCCTGAAGCTCATTCGCGAAGTGGTGAATGAATTCGCGGAAAATGGCCCCACCGAAGAGGAACTTGCACAAGCTAAGAAGTCGTTGATTGAAAGCCTTCCGAGTCTGTTCGATAGTCCCGAATCCATCGCGTTGGTTTTTGCCAAGGGTGAATTGCTCGGTAAGTCTGATGACCATTACCTGGATTACGTGAAAGAAATTAACGCAGTGACTGCTGACCAGGTGAAGGCCATGGTCAAGAAGTATTTTGACATGGACAAGATGACCACGTCCATTGTGGCTCCGGTTTCGAAACTGGAATCTATCAAGCCTTTTACGGTGATTCCTCAGGATAGCCTGGAGTTCAGGGATTAATGAAGCTTCTGTCGTGCATAGCGAAGATACTTGTAATCGCCCTTTTTTGCGGGGCCTTTGCTTGGGCTGCTCCTGGGGCGTCGGCGACTGATTCTGTTGCCCGCCAAAAGTTGCTTAAACAGTTGCAAAAAGAAGACGATTTGCGCTCGCTGTGCTCTGGGCTCAAAAAATGCATGGACATTGATTACCCGGGGTGCTCCGATGGCGATAAACAGCCTTGGCCTAAACTTAAGTACAACGAAGAACAATGCAGGCCTTACAAGGAGCTTTTTGACCGTGGCTACAAGCCGGATCCCAAGAGCCCCATGGTTCCAGAAATCTATGCAAGGCTTGGTCGGCAATACCGCGTAGAGTACGTTTACTCGGGTACGCTTCCGTTAAACGAGAATGTCATCAAGTTCTTGTTCGACAACATGCCCTTTACGGCGCAATTGATCAACGCCTATCTCGACGAAAATTACTTCCTTGAATACACCCATCCGAGCAGGCGGTTCTTTAACGGTAGCAATGGCCGCAGCCTTTCGGGTGAGTTTTACTGGGCCCTGCAGGATAGTGCCGGCCAGAAACTCGGCATGCGCGATGTGTTCTTTGGCTATGGACATGCCAAGATTTTGCGTTGGGCTCTCCATGGAACGGCTATCGCTTATTTGGATATGGATCCCATCCCTGGCAACCGTGTTAAGTACAAATTAACCGCCATCGTTTTTCCGGGAAATTCTGTACTCAACAACATCATGCAAATGAAGGTATTCAGGAGCGTGGTGAATACGAAGATTGAACAGATTGTGAACGATATCAAGAAGGCTGCTGGTTCGTACTTTGATGGAAACAAGGAACCCATGCTGAAAAGTGCCCAGCTGAAATCCGCTGAAAATGTCCAGTATGTTCTCGACTTCGAAGAAGTGGTAAACGGGGCGCACTGGGAACTCGGTGATTTTGAACGACTGCAGAAAGCCCGTAAGCAAAAACGGGAACAGGATATGCAGGCGGTACCCATTATGGTCAAAGATATTCAGAAAATCAAGGAAAAGAAATGACGAACGAAACTCTGGAATCCCTGTTGGAACGTGTGACGGAACGCCGTCGTGAACTTTTGACCTCTGTGGTGGATCGCCGCACAAGGCATTTCTGCATGGTGCTGGAAGATTTGTTTGACCCCCACAATATTTCTGCCGTGATTCGTACAGCCGAAGTGTTCGGGCTTCAGGACGTTCACATTATCGAAGAAGACAACGCTTACAGCGTGAACAAGTCCATTTTGAAGGGTTCCTACAAGTGGATGAGCCTGTACCTTTATAAAAAGCGCATGCTTTGCATGGAAAAGCTCCGTGCCAAGGGTTACAAGATTGCCGTGGCCAGCACGAATACTACCAATTCTGTTCTGGATCTGGATTTGAGCCAGCCCACTGCCTTTTACCTGGGTAGCGAATTCCACGGGAACCACCCCGATACCCTTGCCCATGCCGACTATGAATTCAAGCTGCCCCAGTATGGCATAACCGAATCCATGAATGTGTCGGTGGCCGGTGGCGTGCTCATGACCTATTTGGATGTGTATATGCAAAAGGAAGGACGCGAAAAGTTCTTGCTCCCTAAAGCAGAACGGGACGCCTTGCTTTTGGACTGGCTGGATCGCCACGTGAATGGCATCGAGAACAATAGCCCGATTACCCGCGTGGACGAGTAGCTATTGTTTTAAGAAATAGGGCGTTTTTCGTCCATTTTCTGTATTTGGGGGCCTTAGTAGCCTTTAAATAATGCTAGATTGGGAGTCAAATGAAAAAGTATTCGGCTCTTTATTTTTCAGTTGGCTTGGTGGTCATCCTTGCCCTGATTATTCTTGTTTTTGGAATATTCTTCTTAAATGAGAAGGACCCCCGTGAAACCTTCAATACTTACTACCTGCGCTTCACCCAGGTGAGCACCTTGGTGCTCGATGACCCCGTGAAGGTGAATGGCGTGAAACTCGGTAAGGTCGAATCCATCGATTTAGCCGGTCACCGTGTGGTGGTGACCATCAGGCTCCGCACCGATGTGAAAATTCCGAAGGATTCCGAAATTCGCGTGCAGAACATCGGTATCATGGGCGAACGTCAGATTGGCGTGATTCTAGGGGATGCCACGAGTTATTTTACTCCGGGTGACACCATTACGGGCCAGTTCGACGCCGGTATTGCCGAAGCACTTGGGCTTGTAGGTGAGGTTTGCGACTCGACGAAGGTGCTCTTGGAATCGGTGAAGCAGGCCTTGAACCAGACTATTGTGAATCCGGAATTCCAGGATCGCTTCAAGACATTGCTTGTGAAGGCCGAAAAGCTGGAAGACCGCATTCTCGTAATGCTGAATACGGCTGACCCGCAACTTAGGAAGAGCTTGGAAGGCCTGAACCAGGTGACGGTAAAGGTCAACAACCTGATTGATGGGGTAAAACCGCCTATCGACAACATGTTTGCGAATACCGAAAAGGTAATGGGCAACGCCGACAAATTGCTGGGCGAACTGGAAGAAGTTACCAGCCATTTGGATGAGCTTGTGGTGAAGGTCCAGAAAAAGATCGAATCCAAAGACAATACGGTGGGTATTTTGCTGAACGATCGCACTTTGCATGACGACCTGGTCAAGACGGTTCATTCTGCGGATAGTCTGGTTCGCATTATCCTGCAAGATGGTCTAGACATCAACGTGGATTTTTTCTGAGGAAAACAATGATCGAAAAAACATTGGTGGTAACAAACAAGTTGGGGATACACGCGAGACCCGCCGGCATGATTGTAGATATCACCGGTCAAGCCAAGAGCGATATATCCATTGTGTTCGAGGGCTCCAAGGCTAATGCCAAGAGTATCTTGAATGTGATGATGCTTGCCATTCCGGCTGGCTCCCAGGTCACGTTCGAAATTGATGGCGAAGACGAGGAACAGGTCGCTTCGCAGTTGGAAAGTCTATTCAATGACCACTTCAACGAAGAACCCTGCTAAGAAAAAGCCGGAACTTACCCGAACTGTTTTAAAGGGTGTTCCCGCCTCCCCGGGCTTTGCCATGGGGAGCGTATTCCCGGTTACCAACCGGAAAATTTCGGTGGTGGAGGAAACTCTCCCCGAGAGTCGTCTTGCGGATGAGGAACAGCTTTTCTTGAAGGCAGTCCACAAGACGGTAAAGGAAGTTTCGCAGATCAAGGAAATTTCCGAAGGTCGCACGGGGATGAAGGACAGCCTCATCTTTGCGACGCATTTGATGATTTTGCAGGATCCCTCTTTGATAAACGGGACCCTTGATAAGATCCGCAAGGAACGCAAGAATGCCCGCTGGGCGGTGCATGTGGTTCTTGGGGCTTACATTGACAAGTTCGAACAGATTGATTCGCCTGCCATGCGTGACAAGGCGGCCGACCTGAGGGATGTTTATAACCGCTTGATGGCGGCCATGGAAGATTCCGGACCGGTGCTGGAGGATGTGGCTTCTGAAGAGGGCGTGGTCCTGGTTGGCCATGAGCTTTTGCCGAGTTTGCTGATGTCTATCAAGCCCGGCCAGGTGGCGGGGCTTGCCATGGATACGGGTGGCCGTACGAGCCACGTGGCTATTTTGGCCCGTTCGCTCCAGATACCCTTGGTGTCTGGCTTGAGGAATTTTGCAGCTCTCGTCAAAGTGGGCGATACGGTTATTATCGATGGCTCCAGCGGCCAGGTTGTTATCAATCCGAACCAGGACGACGTCAAGGAATTTTACAGGCGTCAGGAAGTCTTTGAACGGCAACGTCGCGAGCTGTTCACCATGCGCCAGCTGGAACCTATGACCCGAGACGGCAAGTACATTACCTTGCATGCCAACATCGAATTGCCTTCGGAATCGGAAAAGGTGACCGACTTTGGTGCGACGGGTATCGGTCTTTACCGTTCAGAATTTTTGTTCCTGCGTAACGAAGCGCCGACCCAGGACGAACAGCGTGACGCATACCGCTACATTCTTGAGACCATGTATCCTTGTCCGGTGACAATCCGTACCCTGGATGCCGGCGGCGACAAGTTGGTGAGCGGTATTACGGCGGTGAACGAATCCAACCCGTTCATGGGGTGGCGTTCCATTCGCGTTTGCCTGGATCGCGAAGATATTTTCTGTACGCAGCTGAAGGCCTTGCTGCTGGCCAATACCAAAGAAAACCTGCGCCTTTTGTTGCCCATGATTTCGGGCATGACAGAACTGCGCCGCGCCAAGGATTGCATTGTCAGTTGCCGCAGGGAGCTTGAAGCGGCAGGCAAGAAAGTTCCGAAAGTCAAGATTGGCGTGATGATCGAAGTCCCTGCTGCAGTGATGATCGTGGATAAGCTTGCGAAGGAAGTGGATTTCTTTAGCATTGGTACGAACGACTTGGTGCAATTTACCCTTGCTGTGGACCGTACCAACGAATTGATTACGGATATGTTCCAGCCTCACCATCCCGCTGTGCTCAGCATGATTTACCAGACGGTTCAGGCGGCGCACCGCGAAGGAATTCCTGTTGCGGTTTGCGGCGAAATGAGTGCGGACCCCTTGAGCGTATTGCTGCTGGTTGGCCTTGGCGTCGATGAACTTTCCATGACGCCTTGGAGCGTGATGTCTACCAAGAAAATCATCCGTTCCATCAACTTCGAAGATGTTCGTGAATCGGCACTGACGGTGTTGCAGATGGATGATGCCGAAAGCGTTAATACCTATATGCACAACAAGTATGCCCAGACGATTCGTGACTTGGGCATATCGAGTTTTGTTGGCCAGGTCGATAGCAGCAAGAAATAAAGATCAAGAATAAGAAATGAGAAAATTAATAGTATTGGTGGTTGTGTTCTGCGCAGGGGTTTTTGCGCAGTTGAAGGATTCTGCTCAGCCCGGGCCTCTTCCGATGTTGGCAACGGACAGCTTGATTGCTTCGATGCCTTATACACCTCCGAATCCCTACGAGGCTTTGGAACAGGTTCCGCCTTCGCAGTTCCAGGATGTGGTAGTGCGTTACGACCGCCTGAAGGCTTTGAGTGAAGATTCCCTGCAACCGAAAAATGTACGGGACTTTGCCCGTGCGGCCCAGTTCTTTTACAAGGAACAGTGGGACAGCGCTTACTTCGCCTACGATTCCCTGCGTGGACGCGACGCCCAGTTAGACGGCTCCGTCATTTTGCGAATGGCCAAGTGCCTATTCAAGCTGCGCGACTACAAGAACATGCGCGTGGTGCTTGGACTGTACAAGAATTTGGATCAGGATGCTTCTTTTGACCGCGCTGCATCCAGGTTGCGTATTGAAGCGGCCATGGCCGACTCTACCTTGAGTGACCGGGCCCATGCGGATTCCTTGAAAGTCTTTGTAGAAAAGTACCCTAAGTCTGACGATGCGGCGGCGTTGCGTTATCGCTACGCCCAGTATTTGGAACAGTTCAAGCAGATGAAGGATGCCAAGCGCATATACCTGAAGCTGCTGACCAGTGCTTCGGTATATAAGGATTCTGCCTTTGCCGCCATTCGCAGGCTCCGTAAGGTTCGTGGCGCCCCTGAAACCTTGGAAGAAAAGGTTGCCTACGCCAAGATGGCTTGTGCCAAGGATAACGCCAGCGAATGCCTGACGCTGCTGGATTCTATCAGGATTCTGGACTCGATGCTGGTGTCTCTTTCGCCGGAAGCTGCGCTCCCGCCGCCAGAAGATTCCCTGCAGAAAAAGCTTGCGCCCAGTTCCCTGGATATGGCGACCCGTATTGCCTTGTGGGAAAAGCGTGCCGTGACTTTGCGTACGCTCAAGCGCGATGAAGAATCTATTAAGCAGTTCAAGTTCTTGCTGGATTCCGTAGAAGCCCGCCCCTTGTGGATGCAGTCGATTCTGCGCCTGTACCGCAACAACGCTGGCCGCTATGAAAAGGAAATCCGCAAGATGGATGTCGCCTTGCAGGATGCGAGCCAGTTCAGCAAGGAAAATGCCAACAACTTGTGGGTGAAGGGCTTTGAGTACGAACAGAAGGAACAGTACGATAGTGCCATTGTCTGCTATAAGACTCTTTCGCACAAGCGCTTTAAAAACAACGTGAAACGTCAGTGGGCCAAGTTCCGTATCGGCTTTGTGTACTTCAAACAGGAAAAGTGGAACGAGGCCATTCCGGCGTTGATCGAGGCTACCAAGGAACCCTTCTTGTGGAGCGGCAGCGGTGCCCGTATGTTCTTGGGCGATGCTTACATGAAAGTCGGGAAGGATTCCTTGGCTCGTGAAGCCTACCTTGATTGCATTCGCGATTTTCCGCTGGCTTATTACGCCCACCGTAGCCGCATGAAACTGGTGGACTACAAGTTAATGGACGAGAAGGATGTGCCTTATGCTCATGGCGTGCGCATGGCTCCGGAGCAGACCCTTGCCTGGGTGCGTGCCTCGCAGAAGATGGGCAAACCCGACACAACTTACAATCCGGAACGTTATAACCGCATCCGCACGCTGTTCCAGTACGGCTTTAGTTATCAGGCTTTTGCCCTTTATGACGAAGCCCGCAAGAAGAATGCGAAGCGTCTGGATTTCTTGTATGAATACGGCAAGCTTTTTTACGAGATGGGCGAAACCGCTGCCGGGTATCGCCTGGCCCGTCAGTTCCAGAACAACATCGATCGACGCCGCCTGATGGCGCCGCCCATCGACGTGTTGCATTACCTGTTCCCGATTCCGTACATGAATCAGGTGAAGTATCATTCTGGCGAGCGCATCGATCCGTTCTTTGTGTACAGCGTGATGCGTCAGGAATCCATCTTTAACTTTGAAATCATGTCGCCGGCAGGTGCTTGCGGCTTGTTGCAGGTTATGCCTGCTACGGGCAAGATGCTTGCCGAAAAGGAAAGCATTCCGAATTTCGAGCCCCGTCAGTTGTTCAACGCCTACATGAACATTCGCCTGGGCATTCGTTACCTGGTGGACTTGAAGGCTGAATACAACGATGACTACATGTATGTGCTGGGCAATTACAATGCTGGCCCCAAGCCCACAAAACGCTGGCAGGCCGCTGGCGAAGGCAAGTCTTGGGACATTCGCGCCGAAGATATCAGCTACTGGGAAACCCGCGACTACGTGAAGCGCGTCATGGGAAATTATTGGATTTACCAGGAAATTTACGACGGTATTTAGCGAATGCTTTTCTTGCTGCTTACAATCGGTCCGGCGTTCCTTTTTGCCTGCGGAAACATTCTCGAGAAATCGGGGGTGTCTACTGTTGGCAAGCGTACGGGCGGAACTTCGAAACCCTGGGAATTCTTTAAGGGCGTTATTACCAATAAGTTCTGGTGGCTGGGAATTTGCTGTTCTGGCCTTGCGACCCTCGGTTACTACATTGCCATGGCCCGTTACGATTTGAGCCAGGTGCAGCCCATGATGGTTTTGAATCCGGTACTGACGGCCCTGATGGGTTTTTGCATTTTGAAAGAGGCTTTGACCAAGCGTATCGTGATTGCCATTTGCTTTGTGGTGGCGGGCCTTTTGTACTCCGTCGAAAACTTGGGTGAATCTACCGCGGTGCAGAATATTGGCATGCTTTGGGCCTATGCTGGCGGACTCAGCGCGGTGACGCTGATTGCCCACTTGTGGGTCAAGGACCGCGAAATGGTGGATTCCCTGATTATGGGCGTGGGCTTTGGACTTTCTGCGGCGTTCTACAAGAGCCTTACCATGGATTTTGACTTGGACCATATTGAAATTTCTTCGGTGGCGAACCTTTTGATGGATTTCAGAACCCTCGGTTATATCGCTACTTACAGCATCGCATTCCTGTATTCCCAGGTATCGTTCTCCCGTGGCCGAGCCCTGTTCATTATCCCGTTCAGTGCGGCGGTTGGCGCTGCGGTGCCGACTCTTGCCGGAGCCTTGGTGTTTTCCGAGGCGTTCCCTGTGGGCAAGGCCATATCGGTGGCGCTGGTGTTGATTGGTGCCTGCCTCTTTATTGTGCGCCGCCCCAGAAGAAAGAATAAGAAACCGGTTTAAGAAAATCTTACTATTCGCCGATTGCCGGCCTTTTAGTATATATTCAATACATGGTGTTTTGGCGTTTTGCGATTTCTTGTCTTTTGATGCTGCTGGCATTGGCTTTTTCTGCATGCTCCGATTCCAATAGCCATTCTACGAAGATAGAAGAGATTTCTGAAGATAATTTGGTGCCCATAGATAGCTCTTTGGAGGGCTCTTCTGATGCCACGAAACTTCCTTTTGTGGGTGGCTCGGTCATGTTTACCGAGGTCGATCCGATCAATATCGTTTACGAAGACCACGAGGGTGGCGATGCGGGCTGGGTGGAGCTTTTCAATACCTCGGCCGATACGGTAGATTTGTCGGGAATGTATTTGACTGATTCAAAGACGGATCCGTTCAAGTGGAAATTCGGAAGCGTGAAACTTGCACCGAATGCGTTCCTGCTGGTGTTCATGTCGGGCAAGAATTACCCTGATTACGTGTTGCCGCACGATTCTCTTGACATGATTGGACCTGGTTGCTGGACATGGACCGATTCCCAAAGTGATCCGCCAGGTTATAGCTATGCTGACCCCTTGGAGGGGCAAAAGAAAAATTGTTTTAAGGAAAATAACGAAAAACGTTTTGGCGCCGTGATGCGTTTGGCTGAAAATGAAGATCTGGGCTGGTCTTCAATTGCCGTTTTTGTGGGAACCGGAAGTAGCGACCCGAGTGATGTGCTTGATATTTCAGCGGCGAATGAAATCTTGATGCGGGCATACATTACCAAGGATCGCAAGGTGTCTTTCAGACTCACGCAGCCGGATATGGATGACTGGAAAGGCTACGAAATCGTCTTCACGGGGACAGGGGATTCCTCCACGGTGTATCGTACGGCGATTCCAACCGGAAAAACGTTCCCGGATCTTAAGAATATTTATGGTACGCGCATGAGCCCCGAGGCAAATGAATCCCAAGAAGTCTCGGTGAAGGTATTCAGCTACATTGCCCGTAACCGAGGCCATGAACCCCATGCAGGTTTCAAGATTCCGCAGTCGGGCGGGCGCCTGTATCTGGTGAATGCCGACACGGCGATTGTGGATTCCGTCGCGTACCCCGAAATCCCTGTCGGAAAGACCTGGAATTTCGGGACCCTTGCCGATGGCACGACGGGCTTTGGCTTTGGAGATGCTTCTCCTTATGGTTCACCGGTACAGACGGTGGTGAAGTCGCGTTCGCCGGCGGTAGATACTTTGGCTGAAATTCCTCCATCCGGTTTTTATGCGGCTCCTTTTGTGATTGCTTTTTCTAAAGATGCGAATGTGCGTTGCGAAAAAGGAGGCTTGGCGCCTACGGCGGAGTCTGCGACCGCAACAGAGTTGACGATTAAATCGACAACGACGATTCGTTGCGCCGCTTTCGATGCGGGAATGCTCCCGGGCGAAGAACTGGTGCGTACATACGTTTTTGAATCGGCACCGACTGTTCCGGCGGTGTTTTTGACTGCGGATCCGAATTCGCTTTTTCATCCAGATTCCGGCATCTATATGGAAGGTAATTTTGCACAGAGCAAGGAACCTCATTACGGTGCGAATTACTGGCTCGATAAAGAAATTCCGGTAAAGGTAGAACTGATGGAGCCGGGGATGAATGCGCCTGCGTTTGCGAAAAGTGCGGGTCTCAAGATTTTTGGCAATTACAGCCGCCAGAACGCGAAGAAATCGGTGGCGATTACTTTCCGCGAAAAGTATGGCGATAAACGATTGAATTACAGTCTATTCCCTGAATTCCCGGAACTGAACAAGTTCAAAGTCTTTATTTTGCGCAATAACGGAAGCAATTTCGGAAACGACTACATTCGTGATCGCCTTGCAAGTTCCATTAGCGAAGGCTTGGGGGTAGATTACCAGCGTGGGCGATTTGCGGTGGTGTACTATAACGGCGAATATTATGGCATTCATAGCATTCGTGAACGCTCGACCGAATATTATTTTGAAACGCATTATGGGCTAAATCCCGATGACATTGACTTACTCAAGGCGGATAATTCTGTGTCGGCGGGGACTGCCGTTGATTACGTGGCGCTGATGGATTGGTTGGAATCGAACCACTTGGATATTGGAGAAAATTATGCCTATGTTGAATCGCAGATTGATATTGACAATTTCATCAATTACATGCAGACTGAAATCTATGCGAATAATCGCGACTGGCCGGGCAATAACCTGAAAAAGTGGCGTTCTTCTAATCCGAAAACGAAGTGGAAATGGTTCCTGTACGATATGGATTTTGGGATGGGGAATGGCTACAGTGCATACAAGAACAATATCTTTGAATTCGCTGCGGCAGAAGATGGTGAATCCTGGCCGAATGGCCCTGAATACACATTGCTTTTTAGGCGTTTGCTCGAAAATTCGGGATTCCGCACGGCTTTTGTGAACCGTATGGCGGTACTGTTGCAAATGAATTTTTCGAGTGCGCGCGTGCTTGCCCGCATTGAACGCATGATGTCTGAAATCAATTCGGAAATTCCGCGGGATCAAAAGCGGTGGAAGTTGAGTTCTTCGAAGATGAATCGGCAGCTTGAGGAAATTAAGGTTTTTGCGCAGGAACGCCCGGGAGTTGTATACGATGAACTGCGAGAGTATTTTGAGCTGGGGAGCCTGATTGCGTTGTCACTTTCGGTAAGCGGACCGGGTGTAATAAATGTTCACGGACTGAAAATAGATTCGTACCCGCTGACGGTGAATTTCTTTGAAGGCACCCCGGTGCAGATTTCGGCAGAACCGACTGCCGGTGGCATTTGGGCGGGCTGGAGCGACGGCGTGATGGAACAGACCCGTTTTGTGAATCCGGGCGAAACGGAGCGTTTGACCGCCATTTTCAAGTGAGTTTCTTTAATTCAAATTTACGTTAAGTTTTGCGGTCTGTGTGAGCAACAAACACCTCGTATTAACGAGGTGTGGTTGCGAGAGCAAAGCCTAATCACAATTTTAATTTACATTGAGGCTTTGCGGTCTGTATAGCGAACGTCCCGTGAACGGAAAGTAGTGACATATATCTTACGAAAGTGCACTTCTGGGTTTTCTTTAGTTATAATCTAGGTCAGAAATTCGGTATTTTTCTAAATTTGGGCACACTATGAGTTACAATACCAAGATTCTTTGCATTGGCGCGGGCTATGTCGGTGGCCCCACTATGACCGTTATTGCCGATAAGTGCCCCGATGTGAAAGTGACCGTGGTCGATATCAACCAGGCCCGTATTGACGCTTGGAACAGCGACAACCTCCCGATTTTTGAACCCGGCCTCGACGACGTGGTGAAACGCGCCCGTGGCCGTAACCTCTTCTTCAGCACCGATATTCCGGCAGCCATTAAAGAAGCGGACATTATCTTTGTTTCTGTGAATACCCCGACCAAGACGTTTGGCCACGGCGCCGGTAAGGCTTCTGACTTGCAGTACTGGGAAAAGACCGCCCGCAACATCCTGGAAATTGCCGATGAAGGCAAGATTATCGTGGAAAAGTCCACGCTCCCGGTGCGTACCGCTGCCGCCATGGAACGAATCTTGAACTCTAACGACAAGGGCCTGCACTTCGAGGTGCTTTCTAACCCGGAATTCCTGGCCGAAGGTACCGCCATTAACGACCTTTTTGAACCGGACCGCGTACTTATTGGTTCCCATCAGACGGAATCGGGCCTTGCAGCCTGTCAGAAGCTGGTGGACGTGTATGCCCACTGGGTGCCCCGCGACCGCATTTTGACGACGAATCTTTGGAGTTCCGAACTCACCAAGCTTACTGCGAATGCCTTCTTGGCTCAGCGAATCAGTTCTATTAACTCGATTAGCGCCCTTTGCGAAAAGACTGGCGCCGATGTAGACGAAGTTGCCTACGTCATGGGCAAGGACCGCCGTATCGGTCCCAAGTTCCTCAAGGCCTCTATCGGCTTTGGCGGTTCCTGCTTCAAGAAAGATATTTTGAACCTCGTGTACCTGTGTGGCTACTATGGACTGCCTGAAGTGGCCGCTTACTGGGAATCGGTGGTGAAAATCAATGAATGGCAGACTCACCGTGTGGTGGATCGCATGCTCGAAACCATGTTCAACACAATTGCAAGCAAGAAGATTGCCGTGTTCGGTTTCGCCTTCAAGGCAAATACCGGCGACACTCGCGAAAGCCCTGCAAACCTTGTTGTGCGTGACTTGCTCGCCGAACATGCACTGCCGGTCGTTACCGATCCGAAGGCTATTCCTGATGCCAAGCGCGATTTGAAGGACGTGCTTGACCAGGTTCAGTTCGAGGAGGATCCGTACAAGGCTGCCGAAGGCGCTCATGCCGTGGTGGTTTGTACCGAATGGAAGTGCTTTGCAGAATTGGATTGGAACCGCATTTACAAGGGCATGGCCAAGCCTGCCTTCGTATTCGACGGCCGCAATATCCTGGATGCAGACGCTCTGAAGAAGATCGGTTTCGAAGTGTCAAGCATTGGTAAGGGGAAAGCGGAGTAGCCGTTTATGTTAGTTATCGGTTATTTTGTGTGGGAAAATCTATGAGTTCTAATAAATCAAAACGTCCGCCTCGCCTTTGTTTTGTTGCTTCGTCAGGAGGACATTGGGAGCAGATTGCTCGGTTTAAGCCGCTGATTGATAAGTATCAGGGGTTCTTTGTGACGGAAAAAACTCCGTTTAAAGCTCCTTTGGCGAAATATTTGATGTTTCAAACTGATTTAAGGGATTTCTTTATGCCATTTAGAATGGCAATAAATGTAATCAAGGCTCTTTACGTTTGGTTTAAAGAAAAACCTGATTTTGTAATTACTACAGGAACGATGATTGCGTATCCGTTCTATTTGTTGTCGATTATTTTTAAAAAGAAATTTATTTTTATAGAAACTTATGGTCGTGCTGATATGCCTACTGTTGCTGGCCGTATGATGGAAAAACACAGCGATTTATTTGTTGTACAGTGGGAAAAACAGAAGAAGTATTTTAAAAAGGCCATATATGGGGGGTGTCTCTATTGATTTTCGTTACCGTCGGATCAAGGTTTTACCCTTTTGATCGATTGTTTAGGAAATTGGATGAATTGTGTGAAGCGGGTGTTTTGAAAGAACCCGTTTTTGCCCAAATTGGTTTGTCGAATTACAAACCGATGCATTATGAATTTGTGAATTACCTTTCCCCAGAAGAATTTGATCAGAAAATTGCGGAAGCTAACATTGTTGTTTGTCATGGAGCCTCAGGATCTATAGTTAAAGCTTTGAAGGCCCAAAAAAAGGTAATTGGTGTTTCTAGACTGCGCAAGTATAAGGAACATATTAATGATCACCAGGTGCAGTGTAATGAGGCTTTTGCGGGTTGCCATTATATAATCATGGCTCATCCGGAGTTGGATGATTTAGGCGATTGCTTTAATCGAATTTATTCCGGTCAAGCAAAGCTTGTTCCGTGGGTCAATAAGGATCCTATGTCGATTGTTAATCTGGTAGATAACTTTATACAAGAAAACTGGTACAAGTAGAAAGGTTTCGAATGGGCTTTGTCGAGTTAGAGAACTTCGGAAAGCAGATGCTGGAAAGTTTCCCCATAGTGAAGCGCTCTGCCAAGAGGGTTTATCAGGTTCTAAGTTATATTGTTTCCAAGGAAAAATTCAAGGTCGAAGGGGAACTTGCTCGACTGACACCCGATGACGGCTACGAGTACTATTACGGCTACTATGACAAGTCCCCGTGGGATGCCGACAACCGCTACCTCATTGCCCTCAAGGTAAGGCAGGCCTACAAGAGCGTTGCCCCGAAGGAAGAGGGGACGCTAGTCCTTATCGATACGCAGGATGGGAACAAGGCGATAGAGATTGCGAAGACTCACTCCTGGAACGTGCAGCAGGGCTGCATGGCGCAGTGGATGGGACCTGATTTTGCAAGCCGCATCATCTACAATGATTTTCGCGACGGGCGCTACTGCTCTGTTATTTACGACGTGAAGAACCGCAGGGAAGAACGTACTCTCCCGATGCCCGTCTACGACATTTCCCGCGATGGCAAAGTCGCGCTGAGCCTTGACTTTTCGCGCCTGCACCGCATGCGCCCGGGATACGGCTATTCCAATCTGCCCGATGCCTTTGCGAAGGTCAATTGCCCGGATGAAACGTGCATCTGGAAAATCGATGTGGAATCCGGTGCGGTGACGGACCTGCTGAAGTATACGGACTTTGCCGCCTTTGAACCCGACTCCTCGATGGAAGGGGCGAGCCACAAGGTGAACCACCTGATGATAAGCCCGAACGGCAAACGCTTTATGGTGCTGCACCGCTGGTTCCAGAAGGGGCACAAGCACACGCGCTTGGTGACCGTCAATATGGACTGTACGGAAATGTACAACCTGAGCGACGACGTGTTTGTGTCGCACTGCTACTGGAAAAACGACGGCGAGATTCTTTCGTTCCTGAGGAAGAAGGAGACGGGCAATCACTATTACCTGATGAAGGACAAGACCCGCGAATACCGCATGTTTTGGCCGAATCTGAATACGGATGGTCATTGCAGTTATTCTCCGGACTGTAGTCTCATCATTACGGATACGTACCCGAACCGCAAGAGGATTGCCTCTGTGTACGTGTGCAAGGAAGAAGGCGGCGAACATGGAACGAGCCAGCGCGTTGCCCGCGTGTTCTCTCCGTTCCGCTACGACAACGATTGCCGTTGCGACCTGCACCCGAGATGGAACCGTACGGGTGACCGCGTCTGCATTGACTCCGTACACGAGGGACGCCGCGGAATTTACGAGATTAAACTATAGGGGATACCCAAGATGACTCAAAAAGTACCGAAAATCATTCACTATTGCTGGCTTTCCGGATCTGCGTATCCCCCCTTGGTGCAGGAATGTATCGATAGTTGGAAAAAGTTCTGCCCGGATTACGAACTTATGCTGTGGGACATGAAAAAGTTCGACATTCATTCCGTGAAGTGGGTGGAACAGGCTGTACAGCAGAGAAAATGGGCGTTCGCGGCAGATTACATCCGCCTGTATGCCCTCTATAATTATGGCGGAATCTATTTGGATTCTGATTACGAACTCTTGAAGCCGCTGGACCCGTACCTGGAACATGATGGGTTTGTGTCTTCGGAAAGTAAGCATTCCATTTGCATGGCGATGATTGCGGTTAAGCCCAAGGCCGCCTGGATAAAGGAAATGCTGGATGAGTACGAGAATGTGGACTTTATTGATTCTACGGGAAAGATGGATATCGTACCCAATTCAAAGAAGGCGCAGGCCTACCTGGAAAGGAAGTACAATTATTCCTGGTCCAGCGAGAAGCAGGTGCTGGGCGGTGAAATTGTCGTTTACCCCGAGGAAGTCTTTAGCCCGCTCAATTGCTTTACGGGTGTCTTGAATGTGACTGAGAATACGGTGGGGATACACCACTACGACAATATGTGGAAGAGCAAGAAGGACAAGCTCAAGAAAAAACTGATGCAGATCGGTACACGTATTATCGGGGAAGATAATCGCCATCGTCTGGTGGTACTCAAGAATAAGTTGAAGGGGCTCATTTAAGAGTCGACGGCATGGGGCGATTAGTTGTGGAACCGATAGATTTTGTTGTCCTTTGGGTTGATGGTGGCGACAAGAAGTGGCAGGAGGAAAAGGCCAAGTACCAGTACCTTGCTACAGGGAAAAAAGTCGACATCAGTGCCAATCGCTATCGGGATTGGGGCGTTATGCCCTACTGGTTCCGTTCTATCGAAAAGTGTGCTCCCTGGGTTCGTAAGGTTCATTTTGTAACGTGCGGACAGAAACCTGAGTGGCTGAATACGGAATGCTCCAAGTTGAATTGTGTCAATCACTCGGATTATATTCCCGCTGAGAAGTTGCCGGTTTTTAATGCGAACCCGATTGAAATTGGCTTGCATAGGATTAAAGGAATTTCGGAAAAGTTTGTTTTCTTTAATGACGATATGTTCCTGCTTAAACCGGTAAAGCCATCTTTCTTTTATAAGGATGGTTTGCCGGTGCAATATGCTGCCCTGCATCCAATCGTACCTCAAGGGGTTCTTGCGAATTCGATCATGACCCATCTTATTGCCAATTCTGTTACCATAATCAACAGGCATTTTGATAGCAGACTCCAGATTCGCAAAAATTGGAAAAAGTGGTTTATGCCGAACAGGGTCGGGCTTAAAACGGCTTTGATGAATTTCCTTTATTCCAGGCACTCTGCGTTTATTGGTTTCGGCAATGCGCATCTCCCTGTACCCATGCTAAAGAAGACTTATGAAGAAGTGTGGAGTAAGGAAACGGAAATTATGGAACAGACGCTGGGGAGCCGGTTTAGGACTATTACTGACGTGTCGCAATACTTGTTCCGGTATTGGGATCTGGCGGACGGGAATTTTTATCCGACATCTCTGAAAAAGTTGGGAAAAAAATATGACCTGGGGGTGTGTAGCTCCGCTTTTGAAGCCATCAGGAATCAATCGTGCAATATGGTTTGCCTGCAAGATACTGAGGAATGTGACGTGGAAGACGTGTTTAATCAGGTGAAGAAAAACTTGATTGATGCCTTTGAGACTGTGTTCCCCGAAAAGTCGTCGTTCGAAAAATGATTCGTTTCGTTTCGGTTCTTTCTCTGCTTGCTATTGCGTTGGTGCATTCCGCTTTTGCGGAAGGCCTGTCCATTGCCTCGTGGAATATCAAGACTATCGAGGTGAAGCGCGTCTATCAGGTGGAAGAATGGAACGAGCGCGTCCCCTATACGGTAGAGTTCATCGAGATGATGGACAACGATGTAATCGGGATGCAGGAGGCGACCCTTATCCAGATAGACTCTATGCTCAACAGGATGCCGCAGTACCACTATGTGGGTAAGGCATCGCGTGACGGCAAGAAGAGCGGTAACTACAACCCCATTTTCTACAAGCACGAAAAGCTGGACTTGGTGGATTCACGCACGTTCTGGCTTTCCGAAACGCCGAACAAACCCAGCATGGGCTGGGATACCGACAGCAAGCGCGTTTGCACGTGGGCTTTGTTTCGAGAAAAAGACTCTGGGATTACTTTTGCTGTGTACAATACCCATCTGGACCATATTGGTAGGAACGCTCGGATAAACGGGGCTAAACTTATTCTAGATTCCCTTGCTTATCACAGCAAAGTCCCCGTTTTTTTGATGGGTGACTTTAATTCGGAAAAGGATAGTGAAGTGTACAACTTAGTGAATAATAGTGGTTTTGTGAAGGATTCGTACGGTGCTGCCCATAAGAAGTTTTCCTCTGGAGGTACATTCAATGCTTTTGATACGGACAAGGAACCTCGTAAAATTATAGATTTCGTATTTGTAAACGAAATGGTCGAAGTGATGCGGTATGGCGTCTTGAACAATTTCTATTGGAAATCGGGCAAACCTCGCTACTATTCGGATCATTTCCCGGTACGTCTTTTTGTAAAATTGAAGAAGTAATTTGTTGATTTAAATAATGTCCGCAATAGTACTTTTAACCTATTTTGGCTTTTTGGCGACAATCTTTGTGGGTAATACTGCCAAGGGGTTTATTGTGTTACTTTTGGGGACGATACTTTTTCCTTGTTGTGCGCTGTTTAATGACAGTCCGTCACTGTCGGGACAGATTGTTTTGCTGTACGCCTTTATTGGCAAGCAAATTTTGATGAATACGCAAGACTTCAAACGGGCTATTTTTGATGGTCCCATGAAATATTTCCTGATATTTATTGCAGCGAGCTATGTTGTGACAACGGTGTTCAATTTTAGCGGAATGAATGCCTACTATGCAATAAGGGATATGGTTGATCTTTATTGCTACTTTATTGCAGCCGTTATCGCTTCTGAAAAATTAACATTGGACGAAGTCTCGAAGTCTATTTATTGGTTTATTTTCCTGATGTGCATATATGGTCTTTATGAGGCTGCTACAAATACCAATATCCTGTATAAAGTCATAAATCTGGCTTTCCCTGCACACGATGGCTGGTATAACCTGAATGGCAGTATTAACGCTAGTGAAGGGTGGCGCATAAGGACGATTATAACGACAAAGCATCCGACTACGCTAGGTAATCTATTGATGATTCTGTTCATTTTTTACTGGAATACTTATCAGAGTAAGTCGATGTATTACTTGAAAAATATCTGTATTCTTGTCCTGTTGGGAATGAATGTTGTTTTATGTGGGTCTAGAACGTCGCTTGCCTGCGTTTCCGTTGCCTTGCTTTATTCCTATATGAAGACTAAGGGAATCTTGATGAAGATTCTTTTTGTTGGCATACTTGTCTTTAGTGCATCGTACATGGTGAATTATACGGTGGAGCATCTTATGGACACGAAGGATGGTTCTTCGATAATGCTACGCATGACTCAGTTGGCCTTTTCTTTCCAGAAGATTCAGGAGTCGCCTATTTGGGGGAATGGAAGTAATTACACTGCGCATCAAATTAAGGATGAAGGCGTGCGGTTCAATGAGGATGATGAATTCATCGGGGGATTGGAGTCAGTGATTTTTATCTACCTCATTGATAGAGGACTTCTGGGGGTGCTGACTTTCTACCTCTTTTGGTTAGTAGCTTTCCTGTATCTGCGAAAGAACAACGCTTTATTTGAAAACCGAAAGATGACTTTGGAAATCATGCCGATGTCCATAATACTTTTTTTGACGATGTCTGGATTGATTGGTAACAATACTGCATTCTGTTTCTTGTTTACGGGATTGTATGTTGGATGTGTTGAAAGAATGCGTTTGGGGCATGAAGAACAAAAAGAACATGATACTGCGACAGAGGTTGTTCCCGTTGCAGAATCAGAGATGCAGCAGGAATAGTAAAAAAGCGCCAGACGGCGCTTTTTTTATTGTTTGTATTTTACGGAGTAGTATATTCGGAGCAGTAGGTAGGTGACGGGGTTGGAATGGAGTGCCGTGAGAATTTTATATTTGCGGCTTTTGTGGGGGATGAGCTTGTATTCTTTGTAAGCCTTCTTGCGGTCATGGGCCTTGGTGGAATATAGCCTAGCTCGGTCATGGTGATCTTCGTATGGAGGGAGTTTCTTGCCCAGGTAATGCATCGAGAAGAAGTTTGCGCATTCATAGCCGGCTCTGTAAAAATTCACCTGTTTTTCGATGTTGCTAGAATGGGCTGCTGAGTTGCTGAGAACTCGGTAAACTCCGAATATTTCCGGGAAGAATTTCACCTTCGAATTGTATGTAAACCATAGCCACATGGGGAGGTCGCCCATAGGCCAGCTTTGCTGTGCTATAGTTTCGTCACTTTTGAACTGTAGATATAAATCCCGCCTATAGCACGTGGATAGTGTTGGGATGTTATTTCGTGTCTTCAGATAGTTCTCGAAGGAGACGAAGTCGGTGCCTCGATTGGTAAAGAAAGCCTTCTTTGCCTGATTGTATTGCCTTACGATCCCGTAGCACATGCCGTAGTCAGGGTGACTTTCAAGAAAGGTGACTTGTTTTTGCAATTTTAGCGGATCGGTCCAGTAGTCGTCTCCCTCGCACATGGCTATGTACTTGCGCTTGAGATGGGAATTTATAATCCGAGTGAACGAACCGTCTTGTTTTGAATATTGGTTTGTCGTCTCGTATATGGGTTTGATTATTTTGGGGTATTTTGCTTCGTATTCACGAATAATATTTGCTGTATTGTCTGTGGATGCGTCTTCATGGACTATAACTTCAAATGGAAAGGTTGTTTCCTGCGCTAGAAAACCGTTTAAACATTCTGCTATGTATTTTTCATGATTGAATGCGGTGCATCGGATTGCAACAAGTGGTTCCGCTGTAGCAGACCATTTGGAAGTAATTTCTTCTTGGGTTCGGAGTATCATGCGAGATGGTTCCATTGGGGGAATACTTGCCTATAACAAGTGCAAATTTAGATTTATTCTCTAATGTTGAAAAAATGGTTGTATGTGCGATAATGTTATTTTTCCCTTTAAAAAGGTGTGTGAGTCAGTTTTTATTTCTAAATTTGGTAAACGTATTTTCTCATAAGGGTTTAGTATGGCAAAGACTGTTTATCTAGGAATGATCGGGGACATCATGCATCCGGGGCTCATCAATATCATCAACGAGGGCGCCAAGTATGGCGACGTGATGATCGGGCTCTTTACGGACAAGGCAATCGCGACGCACAAGCGTCTCCCGTACCTGAACTACGAACAGCGCAAGAACGTAATCGAGAACATCAAGGGCGTGTCGAAGGTCGTTCCGCAAGATGAATGGAGCTATGTCGAGAACCTGAAAAAGTACAAGCCGGACTACATCATCCACGGTGACGACTGGCTCCACGGCCCGGACAAGTATATCCGTGACGAAGTGTTCAAGGTCATGGAATCCCTGGGCGGCAAGGTGATTGAAATTCCCTATACGCAGGGCATTACCTCGACCGGCCTCAAGAAGGAAATGGAATCGCTGGGCACGACTCCGCAGGCGAGACTATCTTCGTTGCGCCGCCTGATTGCGGCAAAGCCGATTGTCCGTATCCTGGAATCGCACAACGGCCTTACCGGCCTTATTGCCGAACACACGAGTGTCGAGATAAACGGTTGCGTCCGCGAGTTCGACGGCATGTGGTCTTCGTCCCTGACGGATTCCACGAGCAAGGGCAAGCCGGATATCGAGGCGGTGGACCTCACGACCCGCCTGCACGACCTGAACGATACGCTCGAAGTCACGACCAAGCCGGTCATCTTCGACGGCGACACGGGCGGAAAGGTGGAACATTTCGGTTTCACGGTCCGCACGCTGGAACGCCTCGGCATTTCCGCGGTCATCATCGAGGATAAGGTGGGCCTCAAGCAGAACTCCCTGTTCGGGACGGACGCCATCCAGACGCAGGATACCATCGAGGGGTTCTGCACCAAGATCCGTGCGGGCAAGGATGCCCAGGTCACGAACGACTTCATGGTGATTTCGCGTTGCGAATCGCTGATCGCGGGCAAGTCCGTGGACGATGCGCTGGAACGCTGCCACGCCTACGTGGCTGCCGGTACCGACGGCATCATGATCCATTCCAAGGACAAGAGCGGCGAGGACATCAAGGAATTCTGCAAGCGCTTCCGCGAAAAGGATGCGCACACTCCGATTGTCGCCGTGCCTACGACCTACAACCAGTTTACCGAAGAGGAACTGGCGACCTGGGGCATCAACGTGGTCATCTATGCAAACCACATGCTGAGGTCCGCATACCCGGCGATGGTGAAATGTGCTGAGTCCATCCTTACGCACAGCCGTAGCCTCGAGGCTTCCAACGACTACTGCATGCCTATCAAGCAGATTTTGAACCTCATTCCCGGAACGATGAAGAAGTAATCATGATCAGTCCGAAGTTTTTTATCGACACGCTCGGTTCCTACGGTATTGACTTTTTTGCCGGAGTTCCCGATTCATTGCTCAAGAACATCTGCGCCTATATCGCCGACAACAAGGATGCAAGGCATAATGTGATTGCCGCGAACGAAGGCGCCGCCATCGGGCTTGCCGCAGGTTACCACCTGGCTACGGGCAACATCGGTGTCGTGTACATGCAGAACTCGGGCGAAGGCAACATCATCAACCCGCTTGCATCGCTCACCGACAAGGATGTCTACAACATTCCCGTGCTGCTCCTCATTGGCTGGCGTGGCCGCCCCGGCGTTCACGACGAACCGCAGCATGTGAAGCAGGGCAAGGTGACGACCGGCATCCTCAACACGATGGGCGTAAACTTCGACGTGCTCTGCAAGGAAGAGGACAAGGCCGCGAAGCAGATTGCGAAGGCCGTCAAGACGATGAAGGAAACGGGCGAAGTCTATGCGCTTGTCATCGAGAAGGATACCTTCGAAGATTACAAGCTCCAGAGTGTCGAGAAGAACGACCTCACGATGAGCCGCGAAGAAGCTATCCAGACGGTGGCTGCCGCGCTTGGCGAAAAGGATGTCATCGTCTCTACGACGGGCATGATCAGCCGCGAGCTCTTTGAATACCGCGCCCAGAAGGGCGAAGGCCACGAACGCGACTTTTTGACGGTTGGTTCCATGGGACACGCATCGCAGATTGCGCTCGGCATCGCGATGGAGAAGGACGACCGCAAGGTCTGGTGCTTCGACGGCGACGGCGCGACCATCATGCACATGGGTTCCATGGCGATTGTCGCGAGCAAGTCACCTGCAAATTACGTCCACGTGGTGTTCAACAACGGCGCACACGACTCCGTGGGCGGCCAGCCGACGGTGGGCCTCAAGATTGACCTGCCGGCCATCGCGAAGGCGGTGGGCTACCGTGATGCTCTGACTGCCGACAGCAAGGAGTCGCTTGCTGCGGTGCTCGAAAAGCTTAAGGGCATGGAAGGCCCCGTGCTTTTGGAAGTCAAGGTGAAGAAGGGAAACCGCAAGGATTTGGGCCGCCCGACGACCACACCTATCGAGAACAAGAACGCACTCATGGAGTTTCTGAGGAAATAAAAATGCGACTCGCCCTGCTGTCGGACATCCATGCGAACGTGACGGCATTGAATGCGGTGCTCGAAGAAGTCGGACGTCGCCATGTCGACAAGTTCGTGCTGCTGGGTGACCTTGTCAATTACGGCATGCGCCCGAACGAAATCGTGGACATGATTCGCGGTATGGACGACAAGTTTGTTGCGAAGATTTGGGGAAACCACGAGAAGGCGGTCATGGACAATGATACGACCCGTTTTGCGACAGACCGCGGGCGCGCCATCTTCCACTATACGCAAAAGCACCTTTCGCAGGAATCCATCGACTTTATCAATAACAAGATGAACCGCGACGGTGCCTGCACCCTGGAAATCGACGGCAAGAAGTTCTTGCTGGTGCATGGCATCTTGGGCGACCCGTATTGGGGCAAGTTTACACCTGTGGAACTCTCTCGCGAAGAATACGCCCCGTACGATTTCGTGCTGACGGCGCATTCCCATGTGTGCCACTACTTCGAGGTGCTTTTCAAGGCGGATTCCCCGAGCACGAGGAACAAGAAGAAAACGGTTTTTATCAATCCCGGTTCTGTCGGGCAGCCGCGCAACATTAATCCCTGCGCGCAGTTCGGGATCCTCGATACCGAAACGACGGAATACGAGCATGTATGTGTCCCGTACGACTTCAAGGCGGAACAAGAACTTTATACGGACGAGGTAGATGTATTCTACAAGGATCGTCTGACTTTAGGAATTTAAACAGAGGCTTAACATGAAGAAAAATCTGTATGTCATAAGTGGTGCTACCGGCATGACCGGCAGCGAACTTTCGCACCAGCTGCTGAAAGAAGAAAACATCATTGTCGGTTTTGATAACTTCTTTGCCAGTTCCATCGATACGGTGAAGGACTTGGTCGATCGCGATGACTTTATCTTTTTTGAATACGACATCAACAATGCCGAACACATGGCCGCTGTCGCCGACAAGGTAAAGAGCCTCAAGGGGTCGTATTCTGGTCGCCTGATATTTATCAACTGCGCTGCAGTGGTCCACACCAAGCATTTCTACGAAGTGGAACACACGTTCCAGACGAACGTCATCTCGATGAAGACTTTCCTCGAAATGGCCATTGAACTCGGCGCCGATACCTACGTCAACTGCTCTACCTCCGAAGTGTATTCCATGCAGTCGTGGAACGCTAACGGCGGTGTTTGCGAATCGGACTTCTTGGTCATGGCAACGGCAGAACACAGCCAGCGCACGAGCTATGCTGTCGGTAAGCTCCTTACGGAATTCTTCATGAAGGATGCCGTGGACAAGGGCAAGATCAAGGGCTGCTCCATCCGCTTTGCGAACGTATACAGCAAGCATGAACGTTTTGCTGACCACATTATCCCGCACATCATCAATAACCTCCTCGAAAAGCCCGAAGTCACGTTGCTCGAGAATTCGAAGGTCAACAAGCGTACATTCCTCCACAATATCGACAGCTGCCGCGCCGTGATGGAACTCATGGAATCGCCCGAGGCTCTTGACGGTACCGTCTATAACGTCGCGACCGAAGAAGAAATCTCCATCGTGGACTTGGTGAAACTGATCGCGAAGAAGATGGGCATGGACGACGTGAAAATCAAGTTCGAAGGTTATCGCAAGTCCGACCCGGAACGCCGCCTGCTCAACACAGACAAGATTCGTACGCGTACTCACTGGAAGCCGGTCGTTACGCTTGACGAAGGCCTCGAAATGTGCGTGAAGAGTATTGAAAGATGAAGTACTTGATTATTACTGTTGCCGGGACGGCGACCCGCTTTAACAGGGATACCGAAAAGGAAACCCTGAAGTGCCTCTATTACAAGGATTCCCCGAAGTTTGCGCTGCTCAACCAGCTTATCAAAAACTGCGGTGAATACGACAAGTACATCGTTGTGGGCGGCTACCTCTATTCTGCTCTCGAAGAATATGTGAAGGAAAACCTCCAGGCCTACGGCGACAAGATTGAACTTGTCTATAACGAGCATTTCAAGGATTATGGTTCGGGCTATAGCCTATACAAGGGCATCGAGGCTGTGAAGGAATCGGGCGATGTCACTTTTGTAGAAGGCGACCTGTTCTTCTTGAAGGAAAATTTCAAGCCGGTTTACGATAGCGAAAAAAGTGTGCTCACGATCAATCGCGAACCCATCTATTCGAACAAGGCCGTGGCGCTTTACGTATCGACGGATGGCCGTCCGCATTACCTATACGACACGAACCATTCTTCGCTCACGATTCCGGAACCGTTCCTGGCGGTATTCAATTCTGCGCAGATGTGGAAATTCCAGTCGGCAGAAAAGCTGCACGAGGCTGTCGCTTCCCTGACCGAAAAGCAACTTCAGGGAACGAACCTCGAAATTATTCAGGCGTATTTCAACAAGCTTTCCCGTGAAGAATATGACGTGGTCACGTTCGATGCCTGGTATAACTGTAACACCGTTGCGGACTACAACATTGTCCGCGAACTTATGGAGTAAGATATGGAAATCCTGAACAAGAAAATTGCCTTGCTCAAGTCCAAGGTCGAAAAGAACGAGACGATTACGATTATGATTATCGGGCTCGGGAGCGTCGGTACGTTCCTGCTCGACTTTTTGGTGAGCCTCCGTGACCCGCAGCTGAAAATTGTTGTCGCGGGCCGCAATGCCGCCAAGATGCAGATGGACGTGAACATCGTCCGCACGGCAGCGACAATCCGTCGTGAACTGCGCAGCCAGATTGAAATTCTCGGTGACTGCGACCTGAACGATGTCGACAGCATCGCCGCGACAATCAAGAAGGCAAACCCCGACTTTATCGTGAACAGCAGCCGCGTGTATTCGGGCCTCAAGTACGGGAGCATCTCGTGGAGCAACCTGCGCGCTTACGGCATCTGGTCTCCGCTTTCCATCCGTTATGCGAAGAACATCATGGCCGCTTACGAGAAGGCTGGCTCCAATGCGGTGACCATCAATACCTCTTATTCCGACGCGGTGATTCCTTGGCTCAAGTCCGCCGGCAAGACGTACTTCGATTTCGGTAGCGGCAACCTGAATCACCTCATTCCGCGCATGAAGTTCTTCATGGCCGAAAAGTACAACATCGACAACCTGAATGATATCGACGTGACGCTTGCGGTAAGCCATTTCCACGACGTGGTGATTTCCAAGGAAGGCCACGCCGAAGGCCAGACGCTGCTCTTGAACTTCAAGAAGGATGGCAAGGATTTGCCGTTTGACCAGGCCGAAGTGCTGGCCGCCTGCTCCATCCCGATGCCGGTGGATCAGAAGCGCAACATGATGAACGCTTCGAGCAACTTCAATATCATCGATTCCATCTTGACGGCTCTCCGCGAAAAGACGGTGACCAAGGTGCATGCGCCCGGTGTCGATGGCGAAATCGGTGGCTACCCGGTGCTCATCGATGGTGCGAAGGCCGAAGTCTCGTTCGATACGGCACTCTTCAGCATGGATGACATGCGTGCGGCGAACCGCAAGTCTATCTACTGCGACGGTATCGAAAATGTGGAAAACGGCACGCTCGTCTATACCGACGAACTCGTCGCGAAGGTAAAGAAGGCTTTCAACGTCGACCTGCCGAAGCGCGTCGCGTTCGAGGATATCGAGAAGACGGCCGACTTTATCATCAAGAATATTATCGAGCCGTTTGCACCGAAAAAGTAATTGCTGTAGCGGATCCTGCTAGCCCATCTTGAAGGTGCGCAGGAATTCCGTATAGGGCGTATCGGGGTCCAGCACGTATTGACTGTGCTGGGCTCCTCTTTGTTCTACGGGCGGGAACTCCATGTAGTTCCCGAACATCTGTGTCAGGATATTGCGGAAGCCTGACGGCGCCGGGAAACGGAAACCTTCGAATTCCACGTCTACGGAATCGCTAAAGTCCTTGGCGTCCCATACGTTGCGTTCTAGGGGTTCTGCGGTCCATGTCAGGATGGCCAGTTTTTCTGTTTCGCGGTCGTTGAACATACTCGCGATTTCATGGATTCTCTTGTAGTCCGCGATATGGTCCCTGTGGTAGTTTTTTACGCGCTCGCGGTTTTTCTCGTTCAGTTCCGGGTTGGTCAACCGCATGAACGTCCCGTTCTCGATGTTCAGCTGGTTTATTTCGGCAAAGCGCTCTTCGGCACCTTCCGGTACAAAATGGTCCAGCGCGAAAACGTCGATGAAAAGCCCGTGGTTCATTTTTTGGAATCGGATGATAGGGCTGATGGCACTCGTATTCGTGTTGCGGATACAAGTGTGCGAACCGCCGAATTCCTTGTCGGTAAGCGGCGTTTGCAGAAAAATGGGATGCCTGAATTCGTCTTGCAGCGTGTTCAGCTTGTTGAAGTCGTCACGCGGCATGGCAACGTCGATATCGTCGTCCCACGGGATGAATCCCTTGTGGCGGATGGCGCCGAGAAGCGTTCCGCACATCAGGAAATATTTCAGGCCGTGTTTCTTGCACACCCTGTCGAATTCTACAAGTATGTCGAGCTCGATGGCCCAAATCTTTTTCATTTGGGTTGTGATATGATAATCGCAACGGACTTCCTCGTCGAGAAAGTTGCTAGGGAGCAGTCCCGATTTGATGATGCGTTCTGGTTCGGTCATGCTTTAGAATTCTTTATAGTCGATCAAGGGTTCGCCGATCATTTTGTAGTACTTGTTCCTGTCGAGCAGGGTTTGCGGGAAACCGATGTCCTTAGGATAGTCTCGCCAGCTTTTGCCGTATTCCCTGTTCAGGATTTCTTCGGCCTTGTTCGGGCAGGGGAGTTCCTTGCCTTCGAAAACTATAGTGGTCGTGGGGTATACGTCATCGTGGTGCCTAAATCCGTGATAGCCGTATTCTGTCAAATCCCAGTTGCCAAGGCCCGGAACGATTCGGGACGTGTGTTCCAGCGTGAATATGCCGCTTTCTTCCCAGGTGGTTTCGTAGAAGTCGAAAAGTTCCTTCCAGGCGTGGGGTTTCCGTATGAACGCGATGGCCTTGTCCCTGAAGGCGAGGTATTGTTCCTCGGTAACGTCTTCTTTCAAGAAATCGTTCGGGAAGAATTCGAGGTTCTTTGCATCCCTTAGGCAGGTGCCGTTGAAAACGTGTACACAAGTCGGAGTCATGAGAACAACGTTCTTGTTTGCGTTCGCGCGAATGTTCTTGTCGTAATATTCGGCGTAGTAACCGGATTTCTGCGTTGTGTCTATCCACACGAAATTGGGATCGGTTTGCAGAACGTGAAGAAGCTTGTTGAAATCTGCTCGGGCCATGGCGATGTCGATGTCGTCGTCCCAGGGAATGAATCCCTTGTGGCGCTTTGCTCCGAGCAGGGCACCACCTTCAAGGTACATCTGGATATCGTAGGGCTTGAGCAGGTCAAGGAGGTATCTTGCGTATTCGACCTCGGCAAGCTGGAATTCGCGGAGATACCCGGATGCGGGTTTCATCTGTCCGATATCGAAATGGTGCTTTAGGTAGCTGACTTGGTAAGCCAGCTCGGCGTTTTCTTTAATAAGACGCTTATTCTGGACCCTGGTCCTGAAGATGAATCTGTAAATGGGCCGGATGCATTTGATTATGGAATTCTTCATTTTCAACGCTTCTTAGAAAAATTTGATAGAGGTGTAGTGTGGCTTCCTGTCTTCTTCGGGCGGGAGTTGCATGTAGTCCTTATATTCCGAGACTAGTAGCGGGTGGTAGTTGTTCGGTCCTAGGAATTCGAGACCTTCGAACTTATATTTTTTCAGCGGGAATACATCGCTGAGCTCTTGCTTGCCGTAGGTAAACGGGTAGGCGAGAATTTCTTTTTCCGAGGAACTGTTCGCTTGTTCCTTGGCTTCGCGTTCCTTGAACTCGCGCAGGAATATTTCCTTTTTTTTCTCGTAATCTTCTTCGGTGATGAAGCCGAGTTTCTTGCGCCGGTCTATGTAGGACATCGCTTGGTCCAGACGGTAGGCGGCAAAGTCCTTTTCCTTGATCTTGGTGAGCTTGTACAGGTCGACACTCAGTCCGTGATTCTTGTATTCGGCGTCTTGCGGGAAGAGGGAGCACTCGCATTCGCTTTTCAGGTCCTTGACGTGTGCCCAGGCGTGGAAGTATTTCGGTTCCGTCTTCTCGTCTTCAACCATCAGGTCGGCTGGGAGTTCCTTTGCGAGCACTTCCGTGGCTTTTTCGTATGAGTCGTCGAACAGCAAAAAGTCAAAATCGTCATCCCAGGGAATGAATCCACCGTGCCTTACGGCGCCAAGGAGCGTCCCGAAAGCAATCTGGTAGGGGATGTTGTGCTTCTCCAGGATGTCGGCAGTCGTCTTTGCCATTTGCAGCAGGCGGTTCTGTACGCGCTTGATGTCAAAAGTTGCTTCCATTATAGAGTCTCCACCATGTCCAGGCTGAAAACCGGGATATGGAACTTGTCGGCAATGGCCTTGCGTTCGGCAAAGGAATCGTCGATGAAAATCGCGTCGGTGTTGTCGACAAAGTCAACCTTCTTTTCGGACGGATCCAGATGGATAATTCTGTCGAATACCTGACGTATGCGGAGCTTGTCCAGGAGTTCGTCCAGTTTGCCCAGCTTCACGTCGTCGTGGCGGGAAAGGAGCGTGACCTTGATTCCCTTGTTGACGCAGCGGTAAAGGTAGGCCATCAGCGCGTCGTTCACGAACTGCTTTTCCAGGTAAATACAATCGTCGAAATCAACAAAGACTTCGCTGTATTTCAGGTCGAGCTTGTATTTGTTGTCTAGCGCGCGGTCCATTTCCACGTCGCAGTTGTTGCGCAGGATTGCAACGGGGATGCCGAATGCGTTGAACAGCGACATCAGTGCGAAGTTGATTCCCTGGGCGCGGAACAGCGAAGACGATCCGCCGAAACGGCTTGCGGCTTCCATGAGCGTGAGCTTTCCCTGTGCGTCGCGCTTGACCTGGTAGAACCATGCCCCGCTGAACTTTATGGCCGAATTGATTTTCTTTGCGAACTCCACGAATTCTTCCGCGTCTTCCTTGACGGGCTTCGTGTTGACGCTGATTCCGTTCATGATGCGGCAACGCTCGCGTGCGGCGGCGAAAAGCATTTCCCCGTTGCCTGCGGTAAAGCAGTCGACGGTGTATTCCTTGCCTGGCAAGAATTCCGAGAGGATGCAGGAGGGGTACAGTTCCAGGTGTGCCTTGAGGTCTTCAGCGCTCGTGATTTTCTTTGCACCGCGGCTGCCGTAGCCTATGTCGGGTTTTGCAAAGACGGGAAAGGCGCTCTCGCCGATTTGCAGCAGTTCTGCCGCAGAAAATGTTCTCGGCGTCTTGACGATGCCTTCCAGCACCTTGTAAGTTTTCGACTTGGAAAGGCAAATTTGCGTAGTCTCCACGTCGGGCGCGACCACCTTGCAGCCGATTTCGCTCTCGTTCCTTTTCAGAATTTCGATGACAGCGTCCATGGCCGGGTAAATGGCGTCGATGCTGTATTTCGAGACGACCTTTTTTATGGCGGGGATGAAGTCCGGCGACGTGATGAAGGGAAGCCCGTCCACGTAGTTCTCGAAGACGAATTTCCCGTGATCGTTTACGGAACTCGCTCCGATCAGGTTGAAGTGCGTGGAATTCTTGACGGACCTGTACACTTCCAGGGCGATTTCGGAACCGCACGGGAAAACCAGGATGTTCTTTTTATTCGCCATTGGAACGTCCGCGTTACTTCTTGTTGACTACGATGTCAATAATCCTGTCGGTGCTTTCGCTGTCGAGCCCGGCAAACATCGGCAGACACAGCACTTGGTCGGCGAGTTTATGGGCTACGGGCAGGTTGTCCGGCCTAGCCGATTCGAGTCCCTTGTAGGCGCTGAACGTGCTGATGAGCGGGTAGAAGTAACGTCTGCCGTAGATGTCGTGTTCTTGCAGCGTGGCGTACAGGGTGTCACGGCTCATGCCGTATTCCTTCTCGTCGACAAATATCGGGAAGTAGGCGTAGTTGTGACGGACTCCTTCGAGATCTTTCAGCATGCGGATGCCGGGAACGTCCTTGAGGGCGGCCCTGTAGCGTTCGGCGGTGGCCTTGCGCTTCGCGATGGCGTCGTCCACCTGCTTCAGGTTCAAGAGCCCGTATGCGGCGCGGATTTCGTCCATCTTGCTGTTGATGCCGGGGGCGACGACGGTCGTTTCGCCGGCAAAGCCAAAGTTTTTCAGGTAGTCGATGCGCTTCTTGGTGGCGGCATCGTGGCAAATGAGGGCGCCACCTTCCACGGTGTTGTACACCTTTGTGGCATGGAAACTGAGCGTGCTCATGTCGCCCTGCTTCAAGATGGATTCCCCGTTCACCCTAACGCCAAAGGCGTGGGCCGCGTCATAGATCACCTTGAGGCCGTAGATGTCGGCGATTTCCTGGATACGGGCGGTATTGCAAGGCGTGCCGTAAACATGCACGGGCATGATGGCTGTCGTGTGCGGGGTGATGGCCGCCTCGATTTTTTCGGGGTCAATGTTGCCGGTCTTTTCGTCGACGTCGACATAGACGGGCTTGAGTCCGTTCCACCAGATGGAATGTGTCGTTGCGACAAAGCTATAAGGGGTGGTAATCACTTCGCCGGTGATGCGCATGGCCTGCAGCGCCGTGATGAGCGGAAGCGTTCCGTTCGTGAAAAGGCTGATGTATTCGACGCCCAGGTATTCGGCGAGCGCTTTTTCGAGTTCCTTGTGGTAATGGCCGTTGTTGGTGAGCCATTTGCGGTCCCAGATGTCTTTGAGCATCGGGATGAAATCATCCAGCGACGGGAGCAATGGGGACGTGACGGTAATAGACTTGTCAGGCATGTTTGTCCGTAAATTCCTTGATGGTTTTGATTAAGTAATCCAAACATTCAAAATGTAATATTTTTGCCAATCCGATGTAGCAGACAATGCCCACAATTCCTTCTAAAACAAGAGTCAGATAGGGGCTTGCATCAACGAGTGAAATGAGATATAGAACAACGCCCATGACCGCGGTTAAAAAGACAGAAGGGAAAATGTCCTTAAACTGTTCTAGGTAGCTGTATTGAACCAGTCTCTTGTTCGGGAAGGCGTTCACGATCGAACTGATGACGGAGGAAACGCAAACGCCGTAGGCGATGCCGATCGGCGATTTGAAGTACAGCAGAACCGCGACGAGCAGGGCAATGCCATAGGCCTTCTTGATAATTTCCAGCTTCAGGAAAATGTCGCTGCGCCCCATCGCATTTATGGCGGAAAGATTGGATGTGTGGATGGGGTAGAAAGCGTAGACAAAACAATAGGCGTGAATATAGGGAACCGTGGGGAGCCATTTTTCGCCGAGCAAAACAAGAACGAGTGGGTTTGCGGCGATGGCAAGCCCTGTCATCAAGGGCAATATCAAGAAAGAACTTGTGATGATGGCGCGCCTCATGAGCCGTTTAACCTGCGGCTTGTCGTCTTGATGGGCGGCCAGGGAAGGGAGCATTACCGATTGGATTGTGGAGTTTACGTTGCAGACGACGATGTTCGGGAAATGGTCTCCGCGATTGTAGAAGGCCAGGTCGGCGGGAGTGAACATCTTACCGATGAGAAGCCCGCGCAAATTTTCATACCCGGAATCAATCAAGGACGACAACAGCAATTTCCATCCGAATGAAAGCAGCCCTTTGAGCCTGTTGAAGGAAAACTGGAGCTGTGGACGCCAGGGGACGGTAAACCACATGATAATGATTGCAAGCGACATGTTCGACAGCTGCTGGGCGACAAGGGCCCAAGCGCCCAATCCTCCGGCGGCGCATGCGATGCCGATGGCTCCCGATGGAATGATTGCCCCGAGACTCCTGAAAAAGAGCTTCTTGAACATCATGTGGCGTGAAATGTATGCGAGCTGAATGGAGTTGATCGAACCCAGAAAAAGCAATAGGGAAAGAACCCTGAGGATGGGAGTCAGGTGCTCTTTATGATAGAATTCGGCAAGGACGGGTGCCGTAAAAAACAGTACGATGTACAGAACGCCCGCAAGCGAGAAACTGGCGATAAAAACGGAGGCAAAGTCGAGATCGTCGGAATCCTTTTTCTGGATAAGGGCGGTGTTCAGGCCACTTTGTACAAATACGTTTGCCAGAGCGATAAAGATGGTCACGATTGCCACTAAACCGAAATCGTCGGGAGCAAGGATGCGCGCAAGTACGATGGAAACCACAAATTGTGTGATTTGTGTGCCCATTCTTTCGAGGTATTTCCAGAATAACGACGATATTATGGTTCGTTTAGACGGCATGTTGTTCAAATAATTGCGTAAGAACCTATGATGTGTACGGGGTGATTAGTCTTTGCCGGTATAATTGTTGTTCACGCAGAAGAAAGGAAGCTTCGCTGTGGACTTCAATTGTTCTGAAGCCTGCTTAGGTGGCGTATGAAAGAAATCACCGTCGTTGTATGTTGGGTTATTGTAAATTACATACGTGATCGGCTGCTGTTCTTTATCTATCCATAAAAGGATTCCTTGCTTGACGGCGCAATCGAATCCCGTCGAGTCACTATTCTCGTCTATGGGTTCATAAGTACAGTTTGCATTTCCGAAGTTTTCTCCTTCGATGAAAAAATTACTTGCTGTTATATATTTTGTGTACAAATTGGTTGCATTATTATGCTCGGTTTCATGACGCTCTATAATTCTTTCCCACTCTTCATTGTCTTCAAATTCCCAAGACTCATAGATTTCTGCTGCTCTCGGCGGGACAGGTGTCGTTGTGGTAAGATAATTCACCAATCTGTTGAGATCGTCTTCCGTTGCTAAATGAAATCCTGCAGATTTCGTGTCGTTCAGATTCCATGTTAAATCTTCGCAATATTTTTTTGCGCTTTCAAAATCAAGTACCATGTCTTTTTGGCCTATCGTCCATACCTGGGTTCCCCAAGAATGTGTGCCAGTCAAATAGTTGCTCGCCCCCTTTGCGGCAACAGAGTCAAGACTTAAATCTTTTACGGACCATCTTCCTTTGCGATCGCAAGTCAGCATTCCTCCTAGTTGCTGTTCGGGTTCGGTTTTTGCGTAGCATAGCATCCCAAGCGATTTCTCTGATTTTGTTGTGTCGCGCCATTCCCCTTGATTGGAGCAAATTTTGCCGTTTTGCGTTGTCCCGATTTTTTCATTAGTACAACCAGAATGCATATTTTCTTCAAAAAAAGTTGCTAAGCGAACGGTGGTGCCGTCGCAAGTATATGACCTCTGCATGAGATTTTCGTAGAATCTTCCTTTACCAACGAAACCATCTTGCTTGGAAAGACAAATTCCGACGGAGTCCAGTCTCAACGAGTCGGCTCGTGTTGCAATCGTGGCTTCTCCGTTTTTGCATATAAAGGGTTTATTTGAGAAAATGTCCTGTTGTTGGTAAATCTCGGTTGCAGAGGCGTTTTCGCATATGGAACTACTCGATTCTGCTTTTTTTCCGTTGGAACTAGATGAGCCAGCCTTGCTTGAACTGGAACCCTTTTCGTTGGAACTAGATATGTCAGGCGTGCTTGAACTGGAACCCTTTTCGTTGGAACTAGATGAGCCAGCCTTGCTTGAACTAGAACCTTTTTTGCTGGAGCTAGATATGCCAGCCTTGCTTGAACTGGATTTGTTTGAACTTGAACTTTTAGAGAGGCTTGAAGAGGAATCTGTTTCATCATTGTGCCCGATTTCTTCAGCTTCGGCCACCGCCACGGGAGCAACATCGAATGAGTCTGCATTGCTGCACGCTTCAAAAAGGAAGGATGCCGCGATTCCGAAAATTATTGGGAATGCGCAGGTTGATTTTCTTAGAATGTTTCGGAGCATAGACCGCCTCATTGCTGCTAATTAGTATTTCCCGTACTTGTAGCCGAAGCCGTCGGAATGACTGTGCTCGTACTTGTTGATGACGAAACAGGCGTGTGCGCTAGTATTGCCCTTGAGCAGCTGCTTCATACCGTCCTGGATGGCTTCAATGCTATGCTTGTTGTACTCGATGACCATCACGACCTGCGAAGCGACTCGGCAGGCGAGGGCTGCGTCGGTAACGAGCATGATGGGCGGAGTATCGATAATGATGAGGTCGTACTGGTTTTCTAGCTCTGCAATCGTATTGGAGAAGTGCTTGGAACCAAGAAGTTCGGACGGGTTGCTTGGGACGGTTCCGCAAGGAATCACGTCGAGATGTTCCACTTCTGTCTTGTAGATGATGTCGGAAAGCTCCGCATTATGGAGCAGAAGCTGGGAAAGACCCTTGTTGCGCTTGATTCCGAATTCCTTGTGCAAGCGGCCCTTGCGGAGGTCGGCGTCGATGAGCAGGACCTTTTTGTCGAGTCCGGCGCACAGGGCGGCAAGGTTTACGGAGATGAAGCTCTTTCCTACGCCGGGGATAAGTCCGCTGATGCCGATGACCTTGCTGTGACCTTCCTCCATGCTGAATTCGAGAGAACTGCGGAGGGCTCGTAGAGATTCCACTGCCACGTCGTCGGGTTCGACCACGGCGAGAGGCCTTGTCCCCTTCGTCCCGTTCGGGTTGCCTTTGGGCACCTTCGCGTAGATGCTGTACCCGGTCTCGCGTTCAATGAAGTTCGCATCGCGGACACCGTTGCTGAACTTGTTCTTGATTACGACGATGAGAGCTCCCGCTAGGAAGCCGAGGAAAAGGGCAAGGCAGACAATGACGGTCTTTTTCGGCTTGACCGGTCGCGAGACTTCTTCGGCATAGTCGATGATACGTACCGATCCGACTTCACCTGCAGAGACCAGCTTCAACTGCTGAATGTTGTTGAGCATGGTCGTGTACAGGATCTTGGTCATGTCCACTTCGTTGGTCAGCTTGAGAACTTCTTGCTGGGTCGCAGGAAGCTTCTTGGTCTCGCTCGTGTTAAGCGCGAGTTGATGCTTCAGTGTCGCTTCCTGTTCTTCCAATGTCTTGATTGTGGGGTGTTCCGGCTGGAACAGACGAACGGCATCTTTCTTTTTCTGCTGGAGGTTCAGGAGGTCTTGCTGCAGTTTCGTCCTGTTTTCAAGAATAATTCTTGTTTCCGCGTTGATGTCGATGGAGCCGATTTTGTTACGGTAGGTGTTGAACTTCAAGAGGGAGCTGTCCATCTGCGCCTTGACTTCGGGCAACTGCTTTTCCAGGAATTCAAGCGTCTTCTGGGCTTCGGCGTTGCGCTGTTCCACATTTTGGCGCAAGTAGGTCGTGGCGATTTCGTTCAGGATGTCTGTCGCCCTGTCCGGATAGATATCTTGGTAGCTGAATTCGAGAATACCTGTCTTTTTGCCTTTTTCCTTGACGTCAAATGCCTTCTTGAATGCGGAAATGGCCGTGAGACGGTCCATCTTGGTCAAACTGAATTTCTGCTTCTTTTTGGCATACATCTTGAAAATGCTGAATACGACGGTGTCGCCAGCATAGGGGACACGGTATGTCTGACCAACGATGCCTTCGACGATTTTTTTGTTGTGGTGGTCGTACAGAGCGAATTGCGTGCTGTCATCCATTGCCACGGCCGTCCATGGCATCTGATCTTCCTCGACCGGGAGCTTTTCCCAGGGGACTTCGAACTGGTTGAGTTCCATTCGTCCTTCGCGGTGGAAAAGACGGTTGAACCTGCTCGTGGGTTCTGCGATATACTGCAACCGCATCTTGTCTACGGCATCGCCTATAATCTGCCGGCTTTTGATAAGTTCGATTTCGGTTTCGGCGGGGCTGGTGGTCGCAAAGAGGTTCCCGAGGCCAGCCATCATTCCTGCGCCCTTGTTGTTCTTGGATTCAATCTGTAGCAGAGCGTCAACTTGGTAAATCGGTCTGATCCACATTGCTACGAAAACGCCAACTGCCCCTGCCAGAATAATACAGGGAAGCATGATGTGCCAATTCTTGGCGAGGTCCTTCAGCAGGTCAAAAAGGTCTGTTTCTTCTTTTTTCGACGACAAAGCCATACAATGTTCCGTTTACTATGTTTTCCAAATACTTCTAAAGGGCGCCCTCTAGAAATCTTGGATTCTAAAATAGCAAATAGATTTGGTTGCTGATTGAGAGGGTGGGGCGGAAAAGCTCTTTTTTTTATTAGTTTTAGAATGCTAAAGAGGTATAGAGTATGCATTTCAAATTTCTTGCCGGCATTTTAGTGTTGGCGTCCGTTGTTTTTGCGGTTGAACCTGCTGAGAATGCCGCTGCGGTAGAACAGTCCCCCGTCGTGGCGGATGCGCCAGCCATGGAGTCGACGCCTGTCGCCGGAGATTCCGTCGCCAAAGATTCTTTGCCGGTATCTAGTCCTGTCCAAGCCGATACTGTAGCGGCTCAACAAGTGGCTCCAGGGCTGGACTTGTCTAAATTGACCGCCCAGGACACGGAAGACTATGGCGAGTATACGCGCAGAATTGCGCTGTTGGAAGACAGCATAAAGGTGACCGAGGAAGCTCTGCGCCTGCGAATGGAATCGGCGACGGACATCCTTCCTCCCCTTGAACCCAAGGGTGAAAACGAATCGGATTCCGCTTACGAAGCGCGCCAGTTCCAGTACGATGTCGAGAAGCACAAGGCTATGCGCGAAAAAGAGGATGCCGCTGCCGTGATGGCCCGTCTCGGCGAAATGAAGGCCGCCGTGAACACCCTTAAGAAAATACAGATGGAGATGTTTGCTTCGCTGCTCGTGAATACGGTCCCCGAAAAAGCTTCGGTGAAGATCTCGTCGCAACCGCAGACACTGGAATCTCCGGCCCGTTTTACCCAGGTTGTCCCGGAATCCTTGACGGTGAGCGTGAATCTGGACGGGTACGTATCGCAGAACCTGCCCTTGGTGCTCAAGGCCTGCGAAAATAAGGAAATAGACGTGACGTTGGTGGCGCTGGCCGATGCTTCCGAAAAGGCGAAGGATGGCTGGACATGGCGTGGCTATGCACGCGTTTCTTCGCTAGTGGCTGCGGCCGGGTTTCTCGGAGCTGGCCTGCTCGAAAACAAGATAGCCTCCGACCGTGCCAACGATTACAACAACCTTGCCGTCCGTACGCAAAAGGATCGCGATGCGGCGGAACACGACATTAACCAGCGCCAGACGCTGCGTGGCGTATATTACGGGATTGCCGGCGCCCTTGCTGTGTTTGGCGTGGCGACATTCTTCTTTTAGTATAAACGACGGATTATGAAGCGACTTCTGTTACCCATTTTTTTGTCATCGGCTTTTTGTTTTGCGTATTTGCCGGGAGAGTCTGATTTCGCCTCGCTTGATGGCGGGCACGGAATTTTCGGGAACCCCGCTGCGATTCCCGCATTTGATTCCTGGGGAGCGATGACCGATTACCAGTTTGACGACGGTATTTCGACGTTCCGTATCGGCGGAAACCTGGATCACCTGGCGGCCGGTTTCTCCTATAGTCGTGACGGCAAGGGATTCGACGAGTCCCGCTGGAGCCTGAGCCACGGCTCGGAATGGCTTGCTCGGTGCTTGTTCTTGGGAACACGGGTCGAGGCCTTGCGTAGCGCGGATTTTAATGGCACTGAATGGCTTTTTTCTGCAGGCGCGATAGTCCGACCGCTGAATGTCGTATCGATTGGCTATTCCGGCCGGAACCTGTTGCAGGGCGGACCCAAGAGGCAGAAGATGATTCACGATCTGGGTGCGACCGTGCGCGTGGGAAACCTCCTCAGCGTGAGCTACGATGTCGAAAATTTCAAAAGGCACCGGATGCTTTTCGAACTGGAACTTTACGGTATCCGCGCCGGGTTCAAGCTACCGATTTATGACGATTCCCGTGAATACTCGCTTACCCTGTCGACTACGGTGGGCGGCTACAATACCGCTGCGATAACGTTCTTCGACGACTACTTGGTCAAACGCGGTGCATGGGGCTTCCATGCGGCAAAGAATCCGCGTGCAACGACTTCGGCACAAGTATACCGTGTCCCGCTCGACAAGGAGGTGGGTGAGGTCGAGAACGATGTTGTCTTCTTTGGCACTCGTACCATGGGCATCCACACGGTCCGCAACCATTTCGAACATTTGCTGCACGACCCCGGTGCTGGTCTCGTGATTCTCGACTTCTCCGGTTATCGTGGCGGTATCGCCATATCCATGGAAATCAAGCGCTATGTGGAAAAACTGCTGGCGCGGGGTTCCAAGGTGATTGCCTATGTCGACGACTTGCGCCCATCCGTCATGGTCGCGGCGGTCTCGTGTAACCGCATCGTCGTCGAGCCTTCCGCGCACTTCTCTTGGCGGGGCTTGGGCGGGTCGTCGCTCTATTACAAGGGCCTTTTCGACAAGCTGGGCGTGAAGGTGGAATTCCTGCGTCACGGGGCCTACAAGTCTGCCGTCGAACCGTACACGGCCGATTCCATGTCGGCGGAAGCCCGTGCGAACAGGGAAGAGCTTTACAAGGATTACTGGGAAGCCCTTGTGTCTACGGTGTCGGAACGTTTTTCTCGCCGAGGCAAGTCAGTCGATGATGCGAAGCGCACTATCGATTCCTTGGCCGGGGTTCCGCTCCTGACGGCAAAGGGCGCCGTGCAGAACGGATTCGCCGATACGCTCCTCTATCTCGATCAGGTCCCGTCGTATGCACTCAAGACCTTCTTCGACGTCGATGCCCCCATGGCGCGTTACAAGACGTGGAAGCCTTCGGACAAGAAACTGTTCCTTGAGAACTGGGGCTGGCGTCGCCATATCGCTCTCCTGAATATTGACGGGACGATTGACAATCGCATGGAGAAGTCTGTGCTGGATGCCTTGAGGGCGGTTCCCAGTAGCAGGGCTTCGGCTCTTGTCCTGAGGGTCTCTTCGCCTGGTGGCAGTGCGCTTGCTTCCGACAAGATTTGGGCGGCAATCAAGTTTGTCCGGGAACAGGGAATTCCGGTGGTCGCGAGTATCGGCAACATGGGCGCTTCGGGCGGGTACTACATTGCTTGCGGTGCCGAAAAGATTATAGCCGAATCGTATTCCATTGTGGGAAGCATCGGCATTTACGGCGGCAAGGTCGATGCGTCCGGCTTGCTCGACAAGCTGGGGCTCAAGGCCGAAACCGTAAAAACGCACCAGTACTCCGATGCGGAATCCTTCAACCGTCCGTGGACGGACGAGGAAAAGGCTGCCCTGCAGGAATACATGGACGATTTCTACGACCGCTTTGTCGGTGTCGTTTCCGAGGCCACCGGCAAGCCCAAGGCCGAAATCGATTCCCTTTACGGAGGGGGTCGCGTGTTCATGGGGTGGAAGGCGAAGGAATACGGACTTGTGCACGGCCTTGGCGGCATAGATGCCGCCATCGCGGAAGCGAAGCGGCTTGCCGATATCAGCGAGGGAACCGACATCGAAATCGATTTTATCAATACGGAAAAATCCAGGATTCTCCCTGCGACGGGTGTTTCCGCATGGCTGGATTTTGTCGATGGAATCGGTCGTACCCAGTTCTGGGCCATCGAACCGCAGCGGTTCGAATTTGAGTAGTTGGGGCCATCGAGGTTGATATGTTTGCGATAGTAATGACCGTCCTGGGGTGCCTTGCCATTTCGGCTTTCTGTTCGGTGACCGAAGCCTCCTTTTACAGCGTACCCCCCTCTACAGTGGAGTCGCTCCGGCGGCACAAGAGGTTCACGGCGAGGTACCTTGCGCATGTCAAGGAGAACATCGACCGCTATATCGCTTCTGTGCTGGTGGTGAACACCGTAGCGAACACCGTGGGCGCCTCGCTCGCTACGGCGCTTGCCGTGAAGAGGCTCTCGCCCATGGGTGCAATGGCGCTGCCCGTCATCCTGACCATCCTGATTCTGCTCTTTGGCGAAATCACTCCGAAAACCCTCGGCGTGAAGCAGGCGAAGATTGCGGCTCCGCTGGTGGCCGTGCCGTTCTACTACATCACCAAGATTTTGAGTTGCACTGGAATTATCTGGCTCTGCCTTACGCTCACCAAGCGCTGGACCCGCGAAGACGAAACCAAGAAGGACGTCAGCGTGGAAGACATCAACAGCCTCGTGAACTTGGGGCTCCGCGAAGATGTCATCGACCGCCAGCAGGCTCTCGTCATCAAGAACATCCTTGCGCTTAAATCCGTGGCTGTGCGCAAGGTGATGACTCCGCGCCAGGTCGTGTTCTCGCTGCCCGCCGACAAGACCATCGGCGAGACCGTGGATGAACGCGGAAACTGGCCGTTCTCCCGTGTGCCGCTCCATGGCGAAAAGAAGGACGACTGGGTGGGAATCGTGCTCCGCCGCGATGCCTACAACAAGCTCGCGGAAGGCAAGCGCGACATCAAGCTCCGCCAGATGATGCGCCCCCTGCTTCTTGTCCCCGACAGCCTGACGCTCGACAAGCTTCTGCTCCGCTTCCTCAAGCAGCGCGGCCACATGGTGGGAGTCGTGGACGAGTGGGGCGCTATCGCGGGCATCGTGAGCCTGGAGGACGTACTCGAGGAAATCCTCGGTCGCGAAATCGTGGACGAGTACGACGAGTCCGTGAACCTGCAAGAGACCGCACGCCGCCGGTCGAATGCGCTCGCGTCGATGCACAAGAAGGAGAAAAAACAGGTTTGAGGCGCCTCGAACCTCGAGCCTCAAGCCCCGAGCCTATAATGTAAAAACAGCGATAAAAGCTTGCATAATTATCATAATTGATATAATTGATAGAATACTAAAGCCCTATTTTTCGGACTTTTTTGTAAAAATGTGGTTTTTTATCCTTGTCGGCTTGCGCAAATCCATCTATATTTGTTCCACTTTCACGGGGCAAGGGTTGTCCCGGAAATCTTAACTAGAGGATTTACATGAAGACTATTACGGTAAACCCGAAGTCCGTCAGCCGCAAGTGGAAGCTTGTGGATGCCGCTGACAAGC
>JAFXLS010000042.1 GCA_017530965.1 Fibrobacter sp.
AATGGACAATGCCGCTGGCAAACTGGTCCTTAATCGCTCAGCAACTATGTATAAGGTTCGAGGACCGGTTTAAAATTTTATAACTTTTACTAAGGAATCAAACAACGGACGATGACACAGTTTGATTTACACTACCCAAATTACGGCCTTCGGCCGACGAATGTTCGCTCGACGACTTATCTTCTTCCGCCTTAGGGCATGCCGCTCCCGCTGTCATGCTGAACTCGGTTCAGCATCGGCAATTCCCTCCAGAGAAAAAAGACGGTTATTCAACCATTACACAACGAACTGAAAAGCCATACTTTTTGTAAACAGCTTGTTTAGAAGATGTTGTTAAAGAGCGTGTTGTATATCCAGCCAAAGCTCCCTCATCTGGATATTTATCCGACTCTACAGGATAAAGCCAGTACGCCTCGTCATTTACACCATCAAATGAATAATCCCAATTATCCCCCCCCCAAGCAAACTATATCCACTATAGTTCAGTCCACCAAAACTGGTAGCACGCACGCCTTTTGCCCCGGCATCATTCCCATTAGCATGTAAAATAACATAGAAATCATCTTCAGTCAACAAGCGCCAACTATCCGGACAAATGCCTTGGTGATTGGACTTAATCAAGTCAGCACAGCTTTCTGTGTTACAACGACTCGGCAGCAGCATCATTTCAGCCCACTGGTAAAGGCCGCCATATTTATCGCAGTTGGTAGTGTCATTGTCGTAGCAATAGCGTTCTATTTTAGAATCGTTTTTCAGGTCTTCTTCGCCATCAACCATTTCACCAATATTCAAGTTTTCCGCCATCACTGTAACAGAAGCCGGTTTATTATTCTTATCAACACCATTAATCGTCAAATAATAATAGGTTCGACCGTTACGAGTATCTGTAAACTGCTTATAGGCTCCAGTAAGAACACTATCAGAATACAAAGCTTTTCGATGATTATACGGCACATACTCGCTACTACTCGACTTCACCGTTTCAGAAGAGGTAACGCTACTGCTCGAAGCCACAACACTCGAAGAAGACTGCTTAACTTCTTCGCTGCTGCTCGACTTCGGCGAGACACTGGAAGAAGACTTCACAGCACTGCTGCTAGAGTTATCTTTTTTGATGGAAGAACTACTCCTGTCGCCACCAACGGAGCTAGATGAATTTTTCACTGTCGTCGAGGAACTAGATTCGTTTGTCATTTCAATCGATGAAGACGATTTCTCGCTCAGGTCCGAAGCAGGCGCGGAGCTACTAGATTCATCGCCACAAGCGACAAACAAAGCGGCAACAGTCAACAACACAAAAAACTTTTTCACAGAAGACCTCCTAGAAACCGAAAATTAGAAAAGTATTAATCTAGTTTTGTCGCAAGGTTCATCAGAGTTGCGAAATTGAGCTTGTTGCTCCTTGCGAATGCAAGAAATTCCTTTTCCTCTTTTGTGACTCGAATCTGAAATTTCAGCGGAGAGGCGAATTTCGTTTTTCTGCCCGCGTTTTCGCGCGCACCGCCGTGCCCGAACTTTTTTTCGTAAAGGGCAATGCCCGATTTTTTCAGATATTCTTTTTCCGAGATAATCTTTTCATCTGCAGCGACATCCGATTCTTTTTTCTTGAATACGAATCCTTCGGAATCTTTCACATAAACATACGGCATCTAAACCTCCTTCAATCGCTTTATGGCGAGTTTAATCTTTTCTTTCGGAGTTTTTTGTGTCTTCTTTACGAAGACAACTCCAATTACAATAATCGCTCCTGCCTTGTACTTAAACAAAGACCGTAGTTCATTCGACTTGATTTCAAAAATTTCTTTTTGAAGTGGTCTTACACGAACATATTCTAGTCCCTGTTTTTCAATTGTTTCGTACTCCTTGTTCAGAAGTTCTTTCTGAGATTGCTCCAAGGCGTTAATTTCGGCAGCGGCGGCAGGCAACTTTTCTACAGTGAACTTCATATTAGAATATAGGTAAAGAGTTTGAATTTGTCAACATATTCAAGTTTTGTGAGTTATTTTTCTTATTCATATTGTCCTTTTGTTTTTTATGACCTCCTCTTTATATACACGCCAAAAAGGGCTAAAGTGTCTGTTTTTATCCCCTGTTTTTGCTGAAAAAATTTTTATACCAGAAACGCAAGCAAATCCTTTAAAATCCCTGCTTTACAAACGGGTACGAAAAGACGATAATATATTGAATTTTCTAAATTGTACCTGAACAAAAAGGATTTATTATGGCAGATTGCAACGAAAAGAAAGAGAACGCCCCTTCCGAGATCATGAAGAAGGCTGAAGAATTCCTTGCCTCCAAGCGTAAGATTTTCTTGTGGGGCGGTGTCGACGACGAAAGCGCCGAACGCATCGTGAAGGAACTTTTGTACCTGGATTCCTTGAACCACGAAGACATCTATTTCTTCATCAACAGCCCGGGTGGCGTGATTTCTAGCGGCCTCGCCATTTACGACTGCATGAACGCTATCCAGAGCGATGTGGTCACGGTTTGCTGCGGCCAGGCAGCCTCCATGGGCGCCGTGCTTTTGACTTCGGGTGCGAAGGGCAAGCGTTATGCTTGGCCGAATGCCCGCATCATGATTCACCAGCCGCTCATTCACGGTGAAATTGTCGCCCCTGCAAGTGATATCCAGATTCAGGCCGAAGAAATGCTGCGCATCCGTAACATTACGGGCAAGATTCTTGCCGAAACGTCTGGCCACACCATGGAAGAAATCGACCGCGACACGGAACGCGACAACTTTATGAGTGCCGAAGAAGCCAAGGCCTACGGCCTGGTCGACAAGGTCGAAAGCATCGTTTAACGATTTTACGGAAATTTTCGAATGGGACTTTTTTCTGCCATTAAGAGTGGCCTTGCCAAGACCCGCGACGCCTTGATGGGCGAACTCAAGGGTATTGTCGGTGCAGGCAAAATTACAGACGACACTCTTGAGGAACTCGAAGAACACTTGATCAAGGCCGACGTGGGCGTCGAAGCTGCGTTCCTCTTGACGGATGCTTTGCGCGAACAGGCCTTGGGCAAGTCGCTGACGACTGAACAGGTGCTTGACATTATGCGGAACGAAGCGGAACGCCTGCTCAAGGATCCGCCGCCGTTTGAACTCAAGGGCAAGCCGCACGTTGTACTTGTGATTGGCGTGAACGGCGCCGGTAAAACGACTACGATCGGTAAACTTGCCGCCCGCCTTAAAGACGAAGGCAAGAAGGTGATGATTGCGGCCTGCGATACGTTCCGTGCAGCAGCCATCGATCAGCTTGAAACCTGGGCCGAACGCTCGGGGGCCGAATTCGTTAAGCATCAGGAAGGTTCTGACCCTGCGGCTGTGGCGTTCGATGCTTGCAATGCGGCAGTGGCCCGCGGCTGCGACGTGGTACTGATCGATACCGCCGGCCGTCTGCACAACAAAGACTACTTGATGGAAGAACTCAAGAAGATTGTCCGCGTCATCAAGAAGGTAAGCCCCGACATGCCGCACGACATGTGGCTTGTAATCGACGGCAACACCGGACAGAATACCATCAACCAGACGAAGATTTTCAACCAGAGTTTCCCGCTCACCGGCCTTGTGGTGACCAAGCTCGACGGTACGGCCCGTGGCGGCGCCGTGCTCTCGATTGCAAGCTCGCTCCAGATTCCTATCCGCTGGATTGGCATGGGTGAACGTATCGACCAGCTGGTGCCTTTCAGCAAGGCCGAATATGTAGAAGGCCTTTTCGAAAACGCTCTGGAAGAAAACGAGCAGTAAGATAGGTGTCTATGGCTTTAGTCGAAAACAAGACGATGGGGGCGCGTGCGGTTTTGGCCGTTGCGCTTCTTTTGTTTTCTGTTTTCAGCATGGTCGGCTGTAGCGGCGAAGTCTCCGTCGACCAGAAATTCGTAGACTTGTATGTAGAGATGCGTGTCATAGACATGACCTACGGCAAGGATGCACCGATGGGTCGCTTGGTGCGTCAAGACGCCTTGAAGGCTGCAGGCTACACCCGTGAAAAGTTCCTGGCAAAGACTGACGAAATATTGAATGACGAACGTCAGTGGGTGCCCTTTCAGAAAGCGGTTAACGCTCGCCTTGATACGCTGTTGGCTCCTCCACCCGAAAACGCTGTGGCCGCAGACACTTCTGCGAAAAAGCCTCCTGTAAACATATCGCCGAGTCGAAAGGTGATGCCTCAAATGCCCGCGCATAAAGGAGGAGTACGTTGATTTTACGTTTGTTGACGCTTGTCGCACTTTGCGTGCCGGCCACTTTTGCAGCGCCCTTGAATGATGCGGTTCCCGCAAAAAAAGCTTTGCCTAAATCGACGGTTCACTGGATGAGCTACGAGACGGCCTTGGAAAAAGCAAAGAACGGCCCGAAGCTGATATTTGTGGATTTGTATGCGGACTGGTGCATTCCATGCCGTGTAATGGATGCGAATGTATATAGCGACCCCACGGTATCTTCGCTTTTGAATACCCGCTTTTATGCCGTTAAGCTTAACGCCGATTCGCAGGATTCCATTATGTGCGATGGCCAAAAGAAGACGGTGCAACGTTGCTATTTTGATGTGTGGGAACTGAATGCGCTTCCTGCTTTTGTGCTTGTGGCTCCCAAGGGCATGAGCATTTTGACGGTGACTGATTCCATGTCGCCGCAAGAGTTGCAGTACATGTTATACCAGTTCCTTGAAAAAGAGAAGGAGTGGATGGCTCGATGAACGAACAATTCCTTTTTTACGCACAAATCGTCTTTTGGCTGATGATTTTCTTGCTGGTACATTGCTACCTGCTGTTCCCGATGACACTCCCCTTCGTAAGCGAAATCTTCAAGCGCCGCAAGTCACCGGAACAAGGCAATGCCGAACTGCCCACGGTGTCGATTCTTATTTCGGCCTACAACGAAGAGGCGGTAATTGAGCGCAAGATTCAAAATATTCTGGAACTCGATTACCCCAAGGACAAGCTGGAAGTCTTGATTGGTGACGACGGCTCTGCTGACAAAACCGCCGAAATCATCGCCCGCTATGAATCGCAGGGAATTACGCTGGTGAAGGCCCCGAAGAATGCAGGCAAGGCCGCCATGCTGAACCGTTTGAACAAGATTGCGAAAAACGACATCTTGCTCTTCTGCGATGCAAATACGATGTTCTTCCCGAATGTGGTGCGCAAGCTCGTGATCCCCTTCCGGGATAAGAAAATCGGTTGCGCCTGCGGTCACCTGATTCTTTCGGACAAGAGCGGTTCTACGCTGGGACGTGGCGAAAGCTCTTACTGGGATCTGGAATCTGAAATCAAGAAGTTCGAAGGTGTTCTCGACATGCTGATTGGCGGTAACGGAGCTCTTTATGCCATTCGCCGAGAACTGTATACGGAACTGCCGGTCAAGAAGAGCGTCATGGACGACTTCTTCGTGACAACCAAGGTTCTTGAAAAAGGTTTCTACTGCACCTTCGTAACAAGCGCCATCGGTACCGAACAGACTTCCAAGGAATCCAGCGGTGAATTCCGCCGCAAGGTGCGTATCGGCCGTGCGAATTTCAACTTCTTGTTCTCTTACTTGCCGCTGTTGAATCCGCTGCACCCGTTGCTCGCTTACTTGTTCTTCTCGCACAAGATTCTGCGCTGGTTCTCGCCGCACATCTTGATTCTCTTGTTCGCGGCCAACGCCTGCTTACTTACTAGCGGAATCTTCTATCAGATTTCTTTCGGCGCAATGACGCTTGCGTTCTTGGTGGCCTTGCTTAAGATTGTCCCGAGCGGTTACTATTTCCTTTCGATGAACTACGCTATGCTTAAAGGTTTCTTTATGGCCTTCAAGCCCGAAAAGAGCGGCGGCTGGGCTCGAGAAGCCCGCAGCGACGAGTAATATTGGTAGGAAGTAGACAGGGTGTCTTTCTTTTGAGTTATATTGTAGGTATGAAAAAGACTTTCTCTGCCATCTTGTTTGCTTTAGCGTTCGCCGTTGTGCCGGCGAATGCGTTTACCATGGACGTGCAGGGTGGCGTAGTGAATCACGTAAGTGACATCGGATCTTTCAATCTGAACGTTTATGGCCACTTGTGGTATCCCATCGATCAGATGCTCTTTTTCGGCATCGGTTCGGGTTACCAGGAAATTGACAACGTGAGCCTGATTCCCGTTTCGGGCAGCGTCTGGATTCGTCTACCGATCGGTAGCCGCACGCTTCCCGTGGCTACGGGCGATTGGGGCTATCTGTTCGGTTCTAACCACCAAATGTTCTGGCGCGCCGGCGGCGGTTTCGACATCAAGAATGGAGACTACTCGTCAATTTTGATCATGGGCGGCTACCAGTTCCTTGATCATGAAGGCAAAGGTTATGCCTACGTGCAAGCCGGCATCCTAATCGAGTTATAGCAAGCTTTTTCAGCAAAAAAATCCCTGATAAACAGGGATTTTTTTTGTGGAATAATTTCGTGCCGCGGCTTTTTATTTCACCACAATTTTCTTGGCTTGCTGTTCGGAGCCTGCGCGGACGCGGAGCATGTACAGACCCGTTTGCGGAGCGTCCAGCACCAATGCGTTGGAACCGTCCAACGTCTTGGCCGTGACCGTAGACATCACGTGCCCCTTCATGTCCAGAATATCGACGCGGGCATTGGTGCCGGCAAGGCCTTCGGAAGCTTCAAAGGACACACGCAGCTGGTTTCCGAGCCTTGCCATGCGCAGGCCCTTGAGCGTATTCTGAGCAACTACACGGGCTGCAGGCGCCACGCGCACCGTCGCCATTTTGGCTGTCGACTTCAGATAGACCTTGAGCGGCACGCCATTCTGCATTTCGGTCGTATTGCCATCAACCGTCACAAATACGCGGAAACCAAAATCCTTGATACCATCGATACCGTCAAAGCTCAGGTAACCAATGCGGTCACTGGACGCCGACAAGGCAATGGTCCATTCCATTTCATCAGATGCTTCCTTAATAGACTTTGCAAGAGCACGCTTTCCATCGACAATAGAAAGGTTCACATGGTCAGCCATGCTTTCGGGAGGCTCCTCGGTTGTCAACGGATTCAAGCCGGCACCCAGAATGTTCCAGGAATCCTGCTTGCCATTCTTGTCCAAAAGCTTGGCCTGCAATGTCCAACGGTCTTTAGTCTTTGACTTCGCAAGAGACCGAGACTTTTCGACAGCCTTGGATTCACCCTTGAACGCCGGAGCTGCAGAAACCTTCCACTTGGTATCCTTGGAAACCTGAACCCACACCGCTTCATAAGGGCCAATTTCCTCGAACATCGGATCATATTGGCCGGTCGTGGTATTCCAGCTCCAGAATAGTACATCCGGATTTTCATCGATATCCTTGGCCGCATCCGGGTAGTTCGCAAACAGGTTCACGGCCCAACCATGAGGGTTTGCAACCATATTCCAACCCGAGTTTGCTTTATCCAGTTCCCAGACAAAGTCTTCGCCTTCATCATCGATTTCATCGCGCAGCGGAAGCGGGCGACCTTCCAGCGAGTTGTACCACACACCACGAGTTGCATCCAACGAATCGTTCTTGGTCAGCTGCTTATATTGCCAGAATTCACCCGTACCATATTCATCCCACCAATAGAATACCTGGTCGCCATCCCATGTAACCGCGGACATATCCACCGCCGAAAGCGAAAGCATCTGCCAGCTATCCGCCGCAATAGAAGATATTACAGGATCGACCGAGATTTCTCTACTGAAATTCTCTTTCACACCGGTCTTGTCTTCGAGAGTCACAACCATCCTGTAGTTACCCGGCTTCTTCATGCGGAAAACAAAGGTCGTATCAAAGCCCATGGCAATAGAATCACCAAATACAGATTGAGTGACAATCGAATCCTTTACAATATCAACAACCTGCACCTTTGCAGAGACCTTGCGCCGAACTTCAAAATCGCTAGCCGTAAAGCTCAACTTGAACATGCTGCCGGTACTATCCAAGCGAGCCCTCGCAAAATCAAGCTTTGTCTTGTTTTTCCAGCCAAAGTAAGCCTTGAGAGTCACATTGTCCAAAATCTCAGGCATGTAGTCACCCACATGGAGTACCGTGTCAACATTGCCATCACGCATCACCACCAGAGAATCTAGTACGTAAACAGAGGTGTCTGCACCCATCGCCCGCACCCTAAAGTTGCGACCATTCAATTCCATGGGAACAAACATGGTTCCCTCTTCGGTAAAGCGGCGTTCAATGGTCTTGTCCTTATCGCCTTCAGCAAACCAGATACTTCCATTTTCCTGTTCAACAGCTAACTTCATAAAGGCACCGGCACAGCTGTCAAGATTCGTGGTCCACTTGGCATAAAGCAGTTCACGGACATCAACTCCCTGGCTCCTGCCCTTTGCACGCAATTTGCTCAGCAAGTCCTTATCAATCACGGTGAGCAACTCATCGGATTCCGGATCGGTTGTCCAACCAGCCAGGCATTTTTCGGCATTGTAGACAATCGTCGGAAGCACCATGGCGGAATCCGGATTGTCGCTAGTCAATTCCTCGGTCCAATCGCTACCGAAGAACACCGAATCCTTGGAATTTTCATCCAAAGCAACACGGACAGAAGAAATACCGGCTGCAACCGAGAGCCAAAAGTCTTTCTGTCCCGGTTCTATGTTGAACATTTCATCTTCAGCAATGCGCATTAAAGTATCACCATCGGCATCAACACCATAAATGGAATCATTCACACTAAAGCCTTCCGAAGGGACAAACTTAAATCCGATTTCTCGTGTAAACGTGGGTATTTCAAGTCCATCTTTTCCCACATCAAACCAAACCGTATCTTCTTCATCCTTCATAACATAATAGACTTTAAAGACCCCATAATCATCCATTTTCGAAGCAACCGTAAATTTTTCTTGCGTGCAGCTTTCATCCCATACTGCATACACCTGAACCTCATCTGTATAACCACTGCTTTCAAGCAACTTCAACAAGCTGTAATCCACCCTTTCATAGATATTTTGGGAATCGTCAGCCGAAAGAGTCCATCCGCTGATACACGCATCTGTACGACCATAGTACTCGTAATTCCGCAAATCACCGCCATACAGATACGACACAAAATTTCCCTTACGGCCAGCAATCGCAAACGAAGTGTAGAAGACATTGGCATCCGTATTATCATTATAGACAAAGAAATATTTACCCTTAAGCATCGGAGCCTTAATTATCACATTTGCATTTGGTGTAATAACATCATTCTGAACAGTACTCCACGCATCCGTTGCAGAGGCTCGATATGCAAATGGCACATTTGCCGTATCCAGCTTGTAGTCATATTCAGCATCTTCGGTCATATAGAAATACAATCTAAACGAAATATCATCATAAGCAGGTATTTCTAAGCCATCTTTGGCATCAACCGCGAACGCATTCATGTCCCAACTGACTAACATTTGTTCCATATCACCAGCATAAAGATTCCAATCGATTTCAGCCAATTTGGTTCTATGCGGTTGCCATAGAACCAAAGTTCCCTTGTCAGCATCAGCCGATGTAATTTTATATGTCGGTTGTTCTTTTCCACAGTCTCGCCACACGGCATAAAGCGTCACAGATTCATCATATGGATTATTTTCCATATACGCATTGTATTCCTTAACGAACTCAGCGCTTGTTGCGTTTTTGTACCCCTTCGTTGCCGTTTCACTGAAGGCAAAACCGTCTTGGCACTTATCCTTGCGATACAAATGCGGGAATGTATAAGACGGATTTACAGCCATGTCAAGAGTCGCTTTAGAGACCCAATCATCACTATAGAAAACTTTGATCCCATCATCGAAATCAACATTTTCCGAGAAGAAAAGATTATACACGTTTTCTTCATAACCAGAAGCAGTCAAAGACACCATCGTAGCACCTACAGATTTCGTTGAAAGAGTATTGAACACATACGGATTTGTAATGGTTTCCGTTTCTACCGGCGTAGAACTTGTTCCATTCGTATACACAGCAGTCATTTCGAATGTATTCGTCTTATGATACATGACTCCCGGCACGAATTCGACATAGAACTCGTAATCATCACTCTTAAGTTGCTCAATCGACGTTCCCTTCTTAACAACACGAGAATTCGTTTCTTTGTCAACAACCTGATAAATCTTGAAAATGCCCTCTTCTTCGTCAACATCTGTCGATACGGTATACGTTGCAGGAGGAGTACAAGCGGCATCCCAAATGGCGTATAGTTTGTAAACCTGTCTAGTCGAAGTTGTTCCATGATCTTCATCAACCACAGTCTCTTCTTCAGGAGAAGCTTGTTCCAGCATCATCAAGAAAGCATCGTCACTCAAAGAGGTATAAGCATCTCGACCATTGAAAATCGTAGACCATCCATGAAAGCACTTCCCGAAAGTAGCGATATGTTGCGGCAACGGATTTTCAGCACCATTTACATAAACATCATATGCAGCCTTTTTCCAGTCATTACCATAGAACACCATATCTTCCGTATTCACATTGAATACCAAATTCAACGGAACTGCAGCTGATTCCATCTTCAGGCTATATACGGTATTCTGAGAAGGCTTTTGCTGGTTATCATTCTGAGTACTTATCACAACAACATTTCCCGAGAGCGTAATATCTTCCGGCGTAGATACAGAACCATCATTGTTAGTCACTTCAACCGAAGCTGTTATATCTCCCTTTGCGTAGCCAAACGAAACCGCACTATTTTCATCATCAATAGTAAACTCATAAATTCCACCGGCAAGAACTATATTCTGGTCATCCAGCATATGTTCGTAAACGACTCCATCAAAAGTTTGTTTTAAATTAAGCGTCGCTTTCGTGTTGCCGTTTGCAATCGTAATCTTAGTTGCAGGTGCATCTACGCAGGTACTCCAGTTCGCATAAAGCGTTGTAGGAGCATCAGGATCCATACTCAAGTTTTCCTGTATCGCATTCGCTTCAGAAAGATCCTTGTATTTATCCTGAGGCGTATTAACAAGTGGGTCCGTAACAGACCAGCCATCAAAGCACATAAGGTTCGCATTGTACGGTTGCCACAAGCTAACCGAATGAACCGTTTTAGAAAATTCCAGTTTTTCACTTTCCTTGGCATCAACCGGGAAATAGAGATATTTCTTATCCGCATTTGTATTCAAGTCATAAGTCACATAGAACGGACCTGCAACAAAATTAGGCGTGACCGTCAAGAAAGCTGTGGTTATTCCATGATCCATTTCGCGAGCAATCAACGAATTTGTAAGGTCTACTTCATCGCCATCTTCACTACCATGTTTACTCTTCAAGCCATCGACATGCCATGTCGATGCAGAACAATCTCCGCTTACACCGGCAAGAATTTCATCTGCCGTTGCGGAATAATCCACTTCTGTTTCAGCCGGATTTTCTCCATCGGCACAAACATCTTGCTTCGTTGCACGGAACGAAATAGAATAAGTTCCATCACAAGTATAACCCGTATTGCACTCAATATCCTTTACCTTGAGATACCTTGTAAGGGGCACAGATATATTACCAGGCGTTAGAGTATTTTGATTAACGTTTGAAACTGCACCAACTATCTCATGCGACGACCCATCTGCCGCATCACCACTCATTTCGAGAGTAAACTTGACTGCTTCTGGATTTTGGACTTCGATATTTATTGACGAATTTGCAGTAATGGAATAGGTCGACGGATAATAGGTCAGAACAATCTTTTTAACATCTTCAGCACGACTATAACTATCATTAATCATATCATAAGCCAGCCAGTACGCCATATTCGAGGTCAATGTTATAGGAGTGCCAACCGTTATCGAATAACCATATTCATCAAGAAATGCAACATCATACTGCAATCCCGTCGACTTTCCAAGTTCAAAGACCATCGGAATCACAATCTTTTTAAGAGAAGCATTTGAAAAAAGACGATTCACCCTCGGAGCCATGAAAATAAAGGTCTTGTCAACAATATTGTCTATATTGGCACAGTTCGACGTTCCCAAGCTAGGATCACCATCGCAATACCGATACACGATATCATATGCCACGGGAGTTTCGCAAATCAGGCTTGATGAAATTTCATCCGTTAGCGAAACAGGATTGCCAGCAGCATCAACAAACGAAACAAAATCTTTATTCAGATTTGCATTTGCGGCAACCGCCTTCTTTACCGCCTCAATCTTATCAACACCATTAGAGTTCAATTTACCATTAGCTTCGGTGTAAGTAGAAAAACCTGATGCCATTACTTCCGTATAATAATTTTGAGAATTCAAGTCTGTCACGAATCGAGTGTAGTTATCCACTAGACCAAGAGTAGCCTTCTGCTCACTAGAGAGATCTTTTATCTGCACGACCACCAAGCGATTCGGATAGTCAGAAGATTTTGCAAATGTCGGCAGTCCATCATTTTCGACATTGCTGACCCACAGGGCAGATTCGCTGTTAGATTCCAAATTATAGTTCAACAGAGCTGCAAAAAGTCCAGACGTCATGTCAGCTTCCGCAGCGACTCCATTTGCATTACGCGTCAAAGGTTGTCCAAGTTCTCCAGCAAAGAAATCAACATAATTGCCACTAACATAACCACAGCCAGCAGAACAATCATAATTTTCATTCATGTAGTAATTCAAAGGTCCCGTTGCAGTCAACGTTCCTGTAGCATTGCGCACATTGGCATAAATGTTGGCATTTCCATAGGAATAGCCCTCAGACCAAACTAACCCATCTGCATAAAATCTATCGCCACCTACTCCCTTCTCCACAGTGTCATCGCCAAAGTGGAAGTTGTTGTACAGGGTGACATTGCTGCTATAGTTAAACGGAGCATCTATAGAACCGACAATATATCCGGCAGCACTCGACCCCTCCTGAGTTACACCACCCGTAATGCGACCTTTCGAAAACGTATTGTCAATCCTAACAGTACCACCACCGGAAATAAGCCCCACAATGCCACCCGCTATAGATTTAGACGACACAGAACCTTGATAAAAAGACTTCGTTATCGCAATCGAACCGTCGGTAAAGCCAACAAGACCGCCAGCATTAGTTTCACTTTCAACCTTACTCTTGGTTACTGCCACATTTTTTAAGGTTACGAAACCACCTTCAATATAACCCGTGACAGCACCCGCATGATAGTCACTATTTATAGTCACGTTTTTTACCGTTACATTCTCTATATCCCCATTATAATTTAGGGTATAGCCAACAAGAGCACCTGCATAATCCGCCTCAAAGTAGGAGTCTTCGATATCGATGCCGTCGAATGAATTAGGATAATATTCATAATCAAGATACACAACTCCCGCATGCGAACCGCTACCTGTCATTTCAAAGTAAACATCCGAGAACTTGACATTCGAAATACCAGAGCTCGAACCATTCGTTATGCTAACAAAGCCGATGCCTTCATTAGCTTGATTTGAAGCATAACAGAGGCCCGAAATCGTATAGTTCTTTCCACTCTCACTCCAAAGGCCGCGGCCTTCGCTCAATTCCAAATACTTGCCCTTAAATGCATCATGGGAATCAATACAACCACCACTATTATGCCCAGCAAACGCGATATCCGATTTCAATACAACAGGATTCATGTACATGCCCAACCAATGCTGAATAAACCTATAAGCATCTGGCATCGGGTCTGTCGAATTAGCCGGATTCGACTTTGTCTCATCGAACCAATACTCGAAGCAGGTTTCGTCTGCGTCACCGGATTCTACCTGGCGAAGCTCCAATTGCACCGGATAATCATACTGGTCTTTAATTTCCTTTAAGCAGAAATATTTCGTCCCATCCGCCGCATAAGACGTAGCAGACAAGGCCATCAGGATGGCCGTGAACAACGCATAAAAACCCGGAATCTTTTTCATAAGGAATCCCCTGTTTATATTCGTTAACAAATATAGTTTTCTTACAAATACATTACAGAAGCTATCATTTGTAAACATCCGTAAATAAGAAAAGCCCCCGTTTCCGGGGGTTAAATGCGTTTTTCGGATCCTTTAGCAGGCTTAGGATGACAATTTCGGCCTATTTTGCCAATTACTTCACGATTTCGGCGTCAACGACCTTCTTGCCGTTCACAGTCTTCGGACCATTATTGCCGTTATCGCGGCGGATAATCTTGTACTGAATAATGCTCCAGAAGTTAGACACAATCCAGTAGAGCACGAGGCCGGAGGGCATCACCGCGCTGAACAGGAACATCATAGCAGGCATCATCCACACCATCATCTTCTGCTGGGCAGGATCCATGGCACCGTTGCCGCTCATGGTCACCTTGGTCTGGAAGTAGGTGGTGACCACCATGATCCACGGGAGGAGAGCAAGGCCATCGGGCATGAGGAACGGAATGCTGAAGCCGTGGAAAATCACATCGCTGCGGCTAAGGTCGGTAATCCAGAGGAATGCCGGCATGCCGCGGAGTTCAACAGCGCGACCGAGCACGAAGAAGAGGCCCATGAAGATCGGCATCTGGATAATCATCGGGAGGCAGCCACCGGTGCAGCTAGCGAGCGGGTTCACGCCGTTCTTCGCGTAGAGTTCCATAACAGCGGCCTGCTTCTTCTGCGGATCGCTGCGGTACTTCACGTTGATTTCATCGAGCTGCGGCTTGAGCTTGCTCATGGCGGAGGTCGACTTGAGCTGCTTGATGGTGAACGGGGTCGTAATGCCGCGAACAATGAAGGTCACGAGGATAATGGCGACACCGTAGTTCGGAATGATCGAGTAGAAGAACTTGAGCAGCTTGAGAAGCATAGCGCAAATCCACACGAACCACACGCTGGAACCGGGGAACCACTTGGAACCGGTCACGATGATCTTTTCGTAGCCCTGGCCGAGAGCTTCGACTTCGGCCCATTCCAGCGGGAGCACCATGAAGTTGTAAGCAACAGAATCACCGCGCACGTTGTCTGCAATAGAGAGGCTGTAAGTACCCGGGTCAGGATTGCCTTCGGTAGCCAAGTTAATGTGCTTGCCCTTCACCTGGGCGGGCACCGGAGAATCGAACTGTACCGACATGGCAACATACTTACGACGCATGCCAACCCAATAGTAGTTGGCGTTGTCAAAAGTCATGGCGTCGGAGAAGGTTTCGCGTTCGGTGATTTCGTTGTTCTTGAAAATCACTTCGCTAAAGAAATAGCTTGTACCGCCGAAGCTCTTGCCCTTCGGGAATTCTTCGGTTTCACGCATGCCGCCCTTCCAGGAGAGCTCGTAGTTGTCGACGCGGAAACCCTTGAACTTGTTCGCCTGACGGACAGCAACACCAGATTTGGTGAAGCCGTAGCTACGTACCAGCTGGTTGCCGTTGGCATCGGTAAAGACAAACTGCACCGTGGTATCGTTTTCGACATTGATCCATTCCGGAGCTTCGACATCGAACATGACATCGGAAAGGTCTGCACCGCCGAGCTTCAAGTCGAGGGCGCCGAGAGTCGTATCTTGAATGAGTTCGGGGAAATGGCCTGCGGAATCCGGCAGGGCCTTTACGATGACGCTCTGAACCTTACCGCCCTTGTTAGAAAGGGTCATGATGAACTTGTCGGTTTCGACCGTGACCGTGCGCTGGGCAATCACCTTAGGAGCTTCAATTGCGGCAGAGTCGTTAGCGGCAACCGTGGAATCCTTCACGGCACTATCGGCAGCAGCTTCGCCTGCGGCACCGAGAACCGGAGCGGCCTTGACTTCGGCCGTGGAACCCGGGAGCACGAGTCCGCTTGTAGACGGAGCTTCGGCAGAATCGGCGACCTGGGCGGCAGCTTCCTTGGCTGCGGCTTGCTTTGCGAGCTTCGCCTTTTCGGCAGCTTCGTTGTTCGCGCTGGTCGTCATGAACCACCAAATCATGATGGCACCGATAAGGATGGATCCGATGAGAGTATTCTTGTTCATCACTTTTCCTTTTTGGGCGGGACCGGGTCATAGCCGCCCTTGCAAAACGGGTTGCACCTTAAAATTCTAAAAACCGCAAGATAGAAACCTTTGAACACACCATGCACCTTGATTGCTTCTATCGCGTATTGCGAACATGTCGGCTGGAACCTGCACACCCCATGAAAAAAGAAAGGGTGAATAATCTGGTATAGCCGGATAGGCACAATCAACGCGCCCTTCAGAACCTCGTTAACCCTGTGCATCCAAGCCATCGGTCCATTCCATCTTCTTGAACACCTTGAGCGCCGATTCGCGCATGCGCTCCGAAGACATGACTTCGGAATTGTCGCTCACAATGATCATAGCCCACACGGGCTTGGCAATATGGGGAACCCTTTCAAAAAACAGGGGCCGCAGTAATCTACGGCACTTGTTGCGGTAAACAGCGTTACCATTCTTCTTTTTTGCCAAAAAGCAAAAACGACAAAAACCGTCCGGGCTTTCAATCCAACGCATCGTGAAAGACGGCGTGCGGATAAATTTCCCATGGACGGCTACTTGCCGATAAGCTGGCTGGTTAGGCAGCCTATAGGAGCGCAACGAGGCTATGAGCCAATCCTACTTTTTGTAGATGGTGTCGCTCACGGTGAGGCGCTTGCGACCCTTGGCGCGACGACGGCTCAGAACAGCACGACCCCAACGGTCTTCCATACGGGTGCGGAAACCATGCTTGTTGGCGCGCTTACGATTATGAGGCTGGAATGTTCTTTTCATTTTAGTAACCTTTATTAAAAGTCAAATTTTTGAGTCTCAAAATTAGAAAATTTCCTAGATAAATCAAGGGGTTAGGCACCACCGTAAGCAAGTTTTACTCACATTTTCGGCCTTTCCCCAGCGGTCATTCCAAATTATCAACAATCTATCAACACCTATTTTCAACCCACCCCTAAACGACAGCCCATTCATATCGACTCAGAACAAAAAGTTATATTTCCCCGCGTTATGAAGAAGAAAATCATTCTTGCTATTTCTCTTTCGGTAGCGGCCCTGGTTACCGGCTGCTCTAAAGGCCTCAAACCCAGCGACCCCGATGTGTATCGCAACAAGACGGGTATTATCGGCGTTTTCCGCCAGACCGCCTTCTACTGCGAAGACGTAATGCCCCAGTACATGACTCTCGGCACCCAGAAGATTGTGGTAAAACCAGGCTGGAGTCACGATCAGGACAACCTGTTCATCAGCGAAATGAAACCGGGCGTCGCCCCGCTTTATAGCTACGAATACGCCTGCGGCATCGACGAAACCAAGCTCAAGCTCGACACCGCAGACAACGGCAAAAAGCCATTCCCCTACGCCGTAAAGATTCCGGACAAGGGATTCTGCAAGATCGTCATCTCGTTCTTGGAAAACGACAACCTGTTCTCTCATAACGATGACCTCCTGAGCGAATTCTTCGAAAAGAACGAAGTAGCCGCCGGCTACCCCAACATCCCCTACTGCGAAGTCATCGACACCAAGGGTAGCACCGTCACCTTCATGGACCGCGACTCCCTTTACCGCGAACAGTACGCCGCAGCCGTCAAGAACGCAAAGAATCTGACAGCCGACGACATTTACCCGCTGGTATCTATCGACGGCAGTTCCGACATGGCGACCCTGAGCGGCGACAATTCGCAGGTGGTGCTGGTAACTTGGCATAACAATCCCGACGACTTTAAAGACGGCCAAACCATCACCATCAAGGATAAGGTCATTTGGGCCTTTACCGATAAGGAATTCCTGAAATGGTTCCGTGAAAACCACGCCAAGGTGGACAACTGGGATATACGCCTCAAACAGCTCATCGGCATGTCTCCCGCAACTGACAACAGGTACTTTACCGTGTTCTGGGCCAACGTGACCGACGTGTTCCGCCCGGCATTCTTCCCCGAAATAAACAGCGGCATGATGAACACCACCTTTACCAACACCTTGGAAGAAGACACCAGCGAAAACGCCATGTGGTTCAAGAACTGGTTCGACAAGACCAGCGCAACCATTTATAGCAGAGATGGTGGCCACCCGTGGACCCGCCTAGGTTACACCTACGACTGGGGCAATCCCAATAGCAAATACGGACTTTCTGAATTTATCGTGAAAGAAGGCGCCCAAATCGAAGTGAAGTTCACCCGCAAGAACCGCGCATTCCTCACCTGGATGAAGGACAGACTCTAACTACAACCTTGTATAATTCCTGGCCGGCGGATTGATACTTTCGTTCGAAGGCAGTTTCAGGATTCTCGGGATCGAAGGCGTCAAGTCCCACATTGAACTTGAGCGAAAGTGTTTCGCCGAGAATGCGGGCGGCTTCAGCGAATTCGCGGGCGTAAATTTCCCAATTGGTGCGAAGTTCTGTCTCCGGGCTCAATCGCAAAAGGGTCGGAAAAATCGGGTGCAAATGGAAACGTCTGGTCGCTTCGCTTTCCTTGGGCCAGGGATTCGGGTAGTAGAGCGCATGGTGCAAGATTTTCCACTCCCCCGCATTTACCTTTTCAAGCGCAAGCCGCCAAAAATCCAGTAGCTCGGCACGCACCCAAAACACATTAGGAGGAAGTTCCTGGCACCCCGCCACGGCCTGCTTTAGCTGATAATCGTTACCGGCCTTGGTGAGCCGCTCTGCCGACTTGTCCACCCCAATCACAGGAATGTTCGGGAACTTGCGGGCCAAGTGGATGGTACTTTCACCCGTACCGCAACCGGAATCCAAAACGACCTCGAAGCATCCTGCAGCATCCGTTCCATAAAACGTTTGCACAAACTCGCAGGCATTCTCAAAGGCATCCCGAGTGTGGTCCGCGACCGGACGCAAAAAAGTCGTGGCAGCGTACTTGTGCACCACGGCTTCTAAATTCTTGTAGATGTCTTCTTGATTTGATTTTACCGAATGAACTACGTTACCATTGGATTGCTTCGTCACTCCGTTCCTCGCAATGACGTATAACTATTTTTCCCAAATGGAAAGACGATTGCCACCGATGAGTTCAACATCGTCGAGCCAGACTTCTGCATAACCGTCTATCGTCTTGAAATCCCAAGCCAACTGGTTAACACACTTGAAGGCCTCCCTTTCGACCGGCAGCGGCACACTCACGCGTGTCCATTCTTCTTCAAGACCATACTCGGATTGAATCAACTTCTGATGGTCCAAATCCAAATTGGAATCGATGATATTAAAGACAACGGAACCGATACCCTTGATGCGGAAGGCAATGGAATCCACCGACGAGATGTCGTTGCAAAGTGCCTTGTCACTCTTGCCAAGTTCAACACCCATAGTCGCCCAGGGCCAGTAAGCGACTCCGGCAGAATCCTTGACGATATCGCCAAAGTGGGCCGCCACATGGGCAGAAACATTTCCGTCTTCGTTAGCAAGCGTAAAGAGATGGTTTTCGCCGATAACAAAGTCAGGGGTCACATTCTCGGCAGAGAAGTCAAAATACCACCAACCACCGTCATAGGTACGTGCAGGCATAAAGCGGTTCTGGTAGTTGGAATCCTGGAAGTCGTCCAACAGCAAAGCGCGACTTTCTTCGGCAAAGGTACTCGACTTGGTCTTCTCGCCAGCCACGACCTTCAAGTAGGTGCTGCTGGTATCCACATCTTCGACATCGGGAATAAACACCAAGCTGAGCACGCCTTCAGGCAGGGAATCCAGCGTGAAGTTACCGTCTTTCACCTTGGCAGAATGTTCCAGGCCACGGACCTTGACAACGCCCTTCAGGGACTTGTCACCCACGCTACCCGAAACAGACGCAGTTTTCTTGAGTCTGTCCTTACCGAGGTCAACGCTTGCACCGTTCACCTGAACCGGAATCTGCAAAGCTTCGCCACCGAGTTTAGCTTCGAGGGTGTAGTCACCGTCGGCAACGCCTTCGATTACCACTTTACCGTCCTTGTCGGTTTCGGCAGAATAAGCCTTTTCGCCATCCAGGCCTTCGCTATCCATAAGGCGAACCCTGGCGAGCGCAGCCGGAGATTTGTCAGCTGTTAAAATCTGTGCCGTAATGGCGTTCCCCGCTTCGGTACCGCTGGGGCCGCCACCCGCCGTTTTAGTCTCGCCACATGCCGAAAGGCCAAGCCCCATAGAAAGGGCAAGGATCGAGTATGCGGCACACTTAGCCGTATTTGCGGGATTCCTACTTAGCACATCCCAAAAATACAAAAATTTATTGCGGGTCATCATTATACCCCCTTGTTTTGCGGAGCGGCGCCCGTGTCGGGATCGTCCACTTTATCAGACAAAGGGAACATCGCAATATTTAAAGCATACACGCGGTCGGCACGTTCGCTCTTGCGGGCAAACTGCAACAGGCCACGACGAAATTCTTCGATACGGTGACGGATTTCAGGCAGGTCATCTTCGTCGGCAGTAAACACCACAGAAGAAATATCTCGTTCTTCGGGTTTGTGACGATCGATTGATTCTTGCGCGAGTTCAAGCGTATGCCTGTGGAAATCGCGCACCGCCTGACTCTTGACTTCGCCGCCAGTGCTGATAATCTGATCGGTAATATTCCAGCCATTGTTACCATCGGGCACCACAAGGCCAAGCTGTTTTAAAATGCCAAGAGCAGAGCGTGCTTCGTCCTGAGAAATAGCAGGGTTCAGTCTCTTGCCCAGCTTGCCGATATCGCTGGTGTCCTTGGTGATACCAATCAAGGCTCGGAGTGCGGCACAGGCCCAGCTGCCGAAATAAGAAAGTTCCGGTGCAGAAAGCACGCGGGTTTCCATGGAACGGAGTTCCATGAGGCGATAATACAATTCCGAAAGGGTCTGCTTCGCCTTGGTCTTGTTAAAACGATATAGAGTCTTGAAGTATTCGGCACGGCGATCGTCGAGTCCGCACAAGCGAATAAACGCCGGCAGGGTCCCCTCGTTCAAATGGCCTTCTTTCTGGAATACACGAACAAGCCAGGCCGGATCCACACCGGTCTTCTGGCCAAGATAGCGGTACGAGGTGAAGGGGCTGCCTTTCTTGGTTTCGACAAACCAATCCTTCAGGAACTCGCGGTATTCCAAATAGTCTAATACTTCGGGCATATCTATAATTTACCCTTTTAAAGATAGGAAATGTTTACAAATTTCAAAATGCTTACTATTTCTGTTGCAAAAATTTCAACGCGGCCAGCTATTCCTCATCAAGGTTCATCAGGCGCATGGCGGCCTTCCATGTCTCCTTGTTTTCAAAACCGTCCCGCTTGCCGCCGCCATAACGGGCATGGGCAAACTCCTCGACAAGAGTTTCCCACCCTTCGAGCTTACCCTCTTTCACTAGATTATCCAAATTCACCGCAGACTGGGCAATCCCCAAACAATCCGCCACATGTTCCTTGCATACACTTTCCAGCTCCAAGAGCCATTCGCGGCTATCGGCGGAATTCACACGCTGCTTTAGAACCACCATTTTTTCACGTAAGGCGCTTTCTGCAGCGTTTTTTACAGCCACGGCCTGCCGTGCAGCAGCACGGCGGCGAACGCGCCAGAAACCCGCCAACAGTACGCAAAGGGCCACCACTAGCCCAACACCTATAGGAAGGGGGTTAAAAGGCTCATTCACGCGCACAGGCACGCTTTCGCTACGCAGGTCTAGCGGTCGCCCCACCGGCGTCGGAATCTCGAACCGCAAGGCAGGAACATTCAAATTACCCGTATCCTGCGCCACAATCTTGTAGGTAAACGTAATGGAAGCCACCTCGGCGCCGTCCTTAACAGACCGCGCCGACTCCTGGGACATCGCCACCTGCGTAAGCCCCTTTGCATTCGCCGAACTTGCAGGTACCACCAAAAGCGCGCTCCCCTGCACAGCCCAGGAGACTGTCACCGGGAAATCAAAAGTGTCGCCCACCGTTACCGCATGCAAGCCGCCCTGGGGCCCCGACGTAATCGAAATACCCAACTGCTCGGGAGTCGGCAACTGGATTTCAGGTGCCGATACTACGCTATCAATTGCAGCGGTATCAGCATCTATGAATTGCTTTGCTCCGCTCGCAATGACGTTCTCACTTTCATTCAAAGAATCGTTTTCCATACGCCAAAATATACTAAATGGCTGCCCCCCAATGCTAATCTACGCCAATATGCTAAATAAAACAAACCTTTCAAATATTCGACTTTATTTTATTATATTAAGAAGTAATGTATTTTTTGCATCCTAGGCACCCCCGAACGCTTAGGGTAAAAAAAGTGAGCAAAAGGAACACACTCAATATGAAATTTTCCAAGAACCGAATACTATCCTATATCACCGCAGCATCTATCTCGGTGTTCTTTGCCTGTGGCGACGACAGTAGTTCTTCCCCTAATCAAGAAAACGTAGAACCTATACCCAGTTCGTCGGCAACGGCATCCGATTCAACGAATCCCCCCAACAATCCAACGCTTTCTAGCGCAGCTACCACTGAGACGTCTTCGGAGACTTCACAAATCGAGCAGTCCAGTTCCTCGGAACAAGTCGATCCTAATATTGGAGAATCCAGTTCTTCCGTAACCGAACTCCCGGCAAGCAGCTCCTCCAAGTTCCTTCGCGAACCTACCGAAGAAGAAATTGCCGAAGAACGCATTTATACAGCAAACTCCGCCACGAACGAATTCCAGGATCTACCAACTGTATACAAGAATCTCGACCCTACCGACAAGGTGGCCTTCGTCATCCGCCACGCACAGCGCGAAAAAAGCACCGGAGTCGAATCGCAGCTGACAGAAAAAGGAATTGAACAGTCGAGAACCCTCGGCACCTACCTCGTATCCGAAGAACCCTTCTCCTACGGTTCCACCAACTTTGTCCGCACCCGCGCAACCGCCCAATACATTTCGGAAGGCCGCGGTCAGGAATTCCCCGAACCGATCGTTCTCCCGGAACTTGTCGCAAGTACCTTTGTTGCAGACGAAGAAAAGTTCAAGGCTCTAATGACTGAAGCCGGATACATAGACGAAGCCTACATGTATTCAGAATGGGCTTTCGACGGAAAATACACCGAAGCGTTCAACGATTTGGAAAAGACTGGTGTTCAAATTATTACTCAGGCCATTCTCCCGAGGATGTCCACCGAGAACCGCGTCAACATCTTTATCAGCCACGACATGTTTCTCGGGCCTTTCATCGCTTACTGTACCAACAAAGAAACCAAGGTATTGCGTAAACACGCTATAACGACCGAAAACTGCACCGACTGCCGCTGGATACAATACCTCGAAGGAATCGCCATTATCGTAAAAGCAGACGGAACACGTAAATACGTGCCCGTTTCGGGCAACATGTTGAACAAAAAGTAAGTACGACAACCGAATAAATCATTCAACGTATTTCGCATTGAGAAAGCCCCCGACCAAAGGTCGGGGGCTTCTTTAAACGAGAGATTTAGATTTTATTCAGCGATGCGAATGGTGCGGACCCAGTTGCTTGTGCCCTGCTTGACGCGGAGCATATAATTGCCCTGGCGCAGATTCAGCGGAACCTGTTCAGAGCTCGTCATGCTGAAGCTAGAGACAACTCTACCCTGCAAGTCCATCACGGTCACACGAGCAAGATCTGCATTGGGAAGCTGAATCTGCAAGAAACGCCCATCGACGTTCACGCTCAACTTGCCCGCAGGAACAGAAGTGCTCACCAGTCCCAAAGCCTGTTCTTTAATTAGGTCCTTACCGTCAGGGCCAACCAGTGACAAGTCAGAAATATCGACCTGCGGATTGTCCATCAAATTCAAGGACAGGTAGTAAATCATTTCGGCACTAGTCGCAGTAAATTCGCATTCGACGGAAAGTTCATCGGTATAGCTCAGCTTTTTCGCGGCGCCACAATACTTCTTGGTATCATCAAGAGCGTCGGCATAAAGTCCGTACGTGAGCCAAAGGAGCGTATTCATCGTTGTAGCCGTCGGATGCGTCTGAATCGCCTTGAACGAAAGCTTGTAGCTAGCACCAGTTGTCAGACCGGTAATGTGACGTTCCACTTCGCGATGATCACCTTGCGGAATCACCTTGCCGATATGAACGCTCGTGCTCGTTTCATTTTCAAGTTCGGCAGTAATAGAATTCCAGCCAAAGGCACCCGAATTCTTGTGATATTCAATAACCGCATTGCACGAATCCGGAATCACAATTTCCTGCGGAGTAGAAGGCTGTAGCTTGGGGTCAGCAAAATTCACCATGTTTCCCGACATCAAAAGACCGGTCAACAGACGCAGGCTGGAGTGGAAATATCCCGGCTGCTGCGACATCAACGCACTGTAGTTCGTACGAAGCTTGTCACTGTACTTTTCATCAATAATCAGCACGGAACTCAGAGAACCGATGGAAGAACCATTGGCCTTACAACCGTTAGATTTACAGGGTTCTCCCTGCATATTCGCAGTTCCATCCGTCTTCATGTTGATGTAAAGCTGGCCAAAGGGCTTGGAGTTCACCCAGCTTGCAAGCTTTTCGGACAGGTCCTTCGCCTGTGAGTGTCCATACCAGGCATAACTCCAGGCCCAGCGCCACGGTGCACGCACGGCATCATAGTCGTAACCAGCAAAATTGTAGCCGTTATTTCCCGTAATCGGGCTATAGGAGTTCATGTCCGCCCATCCCGAAGGAATACCCGTCGAAGAATTGCGGTTCTTTACAAGGATGCCGTAGTTGGTCGAAATAGCCTTGCTCCAGAAGCTAGCATCGTCAAGCTCCTTGAAGATTTCATAGGCAGCTGGGCTAACGTAACTCGGGTTCAGATACGGATCCCACTGGTTTCCCACCTTATGGCGACCATCGCTCGCGAATTCCTGCTCACGCATATTCGCAATCAGAGTCGCAGCAGCCGTCTTGTACTTAGTGTCACCAAACTGATGGTAAGCCATAGCCAAGGCAAAGGCCACATCTTCTTCGGCATCGGTTGCACCACCAGTACCCTCAGCGCCACCAAAGCCACTGATTTTCCAGTCCATGATGCCATTACGCGAATGGGACTGGTAGTATTTCCAGAGCTTGTCAAACTGACTCTGGTAGCTCTTGGTGTTGTTACTGAAGTATACGCAAAGAATCATGCCATAGCCGATACCTTCAGACACGGTCACGCTTCTGGTATCGAACTTGATACGGGCCTGATCTCCACTTTCTTCGTAGAAATCTTTCATGTACGTTTCAAAATGTTTCAACAATTCCGTAGAAGCATTCTGCCCAGCACAATTCACGTATTCTACAATGTTCTTGGCATACGGATAAGTTTGTGCCTGCGGATAAGGGAACTTTACCGCAGCCATAGAAATTGTTGAGGCGGCCAAAAGGCCTGCAAAAAACAAGCGTTTCATTACTTATTCCCCCAACGAATGGTCTTCATAGCCGAAGAACTCTTAACCGTTACAATATAAAGGCCTTTTGCCATGTCAGAGAAGTCAACCGTATTCGTACCGGCAGACATAAAGCGAGATGCGTTACGGGCAATATTGCGACCGGCCACATCAAGCACCTGAATGTTCACGAAACCGGAACGTTTTACATCCACCACAAGCTGGTTACCACGCATATAGGCGTTCGTAGCAAGGTTCTTGCGGGTCTGCGGAACGATATAGTCAGTACCATCAAGACCAAATGCCTTCTTCGCCTGGGCTTCCAGTTCAGCATTGCCAGCCCCAATGGTCACAGTAATGTAACCAACAAAGCCTTCGTACTGTTCCGTTTCGGAAACTTCACCCTTGATAATGATGGTTGCGTCCTTGTCTCCTGCAACAAGCTTATCGCCTTGCTGTTCAGCATAGCCTTCAGGGAGAATCGTGTAAGAGGGAATAGCCCCACCACGAGCCTTGAGCGAAAACACCTGCGTCATAGAATTCTTCTCGACAGTCTTATTCCCAAAGTATTTCGGATCAAGCCCCTGTTCAGCTTTCTTGAGCGAGAAGGTAAACGTTGTATCGATAGCGCGGAAACCAGCGATAGCCTTTGCCGTTGCATGAATCTTGGCCGAACCCAGAGACTTGAAGGTCGCAATCCATACCTGCTGGTTCTTGTTATCGCCATAGCATTCGTTACTGGAACAGGTGGCCTTCGCCACAGAAACAACATCCGGATTATCGGATTCGTAAGTAATTTCAGCACCTTCGACAGTCTTCCTAGACACCTTCATCAGGTATTCCAGCTTGGTTGAAGCAGCCTGTCCCGAATAGTTAGAACAGCTTCCGCCACCGCCAAGGCGGCAGACAACATCCGTCTGGCCAAAGGTCTGGCTCGGGACGGCGGTAACCATAACAACCGACTGGGAATTGTCATTACCCGTCATCACGGCGTAACCTGCACCATTGATCTTGATGGTACCCGCTTCAACCGTAGCAACCGTCGGATCGCTAGAGGTGTAGGTACAGGAAGAGCTAACCTTGCCCGTGACCGAGCCATCCAATTCGCTTGCCGTCACGGCCTTAAAGGCGCAGGAGCCAGTATTCTTACCCGCAACCAGCAATTCAGCCCAATTTCTGTCATTCTTGTGCTTAGTCAAGTAGGACTTTACGAGGCTTCCGGAGGTCGAGTAAGAAGCAGCATCCAAGGCAGCCTTGGAGTTAAGCACCTTAGAACCAGCAAACATAGCTGAAGCTTCGTTCTTGTCGCCCACTGTTTCATGACGCAAGGACCAGTTGCAGTTCGGAATCTGCTTTTCGTCCATGTAAGCGGTCCATTCGTTTGTACTTCCGGAACTTACGCTACCGGCACCGGAAGCTTCGGTAGTACCCCATTCCGTAATAAAGACAGCTCCGTTACAATTTTCGATGTTACCCTTGAACGAATTAAGGGAATGCGTGGCTGCATAGAAATGGAACACATAGCCAACGTTAGACTGGTTCACGGTACCGCAGCTACCGCTTCCCATCTGCGACCAGCTGGGAGTACCCACCAGGGCAAGGTTCGGCGAGTTTTTTCTGATAGCCGAAATCACGGTATTCGCGTAGCTCGCAATCGTTCCCGAGCTCGTATTCACGGGTTCGTTGTATACTTCCCAAATGATGTTCGGGACATCCTTGTACTTTGCGGACATACGGCTAAAGAAATCCGTTGCCAGGCTCTGTTCGCTTTCGGCGCGGTGGCTGTGCCAGTCCACGATGATGTAGATGTCGTTTGCGATAGCCGCCTTCACCATGTTGTCGAGCTGAGCTTCCTTACCTGTCGGATTGTACTTGTAAGCAACATTGGAAGCAATAGCACCACTCTTTGTATCGTCTTTGGTACATCCACCGCCGTCACTATTGTAACAATCGATGCCCATTGCAAAGCGGAAAACATCGATACCAAGCCTATCAGCAGCCCAACCGATGACTTCGGAATTGTAATACGGCGTACCCGTAGCATCGGACCAGAAAAGGCTCATACCACGAAGCATCACCTGCTGGCCAGTTTTCTGGCTAACAATCTTCTTGCCACTTGTTCCCAAAGCTCCATAAACAGAAACTGGTCCCAGTCGCAGAGGTTTTGCGTCTACTGCCGCTTCTGCAAACGACACTGCACAAGCAAGCATTGCTATTGATAGAAATTTTTTCATAATATTCTCTCGTTTTTTGCAATCCACACCCAAATACAAAGATAATATTCGTAACCCCAATTCAAACCTATTTTTCAGCAATTCTTTGTTTACATAGGTAGACAAAAAGGCCTTTTTTTAAAGGCCTGTGAAGAATTTCACACTTTGGTGGGGCAATACGCCCCGAAAAAAGCTATTAAATTTTAACAAAACCACCATTCATCAAGGTACTGAACATGAGGGTCAGGATTTCCTTGAAGTAGGTTCCCGTATAACCCACAGCCTGGTACGCATTGACAGAGGCCGTGAAGTAGTCAAAGCAGGCGTTGTACCATGTCGGATTTACACCAAGGCCCATCAAGCAATACGCCCCAATGTAGTGTTCACCAGCTGTCTGACTTTCCGAAAGGGCCCCTGTGCTATAGTTGTAAGACGTTTTCGGCAAGGAAGCCGGAGTGTTCGAAGTAGCAGTCGAAATGAAGTCAGCCATCTTGGTCAGAATCTCGCTAGACTCGGGGCTCTGGTTCCAGTAGTAGTCCCACGCAATACGCCACGGCACACGGACCGATTCCTTGTCAAACAGCATGTAGGTATTTGCAGCAGAACCATTCCTGGGATCAACCGGTTCACCAGCCGCATTCGACCAGTCCGGGAAGAGGGGAACAGCTCCAGCAGCCTGGATGTTTTTCATATAGAGGTAATTTGCATTGAGGATGTCAGCCCAGCCACCTTCAGGTTGCACTTCCGCAAACATACGGAGCGCAGCCGGAGAGAAGTAGCTCAAGTTGTAGACATCCTTATTCGTCCAGGTGTCACCCGGACGGATCAAATTGTTGGCAAGGTTAATGCCCTTGTTCTTGATAGACGTCAACAGAGCCTTGGCATCTTCAAGATAATGAGCGTCGCCCCACTTTTTGTAGGCAAGAATCAGAGATGCAGCAACGTCAAGGTCGGCATCGAGTGCCGCAGCGGTCGAAACGGTAGAGTTGAACGACAAGAGTTCCCAAGGCATCAGCCCATTGACATTGTAGCCACGGGCAATAATGTTGTAGGCCCAGAGCTGATTATACAGTTCCTGGTCGCCATGGAAGTAGGCAATAAGCATACCGTAGCCAATGCCTTCGGACACGGTACAGCCAATCTTGTTCGTAAGCGCAGCCGTAATGGAATTGCCCTTCCAGGTTTTCAATCCTTCAAGCGCACACTGATTCTTGTTTCCGCCATCCCAAATCACACGTGCCGGATTCGAGGTTGCCAAGGTTCCCATCTTTGTCGCAAGGGTGCTTTGGGCAAGGTCATCTTCGTACATGCTGTAGTTCAGAGTAGAACCACCGGCCTTTTCTTCTTCCAAGGTGATAATCCAGCGGGATTTCCACGTGGCATACAAAGCTGTTGCACTAGCCATATTGGCCGTAGGAGCCAGGGCGACAGCCGAAGGATTGGTATTACCTCCCGAAGCAGAAGAATTGTTATCCGGATTAGGATTCTGATTGCCACCTTCTGACGCAGAAGATAACCCCGGATTATCGGGATTGGGCGGAACAACGGACTGAGAGGACTGGTCTACAGGATCGTCTGAAGGTGCAGCACTGGAAGAATCGTCACTTCCGCAAGCAAACAAGCCAAAAGCCAACGGCATGGCTAACAGAAAATGTTGGAATCGCATAAAGCCTCTTTATTGGGGTTGAAAATTTTTTTTCTAATATATATAAAAAAAGGGATTCCGTCTAATCGGAACCCCTTTTTTTGAGAAATCTGTGAGGAAGATTACTTCACGAGAATCTTCTGGCTCATGTGGACGGACTTGCCGGACACACGGACCATGTAGACACCTGCATCGAGGCTGGAGAGGCTGATGGAAGAAGCGACCTTGCCGCTCTTCACAACCTGACCCTGGAGGCTAACGATTTCGAACATGCCGTCCTTGACGCCATTGAACGAAAGGGTACGGCCAGAGAGCGTAGCCTTGACGCTACCGGCAGCGGCAACAGCCTTGATACCGATAGAAGATGCGTCGCAAGCAGCATGACCATCGCCGTCAGCCTTGCAAGAGAAGGAAGACGGTTCGGTACCAGCAACGGACTTGCCACCCTTACAGGTACCAGCAGGACCAACTTCGAAAATACGGAGCTTACCATCAGCAGCGGAAGCACCACCATCGAGCTTGAACTTCACGGACTGGGCAGCCTTGAATGCGTCAGCGCAAGAAGCAAGCTTGTTTTTAGCTTCAACCCAGCTCGGCTGCTTAAAGCCAGCGATTTCGATGCTTTCGGTCTTCGGAGTCGGAGAAGCCTTGAGTGTAGCATTGCAGGAAGCATCACCGGAAGTTGCTTCTGCAATTTCGAGGGTAACGTTCATGTCAGAGGTATAAGTTGCGCAAAGGCCACCAGCAGCAGTGATGTCCAAGGGATCCTTAGTGCCGTTCACCAGGTTGAAGCCGAAACCAACGAAGTTGTACGGATATTCAGCAGTCTGACCGGTTGTGGTCGGATCTTCCAAGTGATACTGAATCACAACGTAACCGAGGTTTTCGATTTCCGGCTGAATCATGGAGCCATAATAGCCCGTGGTATCGTACGGATACATGGCATAGGAACCACCGTGGTCGTTCTTACGGTCATCGTAGTCGTACCAGTAACCCATCGTGGAGTTGGGGCATTCGGTATAGTCGTACTTGCAGTCTCCACCAGTTTCAACCTGCTGGTCAGAACCGTCGAACCAAAGCGACGTATTAACAGTCTGAGCCATCGCGACGGATGCAACAGACGCAATTGCAGCGGCAAAGATTTTCTTTTTCATAGGATTCTCTCTCTTTACTTACCTTTCGATAAGTGGTTTTGGGGTTGTTTGTGCTCAAATATATATTCTTTTTTTTAAAAAAGAAGGGGATTAAATGTAAATTCACAAATGTTTGTGATATTTTACACTATTTTTTCTTTTTTACGGAATAATCCACTTCCGGACGAAGCTGCAAACCGATAGTCACCATAAGCGAAACGATATTTTCGTTATGGTCCTGGCTCAAATCGTAAACAGCGACTCCCGCCATACCATCGTCCTTTACCATGCCACAAATCGCTTTCATCGAGGGAATCCCGGTGAACACGATCGTTTCAGCATCGCTTACCGCCACTTCGGAAGCAGAAGATTCGTCAAAGGAAACCTTGTAGTCCGGAGCTTCAAACTTTTTCATGAGTTCCTTGTAAGGCAAGTAGCCTTCGTTGCCACTACCGGTACCCTGATGGGAAGAACCCAAGCCCGAAGCACCTGCAAAAGACTTTCCGTAAAGGGGAACAACCGGAATAATCTTATCCTTGGAAACGCCCTTGCCGGTAAGGCCGGCAACAGCGCCTTCAATATCTTGCTTAGACAGGTTCGGCTTCACCGAAGATTCGGATTCATTCATCTGGTCACCAACCATGACCACCACGTAGTCAGCCTGGTTCAAGGCTTCGGAATAGGCATCCATAGAATTGCCATAAGCCAGTACAGAAACTTCCTTGGAAGAAAGCTTGGACTTAAGGGCGCTCACGGTTTTGCCGATCGATTCGGCATCTTCGGCGGTAGCGTTTTGCCAGTCGAGTTCGACACCGGCAAGATTGTACTTTTCAACCCATTCGGCAGCAGCTCCGCAAAAGGTTTCAAGCTTGGAATCGTCTGCGGCAATTGCCTTTAGGTTTTCTTCGACTTCAAAGCCGCCCAAGGATACGATGAGCGAAACATTGTTCGCAGCAGCATTCTTCGCCAGTTCTTCGAACTGCGGAGCATCGTTTTCGTCAGCAAACGCAAGGGAACCATCTTCAGCCGGGGCTAAAGAAGCGTAGTGGATGTGCGTTACAAACTGGTAGCGGACATCTTTCGGATAAAACTGGCTATACTGTGCCCAGTAAGGATAATAGCCTACAACCCTGAAAGGAGCGGCAACCGCTGTCGCGACGAGGGCTGCAAAGGCAAGCAAAAAAATCTTTTTCATAACGGTTACCTCACTACGGATTTTCAATCAGGTAAATTTCCCAATCAGCTTCGTCCCTGCAATACAAATCGGCAGAGAAATCCCACACGCGATCTTTGTTTGCGGCAGGAGCCACAGCGTTCGGACTGAGGGGAGCAATTATTGTTTTCTTTCCAGGAACAAGGGTGGAATCCACCTTGACGGAATCATGCTTTTCGGTCGGAGGCGGCTTGATGGTATCCGTAATACTCAATGTAGGATCTTCTTCCATCTTTTTGCCACATGCCATATTGGACACGCATGTATCACCGTTCGAAAGCAAGAACTTCCAAGTAGATTCTTCGGCTTCGATAACGCGAACGGTATCCTTGAACGTGTAGGTCCACTTATCCTTTGCCGGATCGGGAACGACCGTTACGTCAAGTTTTTTAGTTTTAACGGCAGGATCCTTAAAGTCAGTATTGCGGCACATACGATAGGGGCGGCCTTCGTAGCGACCGGCATACAGGAACTGTTTTTCGATAAGGCTCGAATCAATCTCGATGGTCTTGATGAAAGCGAGATCCTGGGTTGCCGTAAAGCCAAAACGGTGGAAGTTCTTAAAGGCACTGCGATATTCCATAGCACGGGGGCCATTGATAGCATCAATCGCAGTGTCCCCCGTCACCGGGTCTACAATGAACATACCGTTAATAAGTGCGGAAAGTCCCGGCCACATTTCTTCGGAAAGTCCCGCATACTCCGTAAAGAGTGTCTTGACGGAAACTTCATCGTCGAAGAATACCGCGACTTCGGAGCTGTCGCTCATCGAAATCGTGAACTTGTTCACCTTGATCTTCACATTATTGGAATCCGATGCCGTCAAGGGTTCCGGAGCCTTCTTCTCGGCCGTAGCAACCAGCATGGAGTCAATCATCTTTTCACGAACGGCCTGCATATAGACTTCGTTAGAATCAGCAATGACCGCGATGATCTGGTACTTTGCCAAATCGGGATTCGCCTTGGAATATTCAGTCAAGGAAAAGTCATCGGGCCAGTTTTCGGAAATGGGGGCATCGATGCTGTCAGCAGAGCATGCGCCAAACACCATTGCCATGGCCAAACCCAAACCTAGTTTAAATTTCGTTTTCATATCCATCTCCTAGAACAAAACCGTAATGTTGCCCATGAGCAACAATTTGTCCAAGCTCAATTCAGAATCGACCATGGTCGAAACTTCGGGATTTTCTTCGCTTACAACGCTAGCCGAGTAATTCACCTTGTTCGTCAAGAGTCCACCCTGCAAATCAAGTGTAGCACCTGCGCCAAGCTTGATCTGGAGGCCACCCATGGCAAGCATTTCGCTAGCATCCTTCACAATAACCGTTGCAGTTTCATTCAGGGCAAGGCCGTTATCGCCAAATTCCTTCTTGAGCATCTGCACGCCACCAAGAACCGCAAACGGTCCCCAGACATCGGCCGTGAGACCGCCCACAATGCGCGAGGTCTTACGCTTGAGGTATTCGCTTTCTTCGGCACCTTCGTAAGATCCCTGAAGAATCAGGCGACGGTCAAGACCCAGCAGCGGAGCGGCGTTGAAACCAAGGCCCGCGCCAATGGTCGTGAAGGAGTTGTCAGAAGCGTCTGCATTATACTTTGAGAAACGGACATTCAAGGTCACGGCATCGTTCCAGCCGACATTTGCATTCAGCGCAAAGCCCTTACGATCGGGGGTTGCAAGCCCCATGGGCATCGCCATATTCACAGACGGATCCACGAATTCAGCAGCGGCCAGGTATTCCATGTACTTGTAGGCGACAGCCTTGTAGCCGTTCTTGTAGAAATGGCCCAACTTGTAGTTGTTGTTCAGGCGGCCGAAGGTATAGTAGGAATCCAATCTCTTCGCTTCAGCGCTGCCCTGGTCAAGAATTGACGTACCTTCGTTCTTGCTCATCAAGTTCTGCTGTTGCAGTACGTTGGTGTTGTAAATGGAGAAGTACATATTTTCGAGGCTTCCATAACGGAAACGTTCCAGGACGGCTTCGTTCGAACCCGTGATAATCGCGTCTCCGTTCAGGATAGTGGTGTTCCCCACATAGTAGTTGGAAGCAGCCTGTTCGGACCAGAAGTCTTTATCGTTACTGACGTAGGTTCCCTTGACGTCGAACTTGATGCTTCCGATTTCACCGGCCACGTAAGGCGATACGTTGAAAGCAACACCCTTGCGTTCGTCGATTTCTTCCTTGTGCCAGTTGTATTCGGTCTTCTGGGACTTGATAAGGTAGAAAAGCGTATCGTAAGCGACAGCCCCCGTATCATCGCGGACGTAGCCGTTCTCGTCGAACTTTTCGTAACCCATGCCCCTTACGCTAAGAGTTTCAATCGTATCCTGAGTGTAGGCATCTTCGGTGTAGGTCCACTTGGATCCCGCAAATTCAGACTGGATACCCGCGTGAATGGCGCCATTCATGACCATATCCTTGGAATCGAAATTCAAGATTCCAGAATAGACCATGTTATCTTCGTAATACATCGCCGGAATGTGGGAGTCATCGCGAGAACGAGAGCTCTTTTCGCGGTCGAAGGTGTACACGTAATTACCACCCAAGGTAACTCCGAATGCTTCAACACCGGCATTTGCGCCAGCCATGTAGCGGTCGCTCCAGTCAAAGTCAAAGAACACTTCGTCATTCTTCTTGGCGATGTTACGGATACGAGCTCCGGTCATCTGCACGTAGATATTAGAAAGAGGGCCCATTTCGAAGCTATTGTACCTGAAGTTCAGGCCCTGCAGCAAGCGGTTGGAAGAAGTATCCAGGGAACGCAGGGCAAGCGCTTCGCTACGCTTTGCGGCAAAAATTTCCGGTTCCTGCAAGATTTCGGTCTGGGGAACATAAATCGTGAGCGGAGTGTAACCGACACGCATATAGCCCAAATTGAAATCTACATGCTTGTTGAGGATCTTACCATCGTAGCTGAACCAGTGACCAATAATCGGGTTGATCGGTTCTTCGTAAGCTTCTTGCCAATCCTTGTGCAGACGAAGTTCAACCTTAGCCTCGGTTTCTTCGCTCGGACGGGCACGTACCACCAGATTCACGTCGGTGTAGGCCTGATTTTCGCGGAAATCCTGCTGATCGAGCAACTGGTCGGAACTCAGCTTGGAAGAAAGGACGCCCGCCTTGGCCGTTCCGCCCAGACGAAGTCCCATCACAGAACTGTTGAGTGAATCGAGCGTTCCTACAAGGTTTTTCTGCTTTTCAACCAAGGTAGAGTCCGCAGCGCTTGCAAATGCCACAGCCCCGCAAAGGAGAAGCGAGATTCTGGAAGTCATCTTAAACATATCGTTATACCATTTCATCTTGCACCCCCCTTAGAAATTGACGTTCAAGACTGCTTGAACAACAGCCTGGGAGAATTTATGCTTGTATTCGGGAACAACAACCGCGCTGCCGTCCTCGTTCACCATCGGATTGCCTTCGGCATCGTTCACTGCGATTTCGGCGTAGTTCGGCATATTGGTTCCGACGATACCCGACGAGGTATTGTAGGTGTTTTCCGTAGTGATCCAACCGTAGTTCAAGGCAAGATACACGCCATCGCCCACGGTGTAGTCGAGGCCGACCATCCACTGCATTTGCTTTCCCTTGAGGAGCGGATTCACATAGCCCGGGGAAGCCTTAGCAGAAGAAAGGGCATCGAGTTTCATGTCGATCATCTGAAGTCCTGCACTTAAGCCGAGGCGCGGCATATACTGGACATAAAGGCCCGCATTGATGAAGTCAAGGCTCAGTTCACCCTTGTCGGCAACCGGCATAATGGCCTTGGCCTCGTCTGTCAGTTCCTGAGTCTTCACGGAATGCTTGTAGCTCCCCGAAAGTTCGAGCGGGAGAGTAAAGCCGAGCATCTTGAAGACGTTCCACTTGAGGCCACCGCCATATTCCATGAATTCGGCTTCCTTAAAGGCAAAATTATCGCTCTTGTCCTGCTTAAGCATGGTGAAAAGGCCTCCCACTTCCACGAAGTCGTTGAAGCCCACCTTGAGGTCTGCCTTGGCACCGTTTCTGTTCGGTGTAGCAAGACCGTTCGGCAAGCTCATCTGAACAGCCGGATCAAGCATAGTGCTCATCAGGGCAAGTTCCTTGCGAGTGTACACCAGGTTACGCCAGGAATTCTTGACCATCGGAGCGATATTGTAGCTCTGGGTCTGACCCTTGATGGTGGGGTCATCGGTGTTGGCAAGCTGGGTCGATACCGGAGTGAATTTCGGGTCAAAGTAGTAGAGAGCTCCGAAAGTGGAGTACAAGGGGGAATTCACGCCGAAACGAATCGTGTTACCGTCCTTGTCGGTATTCAAAACGCGCGTAGCAAAGAACTGCGGCGACTGTGCCAAGTTGTTGTACCAGTTGCTGTCGTTCATGATATAGTTTGCAGAAAGCTGGATGTTCAATCCGGCAGGCATCTTGTAGCCAGCGTTCAACGTCGCAAGGATCGCCTTGCCGTCGTTATTGACTTCGTTTCTTTCGACATTCTGAATTTCGGTACCATCTTCGGCGGTAGTCGTCACCGTTTCGTACTCGTAGAGCTTGTCGCTGGACATCGCATATTCACCCATGAGATCCAAGGTGAGATCCTTGTTCGCCATAAGTCCTGCGACATCGACACCGAGGCGACCGGCAAGAATGGTCGTACGCTGCGGCTCCATATCTAGCGGGTTGATGAAATCCGGCTTGTATTCGCCCAAATCAAAAGATGTCGGGTTGGCCACATTGTCAAGGGAGCCATCGACGTAGGACTTCAACTGTCCATCGACAATCAATTCCTGATTTTCGGGGCGCATTGTACGAGTGAAAGAGGCGCTGTCGTCAAAGACGTACATACCCGTGAATCCGAGGAACACGTTTTTGTTTACCGGCAGGTATTCCAAGTTGCCGCTCAGCATCCACTTGTCCATATTGGCAGACTGGTAAGATCCCGGATAAACGTCACCACCATTTATAATGGGGTTTCCGCCATTCGGAAGCAAGTTGCCGTTAGCGCCAGAAAAGTCCAGCAGCTGAACGCGACGCAGACGGGCAAAGATACCTTCGAGGCGAACTTCACCGGCCATACCGCCAAAGTCGTTACGCAACTGGAGGTTTATACCCTGAAGGTTGCGCTGGTTACCCTCGATCATGGCGTTGCTCATCGCCATTTCGCGACCACGCGTAAAGATCATGGGTTCGTAAAGGATATCGTCGATACCCGACGGTGAATACAGCGTAAGGGGGCTGTACTGTTCGCGGAAATCACCGACCACCCAGTACAGGGCACGTCCAACGTTACCTTCGACATTCAGCCAAGGAACAGAAATGCTCTTCGCCGAACTAGCAAAGTAGTTCTGCATACCCGCTTCAAAACGGAGAATCGCATTAAAACGAACCGCATCGTAGGGGCGGAAATGGAATCCCAAGTCAGCCGTTACGAACTGAGAACGTTCTGCATTGGGCAACTTGTTCAGCTCAGCTTTTTCCTGATCGGACGACATATAGGCGTTATTGAGCACGCCCTTGATGCTTCCGTCAATTTCTAGGCCACGCTTCGCTTCGAGGGAGTCCTGCTTTGCCTTCAGCTGCATGTTCATGTCGTAATCCGATACAGCGGATGCGGCAGTAGCCGTAACAAGGAGAGATAGTAATAACTTATACATCTTTTTCATACCATTGACCCCTTAGAACCAAACCTTTGTTTCTGCAGTGATAAAGTGACCGCTCCAGTTGTTTTCGGAGACGTAGTTATCCGTATGGGTCGCCCACTTGTAGCGCATGTGAAGCCCCGCACGCGGAGAGAAGTCCCAGTCAAAACCGATACCGAGCGCAGTCTGATAGTAGTCGAGAGGAGCCTTGGTGTAGGTCGTCTGCGACGTAGGAATCAGGTTGCCGTAAGCACCACTTGCCACAATGCCACCGACGCGGACGTCATCGTTTGCAACCGTATAACCGTATTCAGACTTCCAGGTTTCGAAACCGACCTGACCCACCAGATGGAGCGTCGGGGTGAGAGCGAAGGTGGGTTCGAAGAGGCCGTAGAAACTCCAGAGCAACATGTCGCTCTGCTCTTCGCTATAGGCAACCGGAGCAAAAGTCTTCGACACACCAGAAATTGCGACATAGCCAGACATCATCAGGTTGCGGTCGGTACCGAACCAGTGACCGATATCGTAACCACCGTCAATCGAGAGATAAGAAGACCACTTGGTGTGTTCAGGAACTTCTTCGGCCTTAACCTGCTTTGCGTCTTCGTAAGCAACAAAGGATTCCCAAAGTTCCCAGGTTCCACCATAGAGACCACCGCGCTGACGTTCCATCTTGCGGGCTGGAGTAAGCACGCCAGCACGGTTCACATAGCCATTGGAAACGGTCGAGTTACCCGAGTCAGCCCAGAAAAGGGCGTTATACTTGGTCCAAGAATTGGAGCTTTCCCACATGTTGCGGCCGTTCAAGCGGTAGTTGAACAGAACCACGTCCTTGCCCTTTGTCACCTGACGATGCTGGGCATACTGAACACCCAAGCGGCCACGGTTAAATTCCGGTTCGAACTTGAAGTTCAAGCCCGCCATATTAGGACCATAGCGCATTGCACCGCCGTTCAGATAGAATTCGTCCTTACGCCAGCTGCGGAAACGGGAAGGATCGGTGATGCCATACGGAGAGAAGAAGTTTTCGGAGAAATAAACACCTTCGATTGTTGTCGGGAGCCAGTCAAGATGTTTGTCCTGCACCTTGACATAAATACCGAACGCCGGAGCAGAAGTGCCCTTGGAGATTGAATCGCGGTTATAGGCGCGCTTGTTCTCGTTACCCGCGTTATGGAAAGTCGTCGAATCGTCCCAGCTCAAACCGAGATCTGCCATCAAGTAGAATTTCGGGGTGAGGTTACCCTTGATATCCATGGTCGCAATCTGGTTGTTTTCGAAATGCGGTTCACCTTCGAACTTGAGCTTGGTCCAGGGACCGGCAAATTCGTCTTCGTCAATAAGACCATCATCGTAGAACACGCCCATATAGTTTGCACCAACCGTCATACCATCAAGAATCTTGGTCTTGGCAAGTCTTGCATGGTAGACATCGCCACGGAAATCGTAGTTACCGTCCATTTCAAGTTCGCTGGGCTGACCACCATAAAGACGCATACCGTCGCGGGTACCGGCATCCATATCCTTGGGCTGAGAAATCATCGCCTGGGCAATAAAACCGAAAGGCATATTGTACACGTTCATGAACACGCCACCGAAGGAACGGTTCGTCCAGAAGGCGCGACCACCTTCCTTGACGGGCTTGAAGGATTTTTCCTTATAATAGGTAGAAACGGTCTTTTCTTCTTCGAAGGTTTCGTACTGCCAAGCAAAGCGAGGCATCGTTTCACGTTCCCACATGGTAAGAGGAGAGGCACATGCCCAAATCACACCGCCAGCAGTCACGTAGGCGCCGAACACCGAGGAACGGATATCGACACCGAAGTTCATTTCTTCTTCGATAGACGCCGGAGTGTAGTCCGAGTTGTGGTCGAACGGAACGCGTTCCCAGCCGTAGCTCGGGTTTGTGTTCGGGCTCTTAGCCAAATAGTTTGTATAGAGACCCGTGAGATCGAACGGGAAGGTCATATTGCTCCACAACGTCATATAAGAGTTGGGCATAAGGACCATGTTCATCTTGAGGGTTGCGTCTACAAGCGTACGAGCCTTGTCGTCGCCGTACACCGGAGCGATTTCGGTATAGTCGAAATTCTTGACGCGGAAGGCCATGTAACCGGAAACGGCGAGAGGGGCGTCATCCTTTCCTAGTAGCGTGGATTCCATATTATTGGAAAGGGTATCGATGTCAGCTTCGATAGCGGCAACACGCTGTTCCGAGGTCATTTCCTTAGGAATGTAGATAGGAGCAATCGAAGGTTCCTTCGCAGGGGCAGCCTCAGTGGCAGCACCAGCCAACTTAGGTTCTTCGGCCGGAGCAGGGGCTTCGGATTCAGCAACGGAGGTTTCTTCGACAGGGGCGGAATCATTGGATTCGGCAACGGATTCTTCGGAAGAAGATTCTTCGGAGACAGTTTCTTCTACAGAGGGTTCCTCGGAAGATTCATCCTCGACCGCCGGTTCAGGTTCGGAAACAGATTCTTCAACCGCTGAAGATTCGTCACCGGAATACTGTTCATCGGCATCAAAATCTTGAGCCATCAAAAACGACGAGCAAAGCAGCACGGCTATAGATAGATTACGCATACAAACCTCTTAAATCTCGTTGCGGAACGGGTAATAGGCCGGGCCTTCGTAAGCCTTGCCATGTTTCTTGATGACGATATCGTCCATCCAGACCTTGAATGACTCGTTTTCGTCTTTACGGACTTCGAGACGGAAACCCTTGAAGTTAGCCCAGTTGAAGGGAAGCATCACTTCGCGAGTATTCTTGGCATCCCAGTAGACACCCGTCGTACCGAACAGCTTGAGGGGGATACTGAAATGAGTCCATTCGGAAGTGATTTCGCCGAGGCTCTTGGAGCGGAGTTTCACCTGCAAGGATTCACCACCGCTTTTCACGCCATCGTCCACGAGCACGAACAGTGCATTTTCGCCACCCTGTGCACCCTTAATCCAGAATTCAAGGACACCGTCTTCCATATAGGGAGTCAGGTCTACAGAACCGGCAATACAAATAGCGACACCAGAATAGTCACTTGCAATAAGTTCAATTTCCATAGAAAGAGCTCCTTCCATGGCGTACTTATCCGTGAGTACCGGTTCGGGGTTTTCACGCGGATACTGGTAAGTATATCCACCGCCACGAGGAATAGCTTCACGCATCACAACAGTGACAATGTCCTTGTCAGGACGGAAAGGCTTACCTTCTTTAAGTACAAAGCGGCCCGCATCGCGGTCGCGGTAGCTACTAAACGAAGCCGCATCCGCCAAAGAAACGGCAAGAAGCACGCCAACAGCGCACTTCAATAAAGACGAGATTCTCATATGTTTCATACCTTAACGAGTCTCCAAATACAGACAGGGCCAAAAATATAGTCTTTTTTGGGTATTCCGTACCCTAAAAAATTATTTTCGCAGCCGTGATACAAAAAATAGTTCTTTTAGACCAATAGCGAATTAGGCGTATACAGCAATAATGGTTTCCAAAGTAAACAAAAACGGATAAAAATAAGGAATGGGGGGAAGAAAATAAAATTACTTTTACCATTGTTAAACATCATAGATTAGGGTTGTTTCTATGAAAAAATTACTTTACACATTTTTAGTTATTTCTATGTCCCTGCTCGCACAGAGCTGTAATGAAGAATCTTCCAGTACGGCCCCCGAACCGGATTCTTCCGAAAGCTCCTCCCTTTCGTCAGCAAGGGTAAATACAGAATCTTCCGCAAGCGCAGAGCTCCCCAACTACAGCCGCGCTATCGCCGTAAACAAGATGCTCGGCCACGGCATCAACTTCGGAAACTCCTGGGAATCGGGCGTAGACATCACAAAAGCCTGCAAAGAAGGCCAGGAAACGAACTGGTGCTTTATCGAAGGCAAGGTCTACGATTACCTCGACGAAAACTGGAGCAACCCCATTCAGGATGAATGGTTCCAAGCAGTAAAGGACGCCGGTTTCCAGTCCATCCGTATGCCAGTTCGCTGGAACCAGACAGCTCTCCACGAGCCGCCCTACACCTTGCAGGCGGCACGTGTGGAAGGCGTAAAGCGCCACGTCAAGATTGCAAACGGCCTTGGCATGCCGGTGGTTATCAACCAGCATCACTTTAACGAGCTCTATGACAACCCGGAAAAGTACATGGCCGCCTTCTACGGCATTTGGGAAAATATCGCCGAAGAATTCAAGGATTTCGACAACGATTCGCTCATATTCGAAATCCTGAATGAATCCAGAGGCAAATCTGACGCCGTCCTCGCCCAGATGACAGACAGCGCCATCAAGATTATTCGCAAGACAAACCCAGGCCGCACCATCATGATTGACCCGGGTAACTGGGGCAAGTTCGAACAGATGGACGCCTTCGCCGACATCAAGGACAGCAACATCATTATTGACGGCCACTATTACGAACCGTACAGCTACAGCCACAAAGGACACAGCTCCGATTGTTCCAAGGGCGAATTGTGGAAGTCGAACGACCAGGACGCAATCCTGAAAATTGCGAGCGATCTCAAGAGCTACGTTAACATGGCCAAGAGGATTTTCCCCGGTAAAGACGGCACCCATATTCCGCTGAACATCGGCGAATTTGGAGCCTCTTCCAGATGCGAAGCCGAAGGTCAAGACGACGCCAACAGAGCCATGTATATCAAGGCAATTGTCCAAACTGCAAACCAGCTAGGCTATTCTTGGCACATCTGGGGACTTACGGGTGTCGGATTCGACATCTACTACAGCAGCACGAATGAATGGTACCCCGAAATCTTGAAGGCGCTGCAAAGCAACATGTAATTTCACGGGCGCACTAACGTGCCACCCCAATGCTCGTCGAAAAAGGCTTGGAACAGAGGTTCCGGGCCTTTTTTTAGTTCCTCGATGACTTCAGCCACGGGGCGGCCGCTACGGTAAAGTTCGCGATAGGCACGGGAAAGGGCCTGGATCCGTTCTTCAGGAAAACTTTCAGGATGCAGGCGCAGGGCATGCAAATTCAAGGCGCCATAGCGGATCGGGTTACCCGATGCCTTGGTGCATGGGGGAACATCACGGTCCACTTTATGGGTGCCGCCCACGAAAGCGTATGCGCCCACCTGATTGCGCTGCTGAATGGCAGTCACGCCACCAATGGTTGCATATTCACCGATGCGCACATGACCGCCCAGCTGGCAGCTATTCGCGATAACGACCCCAGTTCGAATATCGCAGTCATGGGCGATATGGGAATAGGCCATCACCAACACTTTGTCTGCAATACGGGTGCAACCGCCCCCTTGAACAGTCCCCCGATTTAGCGTACAGTATTCCCGAATCGTGCAATTTTCGCCAATTTCGAGTCGAGTCGGTTCGCCCGCATACTTCAAATCTTGCGGAGGCCCCCCAAGAATGGCACCATCGTAAACATGGGTGTTTTTACCGACAGCAACACCACCGTATACGTGAACCCTGGACTCCAAGACGACACCCTCGGCAATTTCGGCACCGGCATCGATCAAGCACCAGGGGCCAATAACGGCCGTTTCGTGAACTTTAGCTTGCGGGTGAACAAATGCGGAAGGATGAATCATGGCACCAAAGATAGTTTTTTCTAAATTTCCAGACATGGGTGGCATTCTCATCGCAAGCCTTACCGCACTATACGTGCTGTTGTTCCTATTCTTCATAATAGGGGTTATTCGCACACACCGATACAGGGGCCCCAAGGCCACGCCCAGCGTTACGGTAGTGGTCCCCATGCGTAACGAAGAAGAATTCGCGCAGCGCACCCTGGAAGCCCTTGCCGAACAGGATTACGTGGGCGAATGGGAAGTGATTTGCGTAGACGACCGTTCCACCGATTCCACCCGCGAAATTCTGGAAAAATTCGCCGCCACCCATCCGAAATTCAAGGTACTCTCCCTTTCGCCGGATTTGCCCCAAATTGCAAGTCCCAAGAAACGCGCCCTGGAAAGCGCCTTCAAAATCGCAAAATACGATGTGCTTTTGACCATGGACGCCGACTGCATTCCCCGCAAGAGCTGGATTACCGCCATGGCAGGCCGATTCACCGACGGCATCTGCATTGTACAGGGACCCAAGCAGAATAACGGCAGCCGTACGCTCCCCCACCTTTACCAGAAACTGGAAACCCTGGGCTATACAGCCATGGAAGCAGCCGGATTCAGCTGGGGTCACCCAATTGTGGCATCGGCCGCATGCCTCGCCTATAAAAAAGACCTGTTCTTTGCCGTAGGCGGTTTTGGCGACCTGGTGAATCTTTCCAGCGGCGACGACGACATGCTCATCCATAAGATGATGAAGATCCCCGGCACCAAGGTCTGCTACAACCTGGACAAGGACGCCGTCATCGAAACCGCGCCGGTGCATACTTGGAAACAGCTCTTTAACCAGCGCGCCCGCTGGAGCAGCAACGGCACCAACTACGAAAGCAAGGCTTACATCTTGATGCTCACGCTGATTTACACCTACTACATCTGGATGTTTATCAGCCCCTGGTGCGTGCTCTTTTTGGATTGCCCGTGGCAGTGGTGCGTATTCAGCATTCTGCCCAAGATTCTGGTGGACTTTGTATTCCTGATGATAGCTTCTTGGAAGTTGCATGCCAAGCGCAAAATGCTTGCATTCTTGCCTACCGAAATCATCCAGGTTCCGATGATCGTCTTTGCGGTGCCCGCAGGCATCACCGGAATGTTCAGGTGGAAGTAATCAAATGTGAAGTGTGAGATGTGCAATGTGTGATTATTAATTTCACACCACACATTCCTCATTACACATTCTTTCTTGCCCAGGCGATTGCCTCTTCGGCATTCTTGATTTCGCCGTCGAGTTGCAGTTCGAAACTTTTCTTGATGATTTCACCCATCTGCTTGCCTGGCTTCACGCCCATATCCATAAGCATCTTGCCCATCAGGTAAGGTTGCGGAGCTTCTTCAATCAGGTCCAAATCGCTAGCCGCATTCCAAAGCCTGTCGGCAAAGCATTCGCCATCGCCAGTAGCATCAGCATAAAATTCCTGCGGAGTACACTTCACAAGCAGGCAAAGGAGCTTTAACCCGCCAAGCTTTACCGCTAGGCGACGCAGCGCAGGGGCGTCGTTTACGATGGCCGTATCCAGCGTACTGTAAGCATTCAGAACGAGGGGCACCACCTTGAGCAAATGGGTTTCGTTAGTAATCCGTTCCAGGAACTTGAGCGAAGTTTCTGCACACCCGCAAAGGAGGCCTGCGAAAGCGAATTCCATCGCCTGCGCCTCCGAAAGAGAGCAAGTTCCATTCCCCGTGAGGCAGGCGTCGCGCAGCGAAGCCATGTTGTCGAGGATCGCTCCAAGCGCGTCCCAGGAATTTTCGAACGGACGGATTTCGGGGAAATATTCGTTGAGCTTGATATCCAAAAATGCCCTGAGGCCAAGAGAAGGCTTGCCCGGCTTTAAAAGCCACTTCTTGAATTCTTCAAACAGACGTTCTATGGAAAGATCGTCCAGCGAAAGGGTTCGGCAAAGTTCCACCGTAGAAGGCGCGAGCGTGCAACCGAATCGACTAGCAAACTGCACACCACGCAAGATACGCAGGGAATCTTCAGCAAAGGCCGGGCCCACATGGCGCAAAGTATGGGTTTTCAAGTCGTCGATACCGCCGTACGGATCGCAAAGCGTAAGTTCCGGCAGTTCCATACCCATGGCATTGATGGTAAAGTCACGGCGAAGGGCGGCTTCCTTGAAGCTCAACTTTTCATCGGTATGCACCACGAATCCGCGGTGACCATAACCCACTTTACTTTCGGTACGGGGGAACGAGAAATCGAGCGACAGGCCCTTCATTGCCAGATGAATGACACCGAACGCCTTGCCGACCAAATTCGTGCGGCCGTACTTCGAAAGAATCGGGACCAGCGCGTCCTGGGCCATGTCGTAGACTTCAACATCGTAGTCGCGGCAAGACTTGCCTAAAAGCGCATCGCGTACCCAACCGCCCACCAAAAAAGCGCGACCGCCCGCTTCGCGTATATCGCCCGCAATTTTAAGGAGGCGTCCCGGCAAATCCGGTTCGAACCATTCACCTGAAAGCGTCTGAATTTTCGCCATCTACAGGGACCGCCTTATTGGAAACTTTCTGCATCTGCAGCAGATGTGTCTACCGGGACTTCGGCAGCCGTACTTTCTGCCGCAGGTTCAACAGCCTTATAGCGGTCGTAAATGCTGGTCGTTTCTACACCCGAAGAATCTTTTAATGACTCCGATACAGAGACTTCTTTGGTGGTTGAATCCGCAGCCGAAGATTCCTTCTTGGAATCCCCGTTAGATGTCATATAGCGGTCATAGATGCTCTGGCGAGCCGCAGCTCCTTCCGCCTTCTTTTGAGCTTCCTGCTCGCGGCACACGCGCAATTCTTCTTCGGCATAGGCTCGCTGGTCCGGGGAATAAGTCATTGTATTCAGGCGATATTCCATTTCTTCGCACACAAGGCCCTGGCGTTCACCGGCACAACCAATGAATGCAACGGCGATGCCCAAAAATAAAAGCGTCACAGCACGATTCATTTAAAACCTCAACACATTAATGGATAATGATGAACTTGCCTTTTTTAATCTTGGAGCCACTCTTGACAACATAATAGTAGACGCCCGGAGCCACGAGTTTACCAGATTTTTCATGGCCATCCCACTCAATCTTTCCACCCAATACATCTTGGTTGCTGAAAGATCTTATCAAGGCCCCACCCCGGTTGAAAATGCTCACCACCGAATTTTCTGCAATGCCATCAATCGTGAACAAGGCATGAATCTTCGGCCTAAACGGAATTGGGTACGCACGAACTTCCACCTTGGCAGAATCCGTCATGTTGTTACGGGCATCCTTGAGGTCATTGCGACGGTAATAACTCACACCCTTTTCGTGAGCAAACCATGCAACACCAAGTACGGGATCAATGGCCAAATCGGAAACATTGTTGTCCAGCAAACCATCTTTTGTAGTAAACCGCTTTACAGTCAACGTATCCGGGGAACCTTTCCTAGGAGTCAGGCGAAAAACACCTTGGTTAGTCGTACCTACCCACAAATTTCCATGGACATCAACATCGATGGACGTGAATTCAGCTCCAAGCAAACCATTTGTAGAAGACGGGGTTAAAAGCGTGTCTGATTCCTCGTCCAAATAGGCAATGTTTGACATCGAAACAAGCCAAAGCCTCTGACCCACGGAATCGTACACCATATCAATCGGAGCCGGGCTGATTCCGCGGTATGTTTTCAGGACCCCGTTGGACAGTTCGCCACCATTGGACTTTGGCGAGGGGAACCTTATGACATCAAGTCCGCCTTCGTTTGCAAGGGCCCCGCCATTCTTGCTCGCCACATATACAAGCCAGTCGTTTCCATCAACTTTAGAATACATGACTCCAGGCACCGGATTTTCGCCAACCCGGTTGGCGCAATGAACTTCACCATCCTTAGTAAAGTAAATCACTCCATAGCCATTATTACTACCCGTAGAAGTCAAGAAACCGGAATTGTCAGGAGCAGCAATTGTCGCAACAGAGATGACATAGTTTTCTATATACTCTTCGAAGCAATGATCTTCAGAAACCGCAAATGTGTAATCAACATTTTCGCCCCATCCGGAATACATCAAATAGACAAAACCCCAAATATGGAAAAATAGGTGCCCATCGGGCAAATAGGACAAGGCCTTGATTCTTGCCGAATAACCGCTAGCGCCACTGCTGATGGCGCCATAAACATAATGCGATTCTTCCCAGCCTCCAAGATTGCCATAGCTCAACTTGCCATCAACTGTAGCAGCAAAAACGCCTCCGTAAGGGGCCGCCCGCAATTCATAGACTTCTCCAGGAGTATAGCCCGGCGTCATTGTAAGGTCGCTAACCTTCTTTTCGCCATTCCTGCAAAAGAAAATATACTCTGAGCCAACCAAGAAAGAACCGTCTTTAGTTTTAATCTGCCACTTGACCTTACTGGTTCCATCGTCATGATACAATACAGGATCTGTCAAGGTAACGTCATCCACAACGACCTTCGAAACGGGCTTTTCGAATCCATCCACCGACACATCTTTGGGAACATGAACCCAGGAATTGGGATCGCTCAACCGCCTATCTGCCGGCAAATTTACCCAATCCATTTTGCGAACATAGACGGCATCGTCCATCCTGACATAGAGGGAATCCCCTCGCACCAAAAGTTCGCGAATAGGCGTATTCAAAAGCGACTTGGAGCCGATACGATCAATCGTCAATACGGAACGGTTCTGCGACAGGTCAAAAAAAGCCAAGCGGTCTTCAAAGGTTATCGTCAGAATCTTTTCTTTAATGACCGTACCACAAGGTACCGCGCGAACATTGTTCTTTACATAGGAGCGGCTCAAAACATTCCAAGGTTTTTGACCACCGACAAAAGAAGCAATAAGGCCATATTCCGAAACGGCATAAAGTCCCACGTCCGAAGAAACGACAGAATGGAATTTAGACGTTTCTAGTCCATGTTCCGAATGGAGTATGTTGTCTTCGGTAAGGGTACGGTAACGAATACCCCCATCTGTCGCAAGAACAATACCATTATCGCCCCAGGGAGCCGCATCATAAATAGGGAATGGATCCGAAAACGCCCCCCATTGATCAGTTGCGCCAACAAATACTGCTAAAAGCAGCAAGCATAAAACAAAAGATTTAAATTTCACCCCCTAAAATTACGAAAATTCAATAGCCCGCGTTAGTAAATCGTCCAATTTCAAGCAGGAACTTTCATCTTTTTTAAGCTTTGACATATAGAGCTCCTTCTTTTTTCGCATCTTTTTCATGGCGACCTTTTTACGGCTCAAAAAAGTACCCCGGTTGACACCGCAATATAGACAGGCTTCGGCAGCACGAATTTCGCCAATGCAATGGAATTCTACGGCCATGCGCTCGGCAGCAGTAAGGTCCTTCATCAAGTAGTCCAACTCCTGACGAACAAAGAGCCTCTTGCGCTGATCCTGCAACTCCTGGGCAACATTCCTTTTACCATTCATGTCGTAAGGAACATTGGAATCCGACAATTGCGAAAGGGGTACTACAGGCAGCAATCTTCGATTCATATCGAAAAAAGTATTATGGACGACCGTCCGCAGCCACGGATAAATAGGCATGCTCATGTCCAAAGAGCTTGCAGACCGGCATAAACGGAGTGCAACCTCTTGAAAAAGGTCTTTTGCACTGTCGTCATCGCTACTCTGGGTCTTACAGAGTTTGTAAATTTGTGAGGCATTCTTGCGCCACACTTTTTCAACCCATTCGGGAGGTTCTTCTGTTAAAATTCTTGATTTTGACATATTGCAAACAGGAACTTTGACAGCGAACTTTCAGTTGCGATAAAATTTATGAAAATAAAAGCGAAAAAACGGATTTTTGAAAATTTTGCAAACAACTGTTTGCAGCTATCAACAGCTTTTTTTAGTTTGGCTTTATTTTTGGTAATTTATCCACAATCTGTCAACGCTCAAGAGTTCAACATGAACTCCATGCCGCCTCCCGAAATGCAAATGCAATACAGCGCGGGTGGATTGAAAGATGGCGGAACGCTCACCGTTACCATTACGATTCCAGAAAAATGGCACGTGAACGCCAATGAAGTCACCGACGAATTCTTGAAGCCCTCTTCCATTGAAGCAAAGGCCGAAGGAATTGAATTTGCCGAACCGGTGTGGCCCAAGCCAATCAAGGAATACAACGAAGCCCTGGAACTTGAAATTCTGACCTTCCGTGAAACATTCTCCGTAGAACTCCCGGTAAAATCCGCTAGCGGCAACTACGACAGCTCGGGAACGACAGTCACTTTCCATTACCAGGCCTGCGACAATTCCATTTGCCTCGCGCCCGCAAGCAAGACCATTTCGCTCAGCGAAATTGCAGCTGGAACAAAATCCAGCCATGTGAATAGCGGCGCAAAAAAAAACGATTCCGAAAATGAAGTAGCCGCCGCAAGCGCAGCAAATGATGCAAGCGCCTCCGCTTCGGCCGGAATCATCGCGCTCTTGTTTTTCGCATTCCTCGGCGGAATTATTCTGAACTTGATGCCGTGCGTATTGCCGGTACTTTCGCTCAAGCTCTTTAGCTTAATTAAGCAGGCAGGCGAAAATCGCGGACGGCTCCTCGCTTTGGGAGGAGCCACAACGGCGGGCATCTTGTGCAGTTTCTGGGCGCTGGCCGCCGTTGTCGCCGCCGTCAAGGCCGGCGGCGGGTCCGCAGGCTGGGGCATGCAATTCCAGAGTGCAGGATTCATCGCCTTCATGGTCGTGATTCTGACCGCATTCGCCATGAGCTTTTTCGGCGTATTCGAAATTTGGCTTCCGTGGAACGCCACCACCAAAATGGATGCCGCGGGACACAAGGCAGGACTCGCAGGAGCCTTCTTTACCGGCGCATTGCTAGTTCTTTTAAGTACGCCCTGTTCGGCGCCCTTCCTCGGTACCGCCATGGGGTTCGCCTTCACCGCCAGCACCCCGGTGCTGTTCCTTTTCTTTACGGCGGCGGGTCTCGGGCTCGCCCTCCCCTACATACTCGTGAGCGCCTTCCCGAAAATCCTCAAGGTATTCCCGAAACCGGGTGCCTGGATGGTAAAACTTCAAAAGGTGATGGGCGTATTGCTCCTTGCAACTGTCGCTTGGCTCCTTTGGCTTGTGAACGAGCAGGCGGGAATGGCTGGCGTCGGGATGTTCGCCGTTGTCGTGGCGGCAAGCATCGGAGGGAGCATTATTGTCGGAAAATTCGCGCCGCCGGGAGCCGCCTTTAAACGCGAACTCATAACCCTCGGAGGAAGCATCGTTGTTATTGCGGCCGTCTGGTTTGCAGTCATCGCCCCGCAATACGAACTAGCCACAAGCGAAAAGTTCAACGCTCGCATGCAAGAGCAGATGACAGCCGACGGCTGGTACCGTTACAGCCCTGCACTCATCGAAGAATTCGCGAAAGCCAATCGCACCGTATTCATTGACGCGACTGCCGACTGGTGTCTCACTTGCAAGACGAACGAAGCCGCCGTTTTAAACCGCGATGAATTCCGCCGCGCCATGGACAGCTTGAATGTGGCGCTGGTAAAAGCAGACTGGACCCGCGAAACCCCCGAGGTGAACGCGCTGTTGCGTAGCATGGGAAAATCGGGTGTGCCCGCTTATGCGATTTACCCGGCTGGAGATGCTTCAAAACAAATCGTGCTGCCGGAAATACTCACGACAGCAGCGATTGTGGAAAAGATTGTAGGAAAGTAAGTAGAGATCCTTCGACTTCGCCGCTAGTGCGGCTCCGCTCAGGATGACATTTCGAGCAATTATCTCTTTCCTTCTTTCTTGTAGCGGTCAATGCACTCCTGGTAGAAGTCAAAAGTCTGCTTGGCAATCGACTTCCAGCTAAACACGTCGATGGCGCGCTTGCGGCTGACTTCGCCCATCTTCTTCGCCAGTTCCGGGTTTCCGAGAATCTTGTTGAGCTTGTTCGCGAAATCGGTTTGGAAAGCCTTCGGATCGGCCGGTTCGAAATCCGTTTCGGACTTGGCCTTGAGGGGAACCAGGAATCCGGTTTCACCGTCCACGATAATTTCCGGAATGCCACCGACAGCAGAGCCCACCACCGGCGTACCGCAACTCATGGCTTCGAGGTTGATTATACCGAACGGTTCGTAAAGCGAAGGCGTCGCGAATACGGTAGCATGGCTGTAAAGAACGCGAAGTTCTTCGTGCGGAATGGCTTCCTGAATCCACACCACGCCATCGCGGGTCTTCTGCACCTCTTCGATGAGCGCTTTGCATTCATCGGCAAGTTCGATGGTATCCGGAGCACCGGCGCAGAGCACCACCTGGGCGCTCTTGTCGATTTGCGGAATCGCCTGAATCAGCTGGCTAATGCCCTTCTGGCGCGTAATGCGGCCCACGAACAGCACAAACGGACGCTTCGGATCGACGCCCCACTTAGCGAGGATTTTTTCGTCGAAAGTCGGGGCATAAAAGTCCGGATCGATACCGTTGTAAATCACCTTCACGCGATCTTCGGGGACGCCGTAAAGCTTCATCACGTCGCGCTTCATGCCCTGGCTAACGGCAATCACGCCATCAGCCGCTTCGTAAGCGGTGCGTTCAATCCAGCAACTCATGGCGTAGCCACCATCACCCAACTGTTCTGCCTTCCAGGGACGGTGAGGTTCAAGCGAATGGGTCGTGAGAATCAACGGGCACTGCAAAAGACGGCTAGCGAGAACGCCGCCAAAATGGCTGTACCATGTATGACAGTGAATTACATCAACGTTATCGAGTGCGGCAGCCCACTGGAGATTGATATCCAACGGCTTGAAAATCTTCTGGAACCGGTCATCGTGCGGATTCAGGCCCAACTTGCGAGAAAAACCCAAAGCACGGATATTATCCTTGTCTTCGTCTTGCACACCAAAGCAACGTGCTTCCACATGACAAAGCTTTGCTAGTTCCTGCGTAAGGAACTTAACATGGATACCTGCGCCGCCATAAATTTCCGGCGGAAACTCATTCGTCAAAATTGCTGCGTTCATGGAACTAAACTCCGTTTATTGCATTAAGATAGCTTTGTTTTGCCCACCGGACAAATCTGTAATAAAAATGTAGGTGTATTCTTTTAATTTCTGCGGCATAAACGAAGCCCCAGACATTAGTCTGGAGCTGAGTATGCCGGCGAGGGGGCGCTGGCTTACGCCAATGCAATCTCAGTTTCGCCCCCGAGCTTTCATTATAACAAAAACACCCAAGCCGAGAGTCGCGGGCAAGCTCGCTTGCCCATGACCGAGGCGCCGCGTTTTGAATTGACTTCGTCAATAAAAAACACCCCGCCCATTCGGACGGGGTGTAAGGAGTGAGTGTGGAGTTTCTTAGAAATTCTTACATTGGCCTTTCCACTTGCCCTGTTCGCCAATGATGTTGCCATCGATGTACTTGCCGCTCGTGCCGACAAAGTCTGCCTTGCGGAAGTCTTCGCCACCGAGGTGCCAGCGCATCCAGGCAACCGTTGCAGCCATGCCGCCCCAAGGTCCCGAACCGTGGCCCCAGCCGCATTCCGTTTGACCAAATTCGTTCTTCTGACATTCATTGGAAGGCTTGCCACCAGTCATCCTGATGAGGCATGCCGGAGCCTTGACGCCCTGGTTGTTGTAGTCAGCTTCGGCATTCGGGCGTTCCATGCCGCCTTCGCCGTACACAATACCGATAGTCTTGTTCGGAGAAACCTGAGACATTGCAGTATGACCGAGATCGCCGCTGTTGTTGAGCATGGCCGTAATCACACGGTCATCCTTAAGCAGCATCTGTTCCGATTCGAGACCACCCATGGAGTGGCCGGAGCAGCCCACCTTGGTCATGTCGAGTTTCTGGTACAAAGGATCGCTCGGATCATCATTCTTGCTTTTGAGCCAATCAAGAGCGGGCTTGCCCTGGGTAGCGTTTCCCGGAGACTGAGGAATGGCAACCACAACGAAACCATGGGAAGCAAGACGCTTGATAATTCCGCCGTAGCTCTTAGGATCGGATCCACCACCGGGACCCCACATCACGACAGCGTGTTTCTGGGTCGTAGACAACTGCTTCGGATAAGCAAGAATCCTACAATATCTCTTTCCATTATCAAAAATGCACGGTTCGATATCTTCGGTATACGAAATTTCCAGCTGATCCTTGTTTTCATCGGAACCTTCGGCAAGGAAAATTCCAGCGGGTTTGGCTTCGCTAGAAGAGGATTCAGCCTTCTGTTCTTCGCTAGAAGAGCTTGCCGGCTTTACAGCATCACTAGAGCTGGACTGTGCAGGATTAGTCGGGCCGACATCTTCAGAAACGCTAGATGCAGGGTCTGTCGGGCCAGTCACCGGATCAGTACCCGGATTCGTCGAAGGATCCGTCGTCTGCTGAGCAAGATCACCATTGCCACTTTGAGACGGATCTACATTAGAATTGGAAGGGTCTGCGGCAGAATCATTGGAAGGATCTGTTGCCGGGTCACCCGTCGGAGTAATAATTTCACCGGTGACAGGATCAACTACAGGTTGAGACGGATCCGTCACCTGGGACGAATCTGCCGGATTCTGCTGATTCTGATACTGTTCCTGAGCATCGGAAATTGCGGAATTCACCTTGTCGGTGGCATCTCCGCAGTTTGCAAGAGCCAGGGCGGCACTCATAATAACGAGGCCCTTGGCCAAATTCTTGAAATATTTCGATTTCATTTTGACTCCTTATTTTTCCAACACCGGTAATAAAGATACCTCGTAAAAAAGGCGAAAAACCTAGCTAGAGCGGAGTTTCCATGGACAAAAAATCCAAGCGTTATGAATAAAAAATCCATAATTCGAGCTAAAAACGCCATTTTTCAATAATTAATTTATTTGTAATTTATCCATCATGGACAAGGTTATTCTTACACAACAAATACCTTTAAAACACACGAAAAAAGCCGTCACAGAAGTAACGGCCCAATTAATTTTTACACCTTATCGGATTATGCAAAGCTCGTTTTAGCGCGGGGCGTAAATCCTGGACATGAATTCGGCGCGAGTCTTTTCGTCGGTCTTGAACCGGCCCAAAAGTTGGGTCGTAACCATCATGGCTCCCGGTTTCTTGACACCGCGCATGGTCATGCACATGTGAGATGCTTCCAAAACTACGGCAACACCCTTCGGGTTCAATTCTTTCTGAATCAATTCAGCAATCTGGCGGGTCATGCGTTCCTGAATCTGCGGGAAACGAGCATAGAATTCCACCACGCGCGGAATCTTGGAAAGCCCGACCACGCAATCACCCGGAATGTAAGCCACGTGAGCCTTGCCCGTGAACGGAAGAAAATGGTGTTCGCACATGCTGGCAAACTCGATATCCGGCACGATAATCATTTCATCGTACTTTTCGTGAAAGCGAGTCTTGAGGATATCTTCGGCGCGGGTTTCGCCCGAAAGACCCGTCATAAGTTCGGCATACATCTTGGCGACACGCTTGGGCGTATCGATAAGACCTTCGCGGTTCGGGTTTTCGCCCATGCCTTCCAGAATCATCCGGAAGCCATCTTCCATTTTCTTAAAATTCATCATGGAGCCAAAGATAGCAAAATCAGCGGATCGCGACAGTCCAAATTTACACGAAAGTTACTTCGTTTCCAACTCGTGGAGATTGGTTACGATTCGGGAATCCGCTTTCTGTATCGGCATAGCCGAGAGCCACTGAAGCGTACACACGTTCGCTTTCCTTGAGACCCAGCGATTGCAAATACTTGAGAAGAGCAGAATCTTCGTTGAGCCACTTAAGCTGATTGATATAGCAACTGCCGAGATCCAGTTCATTGGCAGCAATCATCATGTTCTCGACGGCACAAGCCACATCGGCCATGTTGTTGCCATATTCCTTCTGGCTCGCCACCACAATCAGTGCAGGAGCATTGTAGTTAAATACATAGGTTCCCTTCTGCGAAAGGCGAATGGAGTTCTGCAGACTCTTGTATAAGTCTTCGCGGAGTTCCATCGCAGCAAAAGCAGACTGCACCAGTTCCACCAACTTCTTAAGCACCTCCGGATTGCTAATCACGAAGAAGTGATTACTCTGGCAGTTACCGCCCGTAGGAGCATAGCGGCCTGCATCAACGATAGTTTGCAACTTTTCAAGTTCCACAGGCAGAGCCTTGAACTTGCGGGTACTACGTCTTGTCAAAATTGCTTCGAGAGTATTCATGACCTTAATATATATAATTCTAGATTTCAGGAGATGACAAAGAATCCGTATTCAAAGCCGACGGAATCAATTCGGCGTCTTCTAGCTTGCGCCAGGTTCTAAAGGCAAAGCAGCCGTCTCCTTCACATTCCAGTTGCTCACAAATGTAATATGAACTGTCATATTCCACGATGCGATCCAAGTCGCAATCATCGTTATAATATTCGGGAGGGTAAACTTCTCGCCATGTGGTATCGTCAATATCAGGCCATTTACCTAGGCAAGAATAATACGAGCCATTGTGCCTGGCCTTGTAATTGACACTAGAACAATGCCCCAAGTAATACAGCAGTGAATCAAGCGGATTCCACCTATTGTCAGAACATTCTACATACAAGCTATCTAACTTTTGCATGTCGCCCGAGTTTTTGTACGTACATTTACCAAATTGTGCCGTCGCTTTGGCATCTAAAACCTTGGCATACATTGTATCGCTTTCCAAGAAAACTCTGTTCACATACTTGTCACTCCAAGCACATTTGCTGCCTTCGCATTCACAAACAAACAATGTATCACGAACGTAAATAGGCTGTCCATTGTTTTTATTCCTTGAACACTCGCCATATTCACGATTGAACAGGGAATCCCGATCGGTAATGACTTCCCATATATGGGATTCCCCCCTACATGTATAAATGGTATCATTGCGCTGAATAGATCTGGTACCGCCGTATATAACATCGTACTGATCGTAAATACAGCTTCCCAAAGAATCTTCCAGAACCGATTGCAAGCGCCATCTATTCGTGAGCAAGCCATATTTTCTGTGATATTCTATAATAAAACTTCTTCCATAAAACAGGCTGGCCTTGTTCTTAATTTGCACCTTGTTTTGTGCCCCGGCGGCCACTTCAAAACCCATCCCATACGCCCGACCAAAAAAGATCTCGTCCAACCAACCTAAGCCATTCACAGTATCTCTCGACTTACTCTTGAATAGGTAATCCGCCGAGTCTACAAGAATTTCAAAAGTAGAAAGCCAAGTATCTGCCGCCCTTATAATCCATGCAGAATCCAACGTTCCCTTCTTGGCAAAGCCATCACGGAATTTCTTAACGTCACTATAGAACAAGCTGTCCGAAATTTCATGGCGGCAAAAGACATACGGAATAAAATCCTCTAATCGATCTCCTTCATACCTCCCAGTACCTAGGCCTTTGTAATTTCGCCCATCAACCCCTTCCAAATTCATACCGAAAACCGCCCCCAGCTCCTCAAAAGCCTGTTTTTCAGCTTCATCAAAACTCTTTTTCTTCTTTTTGACAAGATACTCGATTCGGTCCGCAGCAAGGGCCGCAAAAATATTCTGCTTTAATCGGGTGTTATCGCCGGAAAAATGCACATACTGCGCAAATTCCATTGTCTTTTTGTTCTCGGCCTCAAAAACCGTTACGATTTTTACATACGGGTATTCAAAATCGAGCAGTTCCGTGGCAAATATATCCGATCCATACGTTTTTTCTGTCGGGATTTCGAACGAATCTATCGGATTCAGCTTGTCATCTAGACGGACCACACGCACCATTTCTGCATTCATCGAAGGCAAATATTCAATAGACCCCTGCAGACTCGCCGGAGAAAAAGCATTTCCATCTTCATCGATTCGGCGAACAATGTCTCCGCTACCGTCATCGGAGCAGGCCCCAAGACAAAGCAAAACTAAAGACAACGTTATTATTTTATGCAAAACAGACACAAGCTCTCCATTCCTAAGCAATAGCTAGAATTTACATAAATTAACGGAAAAATGAATTTTTAGTATACAATTCACCGACAAACGGCCATTTTCGCTAGACAACTGACCAAGGCCCCGCAGGTTTTTGCCTGCGGTTACTTGTCAAGCGGAAGCATCAAGATACGAGAATGCCGTTTCTTGTTGTAGTGGTCGCGCTTGGTAGGCGGCAATTCGTCTACCGTGCCGTCGACAAATCCGAAGTGGTAGAACCAGTCGAGTGCCTGAGTGGTCAACAAGAACAGAGTCTTGTAGCCCTTCATGCGCCCCACCGAAATCAGATGACGGACAATGGCATCGCCAATGCCCGACTTGCGGTAGTTCGCGGCCACCGCAATACCCGCCACTTCGGCCATTCCGTTTTCAAATTCGTGCAAGGCGCCACAACCGTGAATGCTGTTGTCAATGCTGTAGACAACATAATCACGCAGCTTTTCGGAAATGCTTTCTTGCGTACGCGGCACCAGGAAACCCTTGTCGATGTAGTCCTGCATAATCCGCAAGATATCCGGGATATCTTCCACGTTGGCAGGCCTGATACTGGAGTACTGGTTGGCGTACACCATGGTACCGTCACCGCGAGCGCTGAACACTTCTTGCAGCACGCTACCCTGGAATTCACCACTCAGCAAGTGAACACGGTTCGCACCCGCCTCGCAGGCATGGATTGCGTTCATCAGGTAATCCATCTGGGCAAAATCCAACTGGTCGGAATTCAATTCCAACAGTTCCTTCGCCTGGTCCACGTCCATAGCCGAGATAACCCCGGATTCCGTAGGTTCCAAGTACTTGGTGTTCTTGCCGGTCACCAGGCCTTCCAGCTTGATACCGTTCTGGTTACCGATAAAGAACAGCTTACCGACCTTCATGTACTTGCAGAGTTCAGTCGCAAGTTCAGTCGAACTGATATTGTAGGCATGCCCGAGCTTGTTCCAGCCAATCGGTGGAATAATCGGCACGAACTTTTCGTCCAGAAGCTGTTCCAGAATGTCGCGCTGGATACGTTCGATACGTCCGGTACGCATGTAATCGATACCGTCTATCACGCCCATGCTACGGGCCAGCACCCAGTTGCCCTGAATGCCACGCAAGCCACTCGCAGTCAGGTGGCTCATGATATGCTGTGCAACGCCTAGAGACGCCTGCTCGATGTGGGGCAAGGCTTCTTCGCTAGTAAGTCTCACGCCGGCATGGAAGGTAGATTCCAGTTCCCACGCCTTGAGCTGAGCATCGATACTGTTGCGCGTTCCCGGCACAATAATGATGCGGATTCCCGACTTGTGCAAAATGGCGATATCGCGCATGAGCACCGGGAAAAGGGGGTGACTCATCAGGTCATCCTCAATTTTCAGCACAAACAGCTGGCCCTTGAAGCGTTCCATATAGCCGAACACTTCGCGGATGAAACCGGCAACTTCAAAATGTTGCGAATTAAAGTCAGGCGTTGCGTTATTCATAGTCAATAAAGTAGAAAAAACAAACGCGGCCCCGTAGGACCGCGTTCGTTTAGTTGAGATAGAATATTCTTTTCCCGAATCCTAGTCCTGGATTCGAGTCCAGTTGAGAATTCCCTTCTTGACCAGGTAGATATAGCCCGCTTCAAGAATCACGAGGAATCCGAGCAACACGAACAGCAAGTCCCAGCCGCCCTTGAGGAACTGGACGGTCCAGGGGTAGAGGAACGCCACTTCCAGGTCAAAAACCAGGAACAACATGGCGACCATGTAATACTTTACAGGATATCGTTCGCCCGAAGTACCGGAAACATGGGCGACACCGCATTCATAAGACGTACCTTTGATGGAGGTTCCCTTGATTTTACCCGGATGCAGGAACCAGTTCGCCACCAAAAGGGCGGTAGGAACAACGAGTGCCAGGACCACGAGAATAGTCATGGCAAAAGTGGTATCAAAGATTTCAACGTTCGTCATAGTGACACCAAACATAGTAAAATTCTTTTTTCTAGTTAAGTCCGAAAATGTAAACTATATTTAGAGGCATGAAAAAGATCACTACATTTTTGGGATGTGTGGGTGTGGTGTGCTTATTCTGGGGGTGCTCCTCTGACAGTGACTTACTGTCTCCCGGGAATACACTTGCAGATGAACCCGCAATTTCCTCGGAAGCAGAAACCCCGACTAGTTCTGGCTCTACATCAAAAAACTCTTCTAGCTCTGTTAAATCGGACAAAAAGAATCCGACATCTTCATCAAGCGCAGCTGTCGCTAAGCCGGATACCGTAAAACAGCACCGCTATATACAGGACAGTCTCGCAATCGAAACCCCGAACTACCTCGAAATTCCGTTTTTCTGTTGGGACAACAACAGCACAGAATGCCAGAAAGCAAAGGAAGCTGCAGCAACCATCCAGTCTTCGTCTTCAATAACGATTGACATCGGCATGGAAGGCGGCGGCACCCAGTACGACAACAGCGTCCCCCCCGTCATTAACGGTCTGCAGATGACCGACATGCGCGACACCCAGAATTACAAGCTCGTCGAAGTCAGCGGTAAACTCTGGATGGCCCAGGATATCAATATCGCCCTACCGAACAGCCAGTGCTATGACGAAAATGACGCAAAATGCGCCACCAACGGAAGGCTCTACACCTTTACCGCCGCACAAAGCGCCTGTCCTCTCGGTTGGAGACTGCCCAGCCGCGAAGAAGCCCAGACAGTTCTCGACAACGCCACTTACCCTTGGACCTACAGCGGCCGTTGCAAAGACGGCGAATGCAGCTTTATGGGTGATATGGGCTTCCACTGGACATCTGCCACGCCGCAAGAAGGCGATAAAAAATATGGAGAAAACCAAGGAGAATCCTTCACCGTCATCATCGTAGAGAAAGCTCCTGATTACGGCGACAAGGACGACACGAAGTTGTTCTTCCAGGTAGACTCCAAGACCAAACGCTTCAGTGTGCGCTGCATCCAAGAGTAAAAACGTTTCATACAAAAGAAAAGCCCGAGCGTAACGCCCGGGTTTCTTTTTTTAGGTTAGAAATTAAAGCTGATCGCCACGATCCATGCCTTCGTCTAGCAAGAGCGTAAGGTTCTGGACTTCCTTTTCCATCTGGTCGTAATATATTTTCGCGCGCCCCAACTGCTTGCGTAGTTCCATGATTTCAGACGTAAGTTCCACGGCAAGCAAAGCCATGCGCTTACGGTTATCCATCTGGAATTTCGCCGAGCGTTCAAACCGCTGGTTGATGCTTTCAACAATTTCAGCCAGTTCCGCATCGGGCAAGTCGGTGCGAATCTGAATGGACTCCTGGGCAACGGAAATAGTTACCGATTTCAAAGGTTCGATACTAGCCATTATTTTATCCCTACGCCGAATGGATCATCGTCCATCAGCATCCTTATCCGAAAAAATTTGTCTGCGAGCCCTCCTGCCTGCTCGCGAACAAATCGTTATCATTTTCGTCGGCCCCATGAACTTCGATTGCCGGAACATCTTCCTCGGTTTCCTGTTCCTGAGAAACGGATTCATCAATCTGGGGTTCCTCGATAGATTTTGCTGCTTCCGCATTTTCAGCAGTGACATCTTCAAACACGAGCTCTTCATCGGAATTTGCCGGCTCTTCGGCTACGTCTTCAGCAACTTCTTCCGTTTCGGTTTCCTCTGTCGCAGCAGCAGCTTCGGAACCTTCTACAACCGGTTCAATAGAAGGGGTATCGTCCAATTCAATGTCGGTACCCAGTTCGCTTTCGATGGTTGCCACCAGCTGGTTGAATTTCTCCTGGGCCTCGGCGATTTCTTCATTCTGGGCCTGCAACTGATCGTTCAGGCTATCGACCAGGGCGCTCTTTTCAGAAAGCTGTTCCATGAGTTTTGCAATTGCAGCATCCTTTTCGGCCACCTGGGTGTTGAGCGCATTCACAGTTTCAGCCCTTTCGTTGATTTGGCCGCTCAGCAGTTCCTGATTGCTTGTTAGTTCGCGGATTTTTGATTCCAAGCTTTCGATGCAGCCATCCTTTTCGACCAGCTGCTGACCAAGCACCACCGTCTTTTCGTTAAGCACTTCGATTTCGGAAGCCTGCTTGTTCAGCATTTCTTGCTGCGCATTGGCCTGGTTGGCACGAGCATCCAGAGCGGACTTGCAGTCAGCAAGATCATGTTTAGCCGATTCCAGCAGCAGGGTCTTGTCCTGAGCCATGGCCTGAGCCTGAGACAGTTCGCGCTTGATTTTTGCATTTTCTTCTTTGAGGGTACGGACCGTTCCCAACACTCCCTCAATTTTCTGAGATAAAACACTCATCTTTTCTAAATTCATTTTTGCTCCGTAGAATGAGTTTTAGAATTTTACAATATTAAGATAATTAATTTTCGACCCATAAGACAACTTTTTTGAAATTTATTATAAATAGAGTCGTGATTTCGGTAAACGAACATATACAGCGCAGGCTTTCAGAGCTCCCTGACCGACCGGGTGTTTACATCATGAAGAACGCCCAAGGGAAAATCATATACATCGGCAAGGCGAAGGTCTTGAAGAACCGCGTGCGCAGCTACTTTGACGGCTCCGAGCACAACGGCCACCGCGCGGCAACGCTTATGCTCCCCTACATTCGCGACATCGAATGGATTATTACCGAAAGCGAAGAAGAGGCGCTAATTCTCGAGGCGAACCTGATTCGAAAGCACACTCCCAAGTACAACGTGCTTTTGAAGGATGACAAGCATTTCCCCTACCTGGCATTTTCGGTGAAGGAGCCATTTCCAAGGCTTTCGCTGTCACGTTCAGTCAAGAAGGATGGCCGCCAGTATTTTGGCCCCTACATGAGTTCGCGATATATCGACAAACTGATTGACATTGCGGCAAGGCTTTTCCGCATTCGCGAATGTTCCATGGAGCTGCCGGCCAAGCACCCAGTACGCCCCTGCCTGAATTACCATATCGGACGTTGTAGCGCCCCCTGCGCCGGGCTGATTTCGCAAGAGGATTACGCCCGCGATGTAGAAAGTGCGCGCCTGATGCTGGAAGGCAAACGCGACGACCTGATTGACAAGTGGCAGCGCGAGATGGAAGAGGCAAGCGCCAACCTGGATTTTGAAACCGCCATGAAAAAGCGCGACGCCATTCAGGCGCTGCAAGCTTCCGGCACTCGCCAAAAGACCGATACCAGCGACCCGAACCTGTCGCTGGATGTGGTGACGCTCCGCCGTAACGGAGACATGGCCGCAGCCGTGATTCTCGAATACCGCAAGGGCGTGCTCATGGGGCGCAGGCATTACCGGTTGGAATGCAAGCTCGAAGACGACGAGACCGAAATCTTCAGGCAGATGGTGCTTCCGTGGTACATGGAGGCGCCCCTGATCCCTGCCGAAATCGCGACAGATATTGTGTTGCCGGATGACCGCAAGGAACTCGAAGCGGCGCTCAGCAAACAGGCAGGGAGAAAGGTCTCTTTCAGCACGCCCCAACGCGGCGAAAAACTCGGATTCCTGAAGCTTGCAGGCGCGAATGCCGACATGATTCTTGTGGAAATGCGCGCCGAAGTGCAGAAGTACAGCGAAATCGACCAGAGCGTATTCGAGCTGCAGAAAGTTCTCGGACTTAAAAAGACTCCCTTCCGCATCGAATGCGTGGATATTTCCCACCTCTCCGGCACCAACACGGTGGCAAGCCTCGTGGCCTTCAAGAACGGGCGCCCTGATAAAGCCAACTACCGCAAGTTCATCATCAAGACAGTCGAAGGTGTCGACGACTTCGCGAGCATGCGCGAAGTGATGACCCGCCGCATTCGCAGACTCGAAAACGAGGGCGTGCCCATGCCCGACTTGTGGGTATGCGACGGCGGTAAAGGCCAGGTAGATGCCACCATGCAGATTCTGAAAGAGCTCGGCCACGACCAGGATTTACCGCTCATCGGCCTCGCCAAGCGTCTCGAAGAAATCGTGTTCCCCGACGACCGCAAGAGCATCGTGCTGCACCGTACCAGCCCTGCACTAAAACTTTTGCAGAACGCCCGCGACGAGGCTCACCGATTCGCCATTACCTACCAGCGCAGCAAACGCAAAAAAGACCTGGAAGTCGAATGGCTCAAGATGCCAGGTGTGGGTCACGAAACCCGCGTCAAGATTTTGAGCAAGTATAGGAGCGCCGAAGCGTTCATGGCAGCCCCCATCGAAGACATTGAAATCCTGCTCGGCAAGGTCCGCGGAAACAACTTACGCGACCAAGTCGCAAAGTACGTCACCGAATTTATCACTCCCGACACAGAAGGATGAATATTCCAAAATGGAGTAGGGCTCGTTTGTATAAAAACGACCATTACAGACTAATTTCGCCAAACATAGATAACAATTATTTACTTAATCGACATTTTAAAATGCCGAAAAAATTTTTTTCGTTTTTTCGCTTGCTTTTGAGTTTCAACTTGGCTATATTACGGGTAGGCATCCCACGGATTAACGCCCGATCTAACAGTATTATTAAAGCTCGTCGCTCTTGGTGTTCAGTTTAGGCGCGCATCGACGCGAAAAACAAAGCCCCGAGGCACTGCTATCATTTTTAGATGAGTAGCTTCGAGTGTTCCACCGTGAGGGATGCCCTTTTTTTATACCCTGAAAAAGTTTCCCACAAAAAAACACCCTATAAAGGGTGCTTTTTAGTTGAGTACCTGTAGGCTTATGCCTGCGGCTTGACCGTTGCACGAATCAGCATGAGCTGCGCCGGCACATACAACCACCAAATGATATTGTTTGCGATTTCGGCAACCGACTGCAGCACGCTGTGATCATCACCCGTGACCATGGAAAGACCGACGCAAACATCGCCCAAGAAGAAGGCGACCATACCCCAACGGATAAGCTTTGCATTGACAGTCGGGAAATAACCTTTGCGCGGAGCAAGAATACCGACAACCACCGAGGTAATGACGAACACGCCGTAAACCACGACAACGGCCACGGTGAGGCCCAAAGTGCCGGTAGCAATCAAGGCAATGCCTGCAAGAACAGCTACGGCCAAAAGCGCATAAATTTTAGGAACGCTCTTGTCATCTTCGGCTTTGCGAGAATGCCTGTAAATCAAGATGCTCTGGAACACCATGAAGAAGGTAATACCGAGAATGGTGCTCAGAGTTCCTGCATTGGCAACGGTCGCCTTGAGCAGGCTAAAACTGTAGTCCGCCAGCAGCGAGAACACGAACGCTACACGCAGCAGCTTGCCGTCTCGACTAGAGAACGCGCTCGATGCCGTGATAAAGGCAAGCACCGTCAGCATGGTTGTCATGACCGACTTGGTGTATAGCTGCAAGGTGCCAGAATCCGACAGGCATTGGCTTACCGCGCCGCAGGAATAGAAGTCAAACCAATCCTTGCCAGCCGTAATGAGGAGGAACACAGCAAGGACAGAAAAAACGATTTTTTGAGCAGTCGTTTGTAAAAGCATGAATAAAGGATAGCAAAATCCTTTTTCATTCAGTAAGCTTTTTGTAAATTTCACAAGATAATTGACACAAACTATCTAATCCGCACCTGTTGCAAGCGGATTCCCTGACGAACAAGGTAAATTCCCGGAGCAAGTTTGAGCGATTTGCCCAAGAATCGGCCTTGCATATCAAAGACCTGGATAGATTCGCCCGCATTCAACGGCTGTAGCATTCCGACAATGCCACGCTGACCAATCGCGGTCGTGGAATCTTCATCAGTCGAATCCTTTTTGGTGGTATCCGGTTCCACAAAGGGGTGCGCCGGATCGTCCACCACCACCTTGAAGGTCACTGAGCCTTCGCAGCCCGAGGCGTTCGTGTGCACCGCCTTGTAGTAGCCGCTCATGGTGCCGTCCATCTTGCCGATGTGGATTTCACGGTTCGTGGAGGTAAAGTTGTTCGGGCCGCTCCATACCCAGCGTCCGCCTTCCCACGGGTGCGGGCCAATCGAAATCGAATCGCCCTTGGAAAGCGAGATCTCGGTTGCAGTGGACCAGCCCTCGTTATTGTTGATTTTCGAATACGGGATGATGGAATCCGGCTTGCATGCGCCACCTTCGGCGCCTTCGATCACCATCGTGGTAATCGTGTTGGACTTCGCGGTCATCGAAAGCGCCTTGCCCGAAATCACGATATCCGATTGCTTGGTGAGACTGCCAGGCAGTTCGAACCGCACCACCTTCGCGCTCGTGCCAATCTTCACGAATTCACCCAGGTCGAAGCTGTATTTCACGTCGCTAGAACCGCTATTGCGCACGATAAGCACCAGCGCTCCCTCGGGCGTGAGGGCCGCGAGCGTGTTGCCGTTGTCGCTATCAATAATGCGCGAACCCGGACGAATGTAACGGCTGAATGCGGCATGCATGTAGTAACGCGCGTTCGGGCTGAAAGTCTGCTTGCTGTGATTCAGCGCGAGACTCCGCCAGTTCTCGGCCGGGTCGCCAATCTGCCAATCCACCCAGGCACTCGCCTTCATGTCGCGCAGGTCCGCAAGAATCACGCCCGCCATCCAGAGCGCAATGTTCTCGTCGCCGCTCTTGTGGAGCGGTCCCGTTTCGGACTGCCACACCTTCTTGTCTTTTGCGAACGCCGCATTGAAAAGCTTCGCGCGGTTATCGCCGCCGGAATAGCTGTGCGTGTTCACCTGGAACATGTACGAGAGCGCTTCGGAACTGTACTTGTTGAACTGATTCAAGGCATCGCCGATGTTCGTCTCGTCGGCGGCACTCACCGAAGTCTCCGGGAACAGGCCCTTCTTCTGAAGCGCCTTGCCGAGTTCCACAATCATCTTCGTTTGGTTGTTCTTGAATCCGCAACCTTCCTGCCCGCCATTGGACTTCCACCAGCCGGCACTCGGCTCGTTGAACGGTTCCACCGTGCGGAACGTGATTCCCCACTCCGTCTTGAAGTGCAGCGCCACTTCGGAGAGGTAGTCCGCGAAGTCGTCGAAATAGTCTTCCTTGAGGTTGTCGCTTCCGTCGCTACTTCCCGAAACGCAGCCGCTCTTGGTCATCCACCACGGGGGCGAATTGCTGAACGCCTCGAAAATCGGGCTCTTCACGCGCTTGGAAAGTTCGATGGCGATCGTGCGCTGGTAAGGGTCGGCCGTCCAGTCGAAATCGCCCTTCTCGGTAGGCTTATAGCCGGGAACGTTCGCGCCGCCGTCGCCCTTGTCCAAATGGTTATGGCCCGGCTGGTCGCCACCGCCGATATTGTAGCGGAAAATCGTATAACCGAGACCCGTATCGGGGTCGGCAATCGCACCCAGAAGCTTGCTGCGGTTCGCCTCGCTCCAGGCGCCCGCCTTTACGGCCCACCAGCAGAGACTTGTGCCCCAGCCCTCGAAAACCTGGTACTTTTTGCCGGGGTCGACAACGACCTTGGTCTGTGCATGCGCAGGGGCAAATAAACCTGCTAAACAGAACGCGGCAAGGGCCACGCCCGAGACTTTAAAATCTTTACCAATACCCATCATATCCCTAAATATACCCCCAAAATGACTAAATGTCAAATGTGGACTTTTTCGGGGAAATTACGGCTCTATTTCAACCCACGCAGGGTTTTCTTCTGTTCGTCGGTGATGCGGTAACTTTCGCAGGCTTTTTGGATGGATTTTGCATGAATCCAGGGTGAAAGTTTGCGACCCTTGATGTAGGGGAATGTCGCATCCCATTGCTTGGCAAGCGCCGTCGCCATATACCAGGCGATAACCATTTGCACGTAGTAGCGGTCTGTGGGACATTCTACGCGACCGACATCATCGAAAAGATTTTCGTCGATGGCAGCAACGAGTTTCAAATGTTCCTTGCTGAAGCGCTCATCCAAGAAAAAATTCATGAGCATGTTCACGCCGAATCGCACTGTGTAAGGGTGCTTTGACTTGAGCCATGCCTGAATGCGTTCCAAGAAGCGCGCCTCGTCCTTAAGTAATGCCTTCGGGGATTTTCCGTCGCATACCGCCCAGTTGTCTATGTAGGGCAAAAACTGCTCAATGCGGCGCAAGCACTCGTCAAAATCCTTGATGCGTTCAACCGCAAAAAGATGCACCTGATTTTCTTCGAAATACTTGTGCGGGAGCTTGTCGAGGAATTTACCGAGTTCGGCAGGAGTCGCGCCTGCGGCAAACTCCTTCGCAATCTTTCGCATCGTGGGCACACGCACACCGATAATCGTTTTCTTGTCGATGTTCGGCAAAAGCGACGCATGAAAGTCGCGATACTTTAAATCCTGTTCGGCCAACAGGCGCTTGACAAGTTCGGCATGGGTCATGGAATAAATATAATTATTCCGCTTTCGGCTTGATTCTTGCGCTCATCCAGCTGAGAACCAGATTCTGCCACACCACATAGCAGGTAGGGGCGAGCGCCACCACGGGGCCCGCATACAAAGTGGCAATCCAGATGACGAGCGTAGTGTTCTTCTGGCCCATACTTTGCGCACTTTCGATGGGACGACGGTTCCTTTCGACATACCAACCGAGAGCATACAAAAGAATGCAAAGAATCAGCGAAATGCCCGCCATCATGGGGAGCTTTCCGCTATTCCAAAGTTCCGTAAATCCCATTTCGCGAATGTCGTAGCTTGCCTTCGCCAAAATCACGAATACCGAGAAGGTCCACACGAACATGGTGTACTTTTGGTATTTGGCGGCACGGTCGGCAAGTTCCGGGTAGAACGCCCGCAGGCCAAGCGCAAACGCGAGCGGTATACTGATGATGGGCTGAATCGTATTGAAAATCTTCATCGCGATTTCGGAGAGGCCCGCATCGGTTCCAGTCAGGTAACCGAATACCAGCGGAATCGAAAAACACGCGATCAGGTTTCCGCTCAAGAAAATCTTTAACGCAAGCGAGGCCGAACCGCCGAGCATTTTCGCCATGGCAGGAGCAGCATTTGCAGGTGGGCAAAGCGCAATAATCGCACCACCCAAAAGAACTTCGCGCGGAAGGTCAAAGAGTTTTACGATGCCCGCAATAGCCGCCACCAAAATCAGGCTCACAATCAGGGCACGAATTTCAATTTTGAACGTGTAGCCATGGGTTTGCGGCGGAATTTTTGTCACAAACGTCAAAAACATCATGGTACCGATCAAAAACGGCATTAACGGCGAAAGCACGTGTGCCTGCGGGAGCAAAATTCCGAGCAAAATCGCAATCGGCATCAAAATGGCACGCAAATTCTTCATACGCGGCCAAATGTAGAAAACCGCCCAAACCTAGGCAAGATAGGGATTAATTTCTATATTGTGGCCCATGTTACGTTCAAGGTACGAAGCGTTTGACTTCGTGGAAAAGAAGGCCGAAGTCAAGAAAAAGTCGGGCAACCCGATTTTGATGATCGTGTCCGGCTACCTCGCGCTGGTTTCTTTGGGAGCACTCCTGTTGTCGCTCCCGTTTGCGCAGCGTGAACCGGTAGGCGTTCTCGATGCCTTCTTTACGGCCATGTCTGCCGTGTGCGTCACGGGTCTTTCTACCATCGATATCAGTGCCAGTTTTACCACCTTCGGCAACTGGGTGCTCGTGGTTTTAATGCAGGCGGGCGGTCTTGGAATCATGACGATTTCTACCGTGATAATCCTCCTTGCCGGCATGCACCCGGGATTCAACCACCAGTCAGCCCTCCTCGCCAACTACACGCAGGAAGGTAACGTCGACGCCGGCCGAATCCTCAAGGCCGTGCTCCCCTTTACCTTCGGACTCGAAGCCATCGGCGCCATCATTTACTTTACGCAGTTCAGCGACATGGAGCTCTACGACCGCCTTTTCTGCAGTCTGTTCCAAGCGGTCAGCTCCTTCTGTAACGTGGGTTTCACCTTGTTCCCCGATTCCCTGGTGCGCTTCCAGCTGAACCCGCTCATGAACATCACGACCTGCGTGCTCGCGCTCGCGGGCGGTTTCGGTTTCTTGGCCATTACCGAAATCCGTTACCTGTTCGACTTTAAAAAGCGTGCTATCCGCAAGGTGTCGCTGCATACCCACATTGCCACGGGCTTTACCCTGATTATCGTTCTCGTGAGTATAGCCTTCTTCATGTTCAGCGAATGGAGCAATACTTTTGCAGGCCTGAACTTCGGAGAAAAGCTGGAATCCAGCGCCTTCATGGCATTCACCAGCCGCACCGCGGGCCTCAACAACATCGACACCTCGGCCCTGAGCGTGGGCTCGCTGTTCTTCTTTGTGATTATCATGCTCATCGGTGCAAACCCCGGTAGCTGCGGTGGCGGTATCAAGACGACGACGACCGCCGTGATATTCCTGCTCGGATTTAACCGCCTGCTCGGCCGCAACAAGACCCAGATTCTTGGCCGCACCATTCCCGAAACCACGGTAGATAAGGCCGTGCGAATCTTCGTGGTAGCTATCGTGGTCGTGGTGGTGGCAACACTTGTGTTGCTCGAAACCGAGGCCGCAGGCAACTCCATCGAACAGGTTTCGTTCCTCAAGGTATTCTTCGAAGTGGCTAGCGCCTACAGCACCTGCGGTCTTTCCATGGGGCTCACCCCGGATCTTTCGATTCCTGGCCGCATTGTCATCTGTACGGTGATGTTTGTCGGCCGTATGGGCCCGTTGTTCCTGATTTCTGCAGTGGCTAAAAAGCAGGAGCAGGGCATGTGGTATGCCGAAGAAGACATCATGGTCGGCTAGTTCAGACGAAAAAAGGTTTAGGAGATCAAATGAAATTCGCTTTTCCCGGATTCCTTTTTGCCATAGCCATGGTCAATGCGGCTTCGGTTTGGGAACGTTCCCCCTGGGATAAATCCCCCACCGAGGTCAAGGAACAGACCCAGCCAGCGGCTGTCCGCCAAACAGGCGAAGCCAAGCCTGCCGTTCCTGACACCTTTATTGATTCCCGCGACAACCAGCCCTACAGGACCATTACCGTCTACGGCACAACATGGATGGCCGAGAACTTGAACTACGAAGACAGGCGAAGCACCTGCTACGAAAAGAAGCCCCATTGCAAAAAAGACGGCCGGCTTTACACTTGGCACTTAGCCCAAAGAGTCTGCCCTCCAGGAACAAGGCTTCCGACCACTAAAGACTGGGAACACGCGCTGCAAGCCGATTCATTCGAACATACCCTCACCAACCACACCGGATTCCGCGCCTTTAACGGGGATTTCTACGACTATGACAATACTGGTGTCTATTGGGCAGCCGAGGAAAAAGACGATTATACCGACTACGCCTACTATTTCAAGTGGAAATTTGGAAGTTGGCAAAAAAAAGCGTTTTACAAGGACCAGGCCAATTCTATCCGTTGCATTGTAGAGGGTTCTAAAACATCAGGATCTCATACATGGGGCGACCAATAACTATCTTTAAACCATGGCTTCTAAACAATTTGTAGTAATCGGTCTCGGAAACACGGGCTATTTCTTGGCCCGTCATTTGACCGCACTCGGACACGACGTAATGGTCGTAGACCCGAGTCCCGAAAAAATCCAGGATATTTCGAACCAGGTGGCCCAGGCCGTAGTTGCCGATGGCACCCGAAAAAAACAGCTGCAGTCGCTCCCCCTTTCCAAGGTGGACAGCGTCATCTGCTGCATTGGCGAAGACCTTCAAGCATCGCTTTTGACAGTCCTGAACCTTAAGGAACTGGGCGTCAAGCACATTATCGCGAAGTCCAGTAGCCCAGCCCATACAATTATCCTCGAAAAGCTCGGCGTGGCAGACATCTTCCACCCGGAACGCGACATGGCCATTTCGCTGGCAGAACGTTTGAACCGCCCGAACATGCTGGACTACCTGCCCTTCATGGAAGGCTTCTCCATCGTCGAAATCGCCTGCCCCGACGCCTTCCTCGGCAAGACCCTGAAGGACCTGTCCCTTACCCACAAGTACGGCATCCAGGTCATCGCCATCCGCGACCCACTGGAACGCACTCCCAAGATCGGTAACATCGCCGACTACGTACTCAAGGAAAACGACGTGCTGTTCGTGATTGGCCCCAACGAGGCCCTGGACAAGCTCAAGGCCTAGTCTAGCTCGAATGCATAAATTTAAAAGCCGGCGAAATTCGTCGGCTTTTCTTCTTGATTCTGTTTTGAACAAACTAGAAGACAGGCTTGTTGGAAGTAGCCCGTTCCGTGGCGCGTCCCGATCCCGAAGTCTTTTCGGTAGCAAGCTTGCGGTGCGTTACGGCACCCACAGCGAAATAACGGCCATCTTTCTGGACCAGCCCTGTATAGATGTTCAGGACCTTTTGAGAGAACCACTGCTGGTACAGGTTCAAAATGCTTTCTTTCAGGGCCGAAGTTTCGTCGATTGCCGGGTTGCCCGAGGGCTTGCCGTACTTGAGCGTAAACTGCTCGGACATGTAGGCTACCGCTTCGAAAGACTTGTTCAAGCGGGCGCGTTCTACACGGCCTGTCCGAATTTCGAAGGAATAGAACTTGTCATTCTTGTTAAAAATAAAGTCAACCTGGACCGGCAGTTCACCGAACATAAAAACGGGAATGACGACGCGTTCGCCTTCACCACTTTGACCATAAGGCTCATAACCGAGCTTCATCACCTCTTCAATGACGGTCTCGCGGGAGGCACCGAAGGGAATACCCGCAAAGTCATTATAACGCTGGGCGGCCGCTTCCAGAGAAAGCAGCAGGGTCAAAATCGTTATAATAAATCCAAAGTGTTTCACAGGATTCTCCTAGAATCTTTGTAAAAGATAGTAAACTTTGCCATGTTGGTAAGTCCTTATCTGATATTTTCTTAGAAAAAACGCCGATTATCTATATTTTGACTCATGGCAAGCACTTTTGGCAAAATTTTTAGCGTTACTACCTGGGGCGAATCCCATGGTCCGGCCGTAGGTTCGGTCCTGGATGGCTGCCCTGCAGGTCTCGAAATCACCGAAGAAGAAGTCCAGGCGGAACTCAACCGCCGCCGCCCCGGGCAGGGCAAAATGACCACCGCCCGCGACGAAAAGGACCAGGTAAAAATCCTTTCGGGAGTCTTCGAAGGAAAAACCACCGGAACCCCGATTTCATTCGCCGTCTTTAACGAAGACCAGCGCAGCCACGACTACGCCGAAATCCAAAAGTGGTACCGTCCGGGCCACGCCGACCTGTGCTACGACCTTAAGTACGGGTTCAGGGACTACCGCGGCGGTGGACGCAGCTCTGCCCGCGAAACCATCGGACGCGTTGCCGCAGGTGCAGTCGCCAAGAAACTCTTGAAGCAGATCAACGGCACCGAAATCATCGCCTGGGTGAATTCCATTGGCGAAGTCGATTGCGGCCCGCTGGACCTGAACAGCCTCACGCTCAAACAGATTGAAGAATCTCCTGTGCGCTGCCCCGACAAGGAAGCCAGCGCCAAGATGGAACAAGCCGTACTCGATGCCCGCGCAAACGGAGACAGCATTGGCGGCACCGTATGCCTCCTGGTCAAGAATCCGCCGGTGGCGCTGGGCGAACCGGTGTTCGACCGCCTGGACGCGTTGCTCGCCCAGGCAATGCTGTCGATTCCCGCCTGCAAGGGTTTTGAAATCGGAAGCGGCTTCGCCTCGGCTCGCATGCACGGCAGCAAGCACAACGACGAACTTTACTTTGATGGCCACGCCTACCACACCCGCACCAACAATGCAGGCGGTTCCCTCGGCGGAATCAGCAACGGCGAGCCCATTTACTGCCGCATGGCATTCAAGCCCACCGCCACCATTTCGCAGGAACAGAAGACTGCTGGTCGCGGTGGTGAAAACGGAACGCTTGCCGCCCGCGGTCGCCACGACCCGTGCGTTGCAGTCCGTGCACCGGTAATCGTCGAAAGCATGGCAGCCCTTGTACTCGCAGACCTCTATCTACAGCAAAAGAGAAACTGCTTGTAATAGAAAGTAGACAGCGGTTAAGAAAGTGAGATGTGAAATGAAACAACCCTCATTCCACATTACACATTTCAAATTGTAGAATCTGTTTTAACTTCTATGCTCCGCTATATTCTAGCTCTCTGCTATCGTGCCGCATACTTGCTGCATCACGCGCTCCGCCTTCGGCCGGGCGCGCCTCTAGAGCATTCCAAGCTAATTGTCGTTGGCAGCTTTCGCACCGGTGGTGCAGGTAAGACGCCTTTCTGCATCTGGCTTTGCAAGCACTACGCCCAGCAAGGCAAAAGGGTTGCGCTTCTCGCCCACGAATACGCCTTCGATGAAATCACCATGCTACGCCAAAAGTTTTCCGACAATGGGAACGTCGAAATCTTTGCAACCAACAACCGCTATCGCTTGGCCCACGAACTCGACAAGTCACGCAAGTTCGATTTTATCGTCTGCGACGATGGTTTCGAAGACAGCCGTCTTACAGGAGCAGTCACCATACTCTTGCAATGGGAAGCCTTACCCACCAAGATTTCGGAACTCTGGCCCTGCGGTAACATGCGAAGCCTCGCTAAAGATCACGTAGGCAACTCATTGACCTCAATCGCATTAAAGTGCTATGGCGAAAAGCCCGACATCCAGCTCATTGTAGACAAAGTATCACATATTACCACAAAGGCCCAATGGGAAGGCGAATCCAATGCGAATATTATATGCGGAATCGGTGACCCGGAAAGGTTCTGCAAGGATATTCAAAATTTCGGAATCGACATCAAGCACACCTACTTCTTCAAAGACCATTGCAAGGAGTTCCCTGCGAAATTTGAACAACTTCTCCGAGATTTTCCGCAAGATTCCTTTATCATCAGCGAGAAAGATGCGGCCCGGCTTCCCGCTGAATTTATCCAAAAGAACGTAAAAAGCCGAATTTATATCGCCTACCAAGCCACAAAAATTTCTCCTGAAACGCTTCAAAAGCTCCCTTAAAAAAATTACCTATTTAAAATTCCTTCATCAGTTTTTATATTTCTGCAAAAGAAGGATGAAATCATGACACTCACCTCCCGTATCCAGAACTTGATGCAGGCCCTTTGCCAGGAATTTCCAGAAAGGCAAGACAGACTCCAGCTGGGGTTCCTTGCCGCAATCAACAACGAGTCCTTTTATCTGTATGGACGTTCCGGTTCGGGCAAGAACTTCATGATTGGCCGACTGCTTTCGGCGTTCAAGAAAACGCGCCCTCTGAAAATCGGCACGCACCTTCAAGAACGTCTGGCAAACTTCGAAGATTACGATTTTATCTGGTTTAAGGATTTCAATCCTATCGACGACATTACCAAAGACAATGTCCGTCATGCCCTTCAAGACAGAAAGCACTCGACCCTTATTCTCAGTAGCGATGTCAGGCCCGAAAACGCCATGGGCCGCGCCGATATTGCCGACGACATCACCCTGACTATTTACATGCCCGACAATCTTTCTTCGGACGCCTTGTGCACATTGCTCCAAAACTACAAGCTTAACGACAGCTTCAAGGTTCCCGAAGAATACACCATTTCAGAAGAAGAAAAAGCGGCCTGGGCTGACGAAATCAAGAAGGTGACCCTTTCTCCGGACACCATGGCCATTATTGGAAAGCTTTCGGAACTTTGCATACAGAACGCCATCTATGTACCCATCAGCAAGTGGCTTTCTTTGGCAAACATCGCCCGCACCATCGCTTTCTTTAACGGACGCACCGAAACGAATTTCTCCGACACATTGTTCCTCGGCACTCCCATATGGGGTCGTTCCACGTCGAACAACGCCATTATGGAAAGCTTCAACAACATTGTCAAATCGGTCTTGCTCAAGGATCTGGCAAACGTTGTCGAAACCACCTATGATGCCCAAGCCCTTTACCGCAAAGTCAAGGGACTTCTGAACAGCTCCAACAATTTGTACGAAACCAAGGAATTCAACGGGGAGCCCTGCATCAGCTACCGCATTACCATTGCCGGCGAACAGGTTCCCCTGTACGTACCGCTTCACTTTGTAGAATCCGACGAAGATTTCAACCCCTACAACGAACTCCGTCAAATCGAGAAGCATGTACGTTGCAATTATCATGGGACCTCCAGCTGCACCATTTCCATTGATTCTGCAGTCAAGGGAATTGGCCTGCGTAACAACAATTCCAGAAACGGCAACAACACCTCCGGAAAGTTCGAAGACTTCGCAACGCTTCCCACATATATTCTTCGCGAAAACGACCCCGAAGTTGCCAAGAAAAAGAAAACTGAATTGGAAGCTAGCCAAAAAGAAGCCCAGGCACAAATGGAACAGCAGGCAAAAATCCTGCGTTCGCTACGGGACCTTTACCAGTCCAACAAGACTTTCCGCAACGACCTGTTCTGCAATCTTGAAAACTTCGACAAGATCCAGGGCGACCTGAGCAATATTTTCAACACTATCAATGGCGTTGCGACCAAGCTAAAAGAAACGCTCGAGCTATACAATACGACAGCCCGAGCCTAATCCTTTAAAGTTTCAAACAACGCTAGAATTTTTTGCTACGGCGGATACCTATTGTATAGGTGTCATCGCTACTTCCGGCCTTTTCGAGGCCACTCGTGATTTTTACCTTCATCTTGGTAATGTAGGCTCCTGTTCCCACGACACGGCCTTTTTCGCTGCGGGCGTTCCATTCAAAGAACAGGTTCCCAGGATTGTCATAGCAGTTAGACAATTCTGGATTAGACGCATTGTAGAATACCGTTTTGTCGTTGCAGGCAATCGTCCCACTAGCCTTGTTCACGAAGTTCCCCAAGTGCGAGAAATAGTAGCCTTCCCACTTGATTCGTATGAGCGCAAGAGCAGAATCCTTATTGGCACCGCTAGGCAAATCCATAAGTAACGTTGTTGCCAACTCGCCGATATTATAACTCAACAACAAGCCTGGCATACCCACACTGTCAATAATATCTTGCAGGGACTTGTTTGTCGGCACCACCATAGGAACAATCGATTCTTGATGCGGCCAGACCTCGGGATTGCTGGAAATCGTCACAACACCAGGAGCCTTGATTTCAGTACGTTGTTCGCCCACAATGCGAACCTTGGGATTGTTCACATGGGCGGCATTTTCGCTACGATCCTTCAGTTCACCCGGCAACAGCCTTACATAATCGCCCACTTCCGGAAGCGTCGTCTGAGCAGTCCGCTGGAAATACAAACGGAATACGTTTCCCTGAGGGTTCATGCTGAATTTTGTAATGTAAAGCGAATCCATAAAAATTGCCGAATCGCGATAGAATATAAATGCAGTCTTTCCGTCAATCGTATTGTCGCCAGTACCTTCGCTCAAGTTAATCGTCAACGAGCTCAGATCTTCGGACACAGGCTCAATGACAGCACTCAACACAATGGGAGCCACCTTATCCTCAATCAACGTGTTCATTGAAAGCTTAACTTCTTCGCCGGATTCCTCATCGGTATAGGTATAATGGTACAAAAGGGAGCCCGAATAAATCTGATCCGAAAGACCGGTAAATGCATCTTTGCGAAGACCTTCTGGATTATAAAGGGTAATCACCGAGTCCATCACCACGAGAGGCCAAATATTTTCTTGTCCAGCTGTTGAATGGAATTCAGTACCGCCAAAGGCCCATGAAATGGTATCGGGCACCACGTCATCGAAAGGCTTACTGAACGGTATCACCAGACTATCGGGAATACCGTCGCCAGTCACGTCGTACATTCTTGCCCGCTGAGCAAAAGGCACCGGAGGTTCCTTGAAGTGAATATCCTTCCATACCAGGGCATTGTTTACGCCATCACTTTCAATTTTAAAGAATGCATCCACCATGGCAGAATCCCCCACCACATAGAAACTCGCGTACCCCGTCGAGTCCGTTGAAATCGTAGTCACACGCTGGTTATTTTTATCCAAGAAACTCAGTGGAAATTTTGTATTCAGGTTCAGTTCCTGCACACAGTTTATATCGGCACCGGAAGCCATTTGTCCACAAGGAGTTGTTCCAAAAAGAAGGACAATCCTTATAGGAACCGTATCCGGATACGTCACATGGGCCAAAAGCGTATCGTTCTTGCCGTCATTCAACCCCATCACATCGCCACGCAGCGTATACCCTGCCGGATCGAAATAAGCGGAATCGGTCACGTGGAAAACATCCACAAAGGCTATATCGGGCAAAGGATACTCCGGTACCGTAAACGGAATCATCTGATACTGGCTTTCGTCTGCAGCCAAGTAACAAATCAAAATATACTTACCCGGACTAAGCGTACGCGAATTTACGAAAGCCGAAGTATCGATCGTGAATCCGGCCATGTTTTCGCTAATGAGTATACCACCATAGTTCAGGCCCGGTTCAAGCAGCACGCCGTCAGCAGGTAATCCTCCACCAACCAGGCGGAATACGGACTGCGCATAAGTCGTATCAATCTTTGACACGCTCGACACATCGCAGCTCAGAGACTCGTCGATAAGCAACTGCATAAGTTCATATTCGATAATTCCCTTCGAATTCGATTTTTCAACCGGGAAATAAGTCTTTTGCGTCTGCAAATTAATCGAAGTACGCATCTTGAAGTTAGAGCCCGTGGCGTTACGTTCCGAGAAGAAAATCAGAAACGGATATTCCTTACCTTCGGTAAGGCCTAGCGTATCGAGGTCCACAGCACCTTCCACAGGGCTATGGCAACCGCCAATATCGACGACCAGACGGTTATTGATAAACACCCACACATCATCATCACCGCGGAATTCAAAGAACTGTCCTTTCACGTACTTGAACTGCGCATTGATCTTCATTGAGAAACTGTAGTTGTGCTTGCACCCCTGAATATCCCAGTCAAATTTCGGGTTCTTGATAGTCTTTGCCGAATCAAGGTACTGGAAATCATCAATCGGGTAGAATCCCGGATTAACAGGATCATTACAGCCATTCGGAGATTCCGTCACGTCGGCCAGCCAGAATCCTTCGGCATCGAGCACTAGGTCGATATCACGGCAAGTCGCATTCGTGTATTCGCGACCCGTCGCAGGGTCGGTCGCCAGGACCTCGGGAATAAACCACTTATCGATTTCGCGGCCCGCGGAGCACTGTTCCCACGGGAATGCAAGCGAATCAACGCGCAGCGGGAGCCCGAGTTCACTCAAGGTGTCCTGCACCATGCCAAGCACATGTCCGCCACAAGTCTTGTATTCAGAACCGTTATGAACGACCGTCGTATATTCGTTACCGCCATAAATACCGCCAAAGTCAATATCGATTGCATCACCATACGATTCACCAGCCCAGTCAAGAATCATCGCCGAAATCTTCATGGTCGGGCAAATACCCAGACGACCCGGGAATGCTTCGCTGAACTTGGGCATACTACTCGAAAGCGGGTAGGGATAAACCCACACCGTGTCATAGAGTGCGACCATGGAATCTAGAGAAATCGGAGTACCGGCTTCCTTGCCTTCGCCCATCAGCCCCTCAAGGCTATAGAAATCCGTACCGAATGACTGCCTGAACTGAACGCTCCAATCATCAGCATGCTTGTAATACGTGCCCTGATACCAGCCACAAGTATCACTCTGGCTCGAATCAAAGGGACTTGCCGAAATCGGGCCCATGCGCACCAATTCGCCAGCCACAATCATCGAAGGTGACATGTTGTCCCATGGACTCATCAAGCGAATCGTCTTCGATTCAAGCGGACTAAACGAAAGATCAAGTTCTCCATCGCTATTGGTAAATAGCCAAGTCTCGTAAACACCTGTCGGGAACAGCCTGGAGGCAAGCGGGCGTTTGCCTTCGGGAAAATACGTCACCTGAGGCCATTCGTTCTGACGGCGATAAATATTGAACTGAGCCATCGTAGAATTCCAGTTCGTAGAATTCACCGTTGCAGGTTCAAAATCATAGTGGAACCAGTACGGGTACGCATCCTTTTCGGTTGCCACAGGATTATTGATGATGTTGTTGCCAATTGTAATATAAACCGTACTGTCCTTAAACGTGGAATTCGTACGCCACGGGTGGTAAATATGTAACACGCGGGTAGAATCAAAGCATTCTCCCAACGTGCCAAATTTTTCCGTAATCACAGGGGAAGCCCCTGTTCCATCAATAAACAAAGTATCCATTACGGCAAAGTAGTCAGCAAGCTCTACCGTACCCGAAGCAGGGAATGACAGATAGGGCGTATTCAAACGGATAAAATGCGCAGTCTGAACGGGATTTCGCTTAATCATCGCCGGAGAAACCGCACCGTAAAACCATCCGCAACTGGACTTGTCATCATAGGCAAAACGCATCATCACTGAATCGTTGCCGAATATCATCTGCGGCAGAGCCTTGTTGCCCCACGGACTCTTGAACCACACCATCTTGGAACCCGGAGCCACAAAGGACTTTGTGTAACTCTTATCGGTGGGATCCGTATAAAGCCATACCTCGACATCGGTTCCGAACAGCGTGCCCATCTTGAATTCGCCACCGGCCTTCCACTGTTCGCCATTATTATTGTTGTAGTTACCGTCAGCAGTGTTCGGATAAATGCTTACTGTAAAAGATTCCCAGTCCTGGAAGTCAGACACATTCTTGTTCCAGGTGTAGCTGAACCAGCCATCACCTTCGTCAGTCGTAATCGTCGATGAGCCTGCACCAAAAGAAGGGTTATAGCCACCGCCCGCTCCACCCAGAATATGCAAGAAATAACCGTCTTTAGACGCATCATTACGCCACGGCGACTGAATATGCAACGTCAATGTCGCATTTGCTGCAACGGACAAGAAAAAAATGGCGTAAACTATCCAAACCCAATGCTTCATAGATACGATTCCTTTAATCACGAAAGACTCTTCCAATCTCTCGCACAAACAACTCCGACCTATAAAATATATTCTGTATTCCAAATCGGAATAAATAACAGCTTTTTGGCGGAAAAACGTTGTGTATGACACAATAAAAAGGGATATACAAAGGGTATAAAAAAAGCCCCCTGCGAGGTTTACCTCGTAGGGGGCGTGAATCCAGCAGCGACCTACTCTCCCGGGCCCGTGGGCCAGGTACCATCGGCGATGAGGGGCTTGACTTCCGTGTTCGGAAAGGGAACGGGTATGACCCCCTCTCGGTAACTCACGGGCATCTGTGTCAGTTCCTTGGAATCGATGTGTGCCAGCGCACCTGTCACGTCGCTTTTCTTCTGGACAC
>JAFXLS010000043.1 GCA_017530965.1 Fibrobacter sp.
GTCGCCTTCAGAAGAGGAGCTGCTCTCCGAGTTTTTTCCCTTTTGCAGGCTCACCCATTTTTCGCCATCGCAGACGAATTTCAGGTGTCCGTCCTCGACCTTGACGATAGAGTCTACATAGCTTTCGTTGCAGTCGAGGGTGTGCAGGACAGAAAGGTTCCTGACTGTTGAAGGCAGGCCCGAAGGTGCATCAGTAGACGATTCGCTGCAGGCGAAAAAGAGGAATGGTGCAAGCGCTAACGCTAGACATGAAAATGGATGTCTCATGTGTAACTTCTCCTAACCAATGCGTCAAATATAAAAATATAGCTGCAGCGACTGCAGAAGGGCTACTTTGCGAGCTTTCTCCTGAGTTGCTGGATTTCTCGTTCGATGAGTCGCTTTTCCACCGCAAAGAAGTTTTCGTTCTTCTGGATTACATTCTTGTAAATGACATCGGCCAACTCAGGCTCGCCCGCCAGGAGCGCAATCACGATGCAGTTCCTGAGGAACACATCGCTCATGTCCGACATCTCGTAATGGTCATAGAAGTCCGCAATATTGAGAGCGGCCTGCTTGTACACACCTTCGCGGGCAGATTCCATAATATTGAATTCGTCCGCAAAGCTCCGGGGGAACACTCCCTTTTGCACCAGCTCGCCCACCTTCACGTAGACTTCATCACTGTCGCGGGCTTCCATCGGAACATTACGAATCCATTCCGCATAATTCTCGCGAAATTTCTGATAACCTACAGAGGCCTCAATACTATCGGCATTCACCTCGGTAGAAGCCAGTTCGTTGGCATAGGCCAGCAACCCGGCCTTCTTGAATTCATCCCTCGGTTCTTCCAACATGGCCTTCACGCGGGCAGGGCGACGCAAGGCATAGTCTTCGGGATCCAGGTACTGCTGCCAGCAAATTTCGCAGCTGTCGAACACCTGCACAATGTGTGCTTCGGAGTGAACAAAGCGGGCTTCTTCAGCCTTGTTGTCCACCATCGGGATAAACAGGCTGTTGGGCTTCACACCTTCAAGCAGAGACTTCAACATCTTGTTGGTAAAGAGGAAATTTCTTTCACCGAAGAATTCTGGATCCCGGTGAATGCGGTTGAATTCCGCCACCAGCGCCGTATCCGTGGAGAAGCGTCCGATACCTTTCTGAATCACCGGCTCATCGCTTGCAATCATGATGATGTCAGGTTCGTCGGTGGACTTGTACAGGCTCACGTAAGGGAAGACCGTATCAAGCGCCTTCAGAATGTTCAGGAACATCAAATCGTTGAATTCATAAGTCTGAATCCACTGCACCCAAAGGGCACCCGGCCTCATGTAGCGACGCATCTTGGCGTAGAATTCATGAGCGAACAAGCCTGCCACGCCGCTCACCCAAGGGTTGCTGGGCACGCTAATAATCATATCGTACTTGCGGCGGTTGGTATGGAAGAACGTTGTCGCGTCGTCAATGAAAATATGGATGCGGGGGTCGTCATAGCCGCGGTAGTTCCACGGGTAAAAGCCCTTCGCCAATTCCATCATCGCCTGCTCAATTTCTACGCAGTCAAAGTCCTTGAGCAACGGGTCTGCAAGCAAGTAATGCGCGCCCATGCCGCTACCGAAGCCAACCATGGCGGCGTCATACGGTTCTGTCTTTACAGCCATGGGCATAAAGGCTGTTGCGGCCTGGGTCAGTTCGTCACTGGAAATCGGCGCTTTGCGGTTCTTGCTCATGCTGGCATCGGCTTTGCCGTTGGTCTTCACATAGTAATGCACCGGCGATTCATGAAAACTGATGGTAGCCGTCTTTCCGTCAATCACCTCAATCTTTTCGTTGGGGTGCATGTTCTTGTAACTACGGAACACACCCGAAGTAATCAGCGACGGATCAAACTTCACAAAGATGGCGGGCATAATCATGACGCACACCATGATATAGAACATCACGCTGTAGCGGAAACGCTTGCGGTAAATCACCAGCAGCAAGAAACCGATGGCGAAATCAAGGACTGCCGCGGTCACCAGGGCACCCTTCAACTGCAAAAGGGGCAGCAGCAAAAGTCCACCGCCAGCAGAACCAACAATGGAACCTAAAGTGTTCCAGCCGTAAACCTTGCCAATCGGGGCTTCGCTCTTGAAGGCGCGAGTCAGAATCAAGGTTATCAGCGGAAGCGTCATGCCGGCAAAGAAACTCGTAGGGACCATCCACAACAGCGAAAGCGCATACTTGAATAGGCTCCAGCAAATGTAGCCGTCAGATGTCGGATTGAAAATCTGGTTTGCCTCGTTCATCATTCCCCAGAAGGGCTGATGGAAATACAAGGTACAAAGCGCAAAGAAAGCCATCAAGATTTGCGCCATCGAAAGCACCACAAGGCTATCCTTCTTCAAAAGCTTGCCACTTACGGCACTGCCAAGCGCAAGACCCAAGATAAAGGCAGAGAGCATCTGGTCAAAGCTATGGCTCGAAGACCCGAGCAACAGTGACAGCAAACGAATCCAGACAATTTCATAGACAAAGGAAGTAAGGCCAGTAATCGCCGCAATCCAGAACCAGGTATCCTTCGGCGGCATGGCAAGCTTATGTTCTGCGACATAGTCTTCATCGGGCTTTTCGGGCGCCGCATCTTTAGACGGAACAGGCGAAGTCGTCACACCAATAAAGCTGAATACCGCCGCCAGCAAAAAGTTAATGGAAGCCGCCACACACAAAGTGGCATGGTTACCAATTTCAGGAATCAACAAGTAACTGGTCGCCAAGATACCGATGGCAGAACCGAGGCTATTCGTAAAGTAAAGCATCGGGAGCGAAACTTCGGCACCGCTCTTGCGCATGAGACCTGCCGCAATAAACGGAAATGTCATACCGACCGCAATTGCAATCGGCAGCGTAGATCCCGTCGCCAAAATCACCTTGGCGATTTCGGCCCCGCGGCTGGTCAAGGACGCCGTATATTCAGAATCGTAGAAAATCCCCGTCAGCCAGTTGTACAGCGGGTGGTACGCCACGCCACCGATACCAATAGCAAGTTCCACAATACCGTATCCCAGCAAGGGACGCTTGGTACGCACCACCATCTTGCCTGCGACAAAGCTGCCTATGGCAAGGCCGCCCATGTAAATGCAGAGCGTGAGCACCTGGCCGTAGCTAGAATGCCCAAGGAAGAGTTTAAGGTATCGTGCCCACGAGCCTTCGTAAATCAGGCCCGCGAACCCGGACAGGGCAAACAGGAAATAGACCAGGAAGTTCATATGGTTAATAATAAAATAATGTCAACCGGACATTGACAAAAATGACCCGAATATCAAATATTCAGGCCCTATTTTATACAAAGTTGTTTAATATTTACACAAAAGCCAATTATTTCTTGGCATTTTCTTCGGCCGCCTCTATGGATTTGGCAACTTTCTCGGCCGCTTTTTCAGCTGCAACTTCAGCGGCCTTGATTTCGGCCTTCCACGGAGTAAGGCCCACCACATTGTCGACCGGGAGCGAAAATGCGATTCCCTGGCCCATGGTGTCAAGCCCTGCCTTCTGGTAAAGGGCATGCAAAACGGCATCCTTGATCTTGGCATCCACTAGAATCATGACGATTTCTTTTTCGGGCTGAATCGCGATATGGAAAAACGACTCGGCTTCCTTGTTGGCCGTACCGCGGGCATTCAGAATCGTACCCCCACGGGCACCGGCATCCTTCGCCGCTTCCATCACGGTTTCAGAGAATCCGGTATTCACAATACAAAAGATGACTTCGTGATTGAATCCGCTCATTTTTCGTTTCTCCGTACCGCATCGCGGTTGTCGCTTAAAAAGTTGAAGATAGACTTGCCAATGATGCTTGCCATGGGGATGGTGTAGGCAATGCCCTTGCCACCCACAATCGTATTGAACTTTTCGGCAAGGCTGTCGAGGGCTGCACGCAGATTGTTTTCGCCAATAATGCTAATAATCACGGCGCGGTCCGAATCGGCAAGACCCATGGCTGTCGCAATTTCACGCGGGGCAGTCCCCTGCCCGAACAGCACCATCTGCATGTTCACGCCAAAAGACTGGATGTGGTCCATGTAAAAATCCGCCTTGGCTCGACCCACCACCGTAATCAAAATCTTGAGGCGGTTCATCGAGACCTTGGCACGCGTACTCCCGCGCAACACCCTGTTTCTTATTTTCTTTTCTACATCCATGGCGCCCCCTACATAAAGTCGATAATCTGTTCGTCGTCGGCATCCTGGATGCGACGCATCATCATGCGGTTACGGAGCGCCGTCGAAACGGTAGCCCTGAAACCGAGCACCTGTATAGTAATCAAGGGCGTCATCGCGACCATGGCGACAATACCGAAAGCATAATTCAAAATGGAATCGCCACCGTCACGCAGGCCCGCACAAGCGCCTATGGCAAGCGGCAGAATAAAGCTAGAAGTCAACGGACCGCTCGCCACGCCACCGGAGTCAAAGGCAATGGCGGTATAAAGTTTCGGCACAAAGAACGAAAGTCCGAGCGAAATAAAGTAACCCGGAATCAGGTAATAAATAATCGGAAAACCAACAATAATGCGAATCATGGAAAGACCGATCGAAATGCCCACGCCCACCGAAAGCGCAATCAGCATGGAGCGCTTGGTCACAAGGCCGCCGGTCACCTCTTCGACCTGCTTGTTCAGCACGTGCACCGCCGGTTCCGCAAGCACCACCACCAAGCCAAGCACAAAGCCCGCCGCCACAAGAGCACGCGGCATGGCACCCAGTTGCTTGCCCAGTTCAAAGCCAATCGGCATGAACCCGACAGCCACTGCCGTGAGAAACACCACCAGGCCCACGAACGTGTACACAATACCGAAGGCCATAGGGACAATCCTGCTCCAAGGCAGCCTAAGTACCGTAAACTGCAACAACAGGAAGAACACCACAATCAAGCCGAGCGCCACAAGCACTTCTCTTGCAACACCTAAAATGACCGGCAAGAAGTTCATCCCGAGACTGGCATCAATTGAATAAGCCGATTCCGAAAGCTGGTATGTCAAATCTCCCTTCGAGAAAATCACGAGTCCCATGAGCGCAATAATCGGGCCTACCGAGCAAAGCGCAATCAGTCCGAAACTGTTTTCATTCGCACTTTTACCGCCAATGGCTCCTGCCACACCCACGCCGAGAGCCATGATAAAGGGCACCGTAATCGGGCCCGTGGTCACACCACCCGAATCAAAAGCCAGCGGCACGAACATGTCCTTCCCGAAGGTCAGCATGAGCATCCCGAGCATGAAAAGCATCAAGTAAAAGAAGATGATAATCGTCGAAAGGTCTCGCTTAAACACAATCTTGATAATCGAAAGTGCCAAGAAACAACCTACGCCAACGCCAATCGTCGCAATCAGGAGAGTCGGCTCCACCGCCGCTCGCACCTGCTCGGCAAGCACCGACAAATCGGGCTCCGCAACAGTAATGAGCACGCCCATCACAAAGCACACCGAAACAAGCAACTGCAAACGCCTGGATTTGGTAAGACCCGAACCCACATGCTCGCCCATGGGGGTCATGGCAAGGTCGGCACCCAGGTTAAAAAGTCCGATGCCAACAATCAAGAAAATCGCACAAATCGAAAAAACAACAAGTTGCTTAAAGGACAGCGTCACCAGCGGCGTACACGACACCGCAAGCACAATTAGCGTAACCGGTAAGACCGAGCCAAACGCCTCCTTCAACTTGTCCAGCAAAATCTTAAACATTTGCGGGAAATATAGAAAAACACCAGAAAACGCACATTTTTATAATTATTTTTCATAAAAGATGCAACCAACGGGCATTTAGGTGCATCTAAAAGGGTACAATGGACGAAAAAGTGATTCTTCAACACCTTAAGGGCGGCAGTCGCGAAGCATTAAGCCTGCTTTGGCAGGCTCATAGCGCGAATGTGCTGAATCTGGCCTTCAGGATGATGAAGGACCGGGACGAAGCCGAAGACATCCTGATGGATGTCTTTGTACAGGCCCCCAAAGCCGTACAGGGTTTTCGGGGAGAATCGGCTCTGGGCACATGGCTTTACAGGCTTACGGTCAATGCCTGCCTCATGAAGCTCAGGGCTCAAAAACGACACCGGGAACTGGAAGAAGAAAAACTGGACGTCATTATAGAAGAGGTCCTTGGAAAAGACGAAAAAAACGAAACCTTCGATGCGGAACTTCTGGAAAAAGGCCTGGCGGAACTCCCAGCAGAAACCCGCAGTATGCTCTGGCTCAAGGATGCCGAAGACCTGGATGTAAAGGACCTGGCAGAAATTTACAGGATGCCCGAAGGAACCATTAAAGCAAGGCTTAGCCGCGCAAGACACTTTGTGAAGAACTATTTAAAGGAGCGTAAGAACCATGCCTAACAAAATCGATTTTTCGAAGCTTGAAAGGCTTACCCCCCGGGAAGATTCCTGGGCAAAAGTCTGCGCCCGCCTGGACGCGGAAGCCTTGAATGTCCCCACAAAAAAGAATATCATTGCAATCAAGACCTGGTACAGCGCCATTCCGCTTGCAGCAAGCATTGCACTTGTGGCACTTACCGCCCTCTTGCCTTCGATGACGCAAAACATCGAACAGGCTGGGGCCAATTCTACCGAATACGTTTCTATCAACAGCTCTGCTCCGTCCGAAGTTTTGAGCTGGTATTCTAGCCTCGGAAATTCCACCAGCGACGAATTCGAAACTCTGGAAGAAACCGTCGGCTTTAGCTATTTGATCAAGGAGTAACACTATGAACGGAAACAAACTCTTCGCGGCAAGCATTGCAATACTTGCCCTCGCCCTGGGATTTTTCCTGGGCAACCTCCACATTAACGGCGGCTGTTGCTGCCAGCAGGCAGAAATGTCCTGTTGCAAAAAAGGCGGCGGCATGCCCTGCGAACACAGCGCCATGCATGCCCCGAATGCTCCCTGCGATTGCGTAAAGGGTGAGACCTGCTCTTGCGAAAAGAACGGACAGCCTTGCCATTGCCCGAACTGCGCCAAGCACGGTCACAAGGGTCCGCACGGCGACTTTGACAAGGGACCGAAATTCAGGGGCAAGATGGACTTTGCCGCCATGGATTCCTTACTGCAGGTGACGCCGGAACAGAAGGCCACCCTCGAAGCCAGCCGCGCCAAGGGAGATTCCATTTTCAAGGAACTCCGCAAGCAAAAGCACGAAGCTGAAAAAGCTTTGGGCGAAGCTCTTGAAAGCAAGGATTCCGCCGGAATCGATGCCGCCAAGGCAAAGGTGCTCGACGCGGACAAGGCCTTACTTGAACACCGCATTAACGGGATGCAGGCCCTCGCCGGAATCTTGACTGCCGAACAGCTCGAAAAGTTCAACGCCTTCCACAAGGAACAGATGAAGAAGTTCCGCGAACACAAGAAAGGCCCGCACCATGGCCCGCATGGCAATCCGCCGGCGGCTAACTAAATTACGACTCCCTCAAAAAGTAAAGGTCCTCGACATTCAGCCGAGGACTTTTCTTTATTTCAGCTAGAGATCCTTCGATTCGTTACACTCTCCCCAAAGAGGATAACTCAACTTGAGAACTAAAGTCCTTAGTTTCGTATAGCTCAGGATGACACGTTCGTGTCATTTCTTCATAAAAGACAAGTTCTGCGCCACGCGGAAAATACCCTCGGCACGGTGCTTGTTGCTACCGGACACCCCGTTAAGGCTTTCCAGGAAACGAGTCAGCTCCAGAACGCCTCCGCCCTGCTTAAGCACATGAACTGCACAGAGCGAAATCACCCCGAGAGAAGAATTGATAATGTCAAGATCAGTACCGGCCAACTGGAATGCCGCCAACTGGTACGCATCTTCCATATTCCGCTTGATCATTCTGTCAATGTCGCCGAGAGTCGTAAATCCAAATGATACGAATACAGCCAAGAACCGCGAAAGCGACGTCTCGTGAATTTCAGCCTGATTAATGGAGGCAATGCGCTTGTTCAATGCATCGAAAGGGTGTAATTCTAGGTAATTTCCAAACGAATCGCCGTTCAGCTCCACTTCATCGAAACTGCCCGAACTCACCAACGACTGCACCTGACGGCGGTAGTCATTGATTCCCGTACGAATCACGCAAAACTGTTCGTCAACCAGTTCTAACATTCCTGCAAGGCGGTTCAAGTTGCGCAGATATTCCTTGGGAACTTCGAAACCCGACTTATAACCCGTATCATGATCCAATACAGCCCACACATGCTGTAAGGCGGTGCGCATCTGCACTTCGAAACGGATTTCGTTCATTTGCGGGTAAGCAGGATCAAAATATCTTTCTTTGGGCAAGCGACAAATAAAATGTAGCGAATTATAGCCGAAACTATGGATTTCGTGCATCTTGCGTTTGTCGATACTGTTTTCCCAATCGATTTCAAAAAGACGACCTACAAGGGCAGCGACTTTATCCACCTCATCACTGTAGAAGGTAATAACGCGAACGCCTAAAATATCCGTCAGGTCAGAAAGCGAATTGTACTTGCCCGACTTGCGTTCGAGTTTGCCCGCAAGGCTATCTTCTGCCTTGACACGGCCTTCGATGGCGTTGATGTAGATTTTATTTTCTTCGAGACTTTGGCGAAGAATCCGCTTGACAACTCTCAATAGTTTTTCAAAAACTATATGCTGTTCGCGGTATTCTTCCAGAATCAGAGCCTCTTTAGGAGGGAGGCCGTAATCGGTTTTGTTTTTCTGCACCATGGCCTTTCTACTTTTAGAATACCCTGTCAATGGTTTCAATAAATTCGTCGTAAGCGAAAGTTCCCTTAAGACTTGCGAGTGCTCGCGCAAGTCCGCGGAAATGCCATTCGTGAGATGCCTTGTCTTTTACGCAAAACAGGTCCCACACCTTGTCGCCAATCGCCTGGTAGTCGCGGTATATAGCGCGAATATTACTTAATTTGTCTGCAAGCGCTACAATCTTGACTTCGTTAGTTGCCGAAGACAAACGTTCAATCGCTTCTTCTTTACGAAGGCGCCAGCTTTCTTGGCGGCTCTTACCTTCGAACTCGATGTCGGATTCGGCCTCGACAAGCTCAGCAATGCGCTTGCCGAATTCGCGTTCTACGTCCTTGAGCGTCACAGCGGTATCTTCTACCGTATCGTGCAATGCCGCGGCGGCCAGAAGTTCCTGGTCGCTAGTCATGGTGGCTGCAATCGAGACAGCCTCCATCGGGTGAACTATATACGGGAAACCCTTCCCCTTACGTTCTGCCCCCTGGTGCGCCTTGACCGCAAAAACAATCGCTTTGTCGAGAATTGATGTATCCATGTCACTAAATGTATATAAAAATTTTTCTATTTTTACCCTCGCAACAAATAACCGCGCAGCGGAAAGGATTAATCTATGTCGAAACTGACTGATTCTCAGGAATGGAAGGCCCTTGAGGCCCACGCCGAAGTCGCAAAGACCTGGCACATGAAGGAACTCTTCGCAAAGGACCCGGCTCGCGCCGAAAAGTTCAGCGCCGAAGCCTGCGGCCTCTTCCTGGACTACTCCAAGAACATCATCACCGACGAAACCATGGCCAAGCTCCAGGACCTCCTGAAGTCCGCCGGTTTCGAAGACATGCGCCGTAAGTACTTTGCCGGCGAAAAGATTAACACCACCGAAAAGCGCGCCGTGCTCCACACCGCGCTCCGCTACAAGGGTAACGATCCGATCTGCGTCGACGGCAAGGACGTGATGCCCGAAGTTCGCGCCGTGCTCAAGCACATGGAAGAATTCACCAAGCTCGTGCGTACCGGCAAGTGGAAGGGCCACACCGGCAAGTCCATCAAGTACGTGGTGAACATCGGTATCGGCGGTTCCGACCTCGGTCCGGTGATGGTGACCGAAGCTTTGAAGCCGTATGCCGACAAGCCGGCTGCTGGCGAATACTCTCCGGAAGTCTACTTCGTTTCTAACATCGACGGCACCCACATGGCCGAAACCCTCAAGAAGGTGAACATCGAAGAGACGCTCTTCATCGTCGCTTCCAAGACCTTCACAACGCTTGAGACCATGACCAACGCCGAAACGGCCAAGGCCGCCGTGCTCAAGGCTTTCAATGGCGACGAAAAGTCCATCGCCAAGCACTTCGTGGCGCTTTCCACCAACACCGAAGCCGTCGCTGCTTTCGGTATCGACACCGCGAACATGTTCGAATTCTGGAACTGGGTCGGCGGCCGCTACTCCCTGTGGTCTGCCATCGGCCTCTCCATCGCCCTCCGCATCGGCTTCGAAAACTACATGAAGCTCCACCAGGGCGCCTACGAAATGGATCAGCACTTCAAGACCGCCCCGGCCGACAAGAACATGCCGGTGATCCTCGCCCTCATCGGCGTGTGGTACAACAACTTCTTCGGCGCTTCCAGCTACGCGATGCTCCCGTACGACCAGTACCTGCACCGCCTGGCAGCCTACTTCCAGCAGGCCGACATGGAATCGAACGGCAAGACCGTTGACCGTGAAAGCAAGCGCGTGAACTACCAGACGGGTCCGATCCTCTGGGGCGAACCGGGTACGAACGGCCAGCACGCCTTCTACCAGCTGATCCA
>JAFXLS010000044.1 GCA_017530965.1 Fibrobacter sp.
AAGAACGCGCCAATGCTATTCGCGATAAGCACGACTTCGTCGTAGTTTGCAGCAACCGAGTCAAAATAAGCCGAGAATTCCTGTTTGGCATCCCACGGGGTTTCTGCCTTGTAATCAAAACCGATGACATCAAAATCTGGGAAAAGGGGCTTGTAATGATTGGCCTCGTCGGCATTGCCGCCTTTCCCATGGATGTAAATTACGAGCTTTTTCATTGTTTTCACTTTTTTCGCATAGAAAATACAAAAATCTACACCAATCGGCTAGAGATAGAGCGTTTGAAATTCCGGCTCCATGCCGGAATAACGTGCAAGGTTAGACAGCATGAACGCTTGCGTTCGTATTGGATAACCGCAGCAGTCAAGCCTCGAAGAGGAATAACGCAAGGAAGGCGGATACAATCCGCCTTTAAATTTTTATAAGGAGACTATTCTAGTTTAACACAACGAACAGAACGGCCTTGTATTTTAACATCACCATCATCTTTTGTTGGGAAATGGCCTGTAGAAGATACATACCCAGTATGGACATAATAAGATACATCATATTCATCTTCCTCTGGGAAATACCAAAAAAAAGCATCCTCTATATTGCCAAATTTACCACTTATTTTTCTTATTCCTGCACCTGTTAGAGAAAAGCCACTCTGATTCGTACCACGGAATCCATAGGTTGAACGCAACCCTTTTACACCATCATCAAACTTATCTTCATACTCACTAACAATTTCATAGTCATCCCACGTAAACAAGCGCCAACCCTCAGGGCATATTCCCCTATGATTTTTTTGTATTAAATCGGAACAACTTTCGGTATTGCATCGACTAGGCAATTGCATCATTTCAGCCCATTGATAGAGCCCGCCAAATTCATCACATTTAGTCGAATCGTTATTATAGCAGTAACGTTCTATTTTAGCATCGTCATTTTGATTATTTTCACCAAGAACCATTTCACCAATATTCAGGTTTTCAGCCATGACGGTTACAGATTTTCCAGTCTTGCTAGAAGTTATTGTTATGTAATAATAACTGCGACCATTGCGCGGATCCGTAAACTGCTTATATGCATCTTTGCCAACTTTACTTGATTTCGCTAGAGTTTTTTTATGATCAAAAGGCACATACTCGCTGCTGGAGGACTCAACCTTTTTACCCGAAGATGAAGACTTGTCATTGTGCGTGGCACATGACTCAGCGTCTCGGTCATGAGCATCCGTTGACGGCTGCTCGCGACACTCGACTTGATTGTCATTGCGAGAACTCGAAGAGTTCGTGGCAATCCCTTTACTACTAGAAGAAGACAGCTTACTATTACTGGATCCTATCGTTCCTTCGGAACTCCAGGATGACGATAAGGCTTTATTCGAAGATGAAGAACTCGTCATGGCGGACTCCGATCCGCCATCTTTCTTGCTACTACTTGTCATCCCGGACTCCGTTCCGGGATCGGCTTTTTTGCTGTTACTGGATCCTTCGTGGCTATCGCCACTCTGGATGACGGAAGAATACGACACATTGTCGTCATTCGCGGAAGTTCCGCTGTCGTCGCCGCAGGCGACGAGGGCTACGGTTAGAGCAAAAGCAAAAAAACATAAGAGATCCTTCGACTGCGAACCTTCGGTTCTTCGCTCAGGATGACACTCTAATCCTGTCACCCTGGAGTCGTCAGACGATAGGGTCCATAAAGACAAAAGTTTTGATTTTCTCATTCTGTACTCCTTTTTCAGCAGCATGTGCACATTCCACACGCAACCAACCTCATCCATACACAAACAACAACAAAGTAGAAAAAAAATCCGCCCCTGCGGTCAAGCAGGAAGCGGATTTATTTGCACGAGATCCTTCGACTACGCCTGATTCTATCGCCTTCGGCTCCAGAATGACTGGGCTTCGCTCAGGATGACACTCAGCAGGCCCTTCGGCAGGCTCAGGGACCTTACCCTACGAAGATTCGGCCGTTGCGGAACAGCTGCATCCACGGACCATCTTCGCCCCATTCTGCCGGGTGCCAGGAGTACTGGCAGGTGCGGAATACGCGTTCCGGGTGCGGCATCATCACGAGGGCGCGGCCATCTTCAGAGCAGAGGCCGTTGATACCGAACGGAGAGCCGTTGGGGTTCAGCGGGTAGCGTTCGGTGTATTCGTGCTTGCCGTCCACATAGCGGAGAGCCACGAGCCCCGTCTTGAGGCAGGCTTCGGCAGCTTCGCGGCTTGCGAATTCAGCACGACCTTCACCGTGAGCAACAGCGATCGGGAGGACAGAACCAGCCATACCCTTGAGGAGCACAGCCGGAGTTTCTTCGACCTTCAAAGAGCAGTAGCGAGCTTCGAAGCGTTCGGAGATGTTCTGCACAAAGCGCGGCCAGTGCTTGGCACCTGGGATCAAATCCTTGAGGTTAGAGACCATCTGGCAGCCATTGCAGACGCCGAGCGTGAAGGTATCCTTGCGGTTGAAGTAAGCTTCGAATTCAGCGCGAGCCTTCGGGTTGAAGAGAATGCTCTTGGCCCAGCCTTCGCCGGCACCGAGAACGTCACCGTAGCTGAAGCCACCGCAAGCGACGAGACCGTTGAAGTCCTTGAGGCTTACGCGACCGGAGAGAATGTCCGTCATGTGAACGTCGATGGATTCGAAGCCAGCCTTTGCAAATGCAGCAGCCATTTCGAGTTCGCCGTTCACGCCCTGTTCACGGAGAATAGCCATCTTCGGGCGGCTTGCGTAATCCTTGATAACCTTGGCGCTAGCAGCGAGATCGAAGGTGACCTTCGGCGTGATACCCGGATCGTCCTGTTCGAGCTTGAGCTTGTATTCACTTTCGGCACATTCCGGATTGTCGCGGAGGGCGGCAATGCGGCGGGTCGTGTCGCTCCAGATGGCGCGGAGATCCGAGAGGCCTTCGGCGTAGTCGCCGATGACCAGGTTGTAAGAATCATTGAGCTTACCGATTTCAGAAACGGTATCGCCGAGACCGGCGGCATCGAACGCGGCCTTAACAGCCGCGAGGTCGGCGTTTGCGACCTGGAGAACGGCACCAAGTTCTTCATTGAAGAGAGCGTCGATGAGGTTACCCTTGAGGGCTGCGGTATTGAGCGTTGCACCTACGTGACCTGCGAATGCCATTTCGACAACTGTCGTGAAGAGGCCGCCATCGCTCTTGTCGTGGTAAGCGAGAATCTTTCCGTCGGCGTTGAGCTTCTGAATGGTTTCGAAGAAGGCGCGGAGTTCCTTTGCGGAATCGACATCCGGAGCCTTGTCGCCAAGGAGGTTGTAAACCTGAGCGGCGATGGAAGCGCCCATGCGGTTTTTGCCACGAGCGAGGTCCACGAGCACGAGCGTCGTGTCCTTCTTCTGCAAAAGCTGCGGAGTGAGCGTCTTGCGCACGTCGGCACAAGGAGCAAATGCACTGATCACAAGAGAAATCGGAGCGGTGACGCGGTGGTTGCCCTTATCGTCGGACCAAACCGTGCTCATGCTCATGGAGTCCTTACCGACCGGAATCGTAATGCCAAGTTCCGGGCAGAGTTCCATACCGATAGACTTCACGGCTTCGTAAAGGTCAGCGCCATCGCCTTCGTAGTTCGGTGTAGCCATCCAGTTAGCGGACAAGTTTACGCGACCCATATCCGGGACGCAAGCGGCAGCCATGTTCGTGAGGGATTCAGCAACCGTCATGCGGGCTGCAGCTGCCGGAGAAATAAGAGCGATCGGAGCGCGTTCGCCCATACTCATGACTTCGCCTTCGTACGTATCGAGCGTTGCACTCGTCACGGCGCAGTCAGCAACCGGCACCTGCCACGGGCCAACCATCTGGTCACGGCAAATCATGCCCGTCACGGAACGGTCACCAATGGAAATCAAGAACGTCTTGTCGGCGACGGTCGGGTTTGCGAGCACGCGGTGTGCCACATCCTTGATGGAAGCATCAGCCGGGACGACCTGAGACGAAAGCGGACGTTTCTGGCTCTTTTCGTTACGAATCATGCGAGGTGGCTTGCCGAGGAGCACGCCGAGCGGCATGTCAATCGGAGTCGTACCGAAGTGCTTGTCCGTAAGGGTCAAGTGCTTTTCAGGGATAGCCTCGCCCACCACGGCGTACGGGCAGCGTTCACGCTTACAGATAGCGTCGAACACATCGAGCTTGTCACCAGCAATAGCGATAACATAACGTTCCTGGGATTCGTTACTCCAGATTTCGAACGGACTCATGCCCGGTTCGTCATTCGGCACATTGCGGAGTTCAAACTTACCGCCGAGGCCGCCATCGTTCACGAGTTCCGGGAAGGCGTTCGAAAGTCCACCTGCACCCACGTCGTGAATAAAGGTAATCGGGTTTTCTTCGTCCATCGCCCAGCAG